>JBCDGY010000037.1:0-15061 GCA_039414375.1 Bacteroidota bacterium | reverse complement strand
CAACCGATTATTAGCAGATTGGCATTAGCCCAGTATTTTTCATCAGTCTTTTTGGCAATCTCAGTATTAAAGTTCCTGAACTATTTTCTGTTAATGGAATACAGAGAGAAGATAAAAGGCAACCTAAGAAATGTCGTTGTTATCGGAAAGAACAAAAAGACTGACCAACTCGTAAATGTTTTTCGAGAACGCCGGGAGTTCGGGTATAATTTTATCAGACAGTTCTTGCCAAAGACCAAAACGTTCATAATGCAAGAATGTTTGGATTTCATTGAGAAAAATAATGTAGACGAAATCTATTGTTCAATTTCAGAATTAAAGAATGAAGAAATCACCGAGTTCATCAATTTTTCAGATAATAATTTAAAGACCTTAAAGTTTATTCCTGACAACAAAAATATTTTTGCCAAAAAACTAAAATTTGAATATTACGATTACATACCTGTATTATCACTTAGAGACATACCATTGCACGGCCCTATAAACGCCTTTACAAAGCGAAGCTTTGACTTTATATTCTCAACTATTATCATCCTAGGACTGCTTTCTTGGCTAACCCCCTTAATTGCTATCCTAATTAGTTTAGAATCTAAGGGTCCTGTTTTTTTCAGGCAAGCTAGAAATGGTATTGACAATAGAGAGTTCTATTGTTATAAATTCAGGTCAATGGCACCAAATCGAGATGCGGATAGTCATCAGGCGACTAAAAATGACTTGCGTATTACTAAAATAGGAAAAGTGCTTAGGCGTACTAGTATTGATGAACTTCCACAATTTTACAATGTGTTTTTTGGAACAATGTCAGTAGTAGGCCCAAGGCCACATATGGTAAAGCATACCAATGAGTATTCAGATAAAGTTGATAAATACATGGTTCGCCATTTTGTAAAGCCAGGAATCACAGGATTGGCCCAGGTGCGGGGTTACCGAGGGGAAATTGAGAATCAAACAGACATACAGAACAGAATAAAGTTTGATATTTTTTATATTGAGAATTGGTCGATGTTTCTCGATTTGAAAATAATCGTCCAAACGGTAGTTAATGCTTTTAGAGGTGAGGAGAAGGCGTATTAGTGTTATTTCGTCCGATATTGAATCAAATTTATAAATAAGCATAGCATTTAGTGATTTTCGACATTATTTTTGAACATCAAGGGAAAACCTAATGATTCAATGAAAAGAGTATTGATTACCGGTGCAGCAGGCTTTCTTGGATCGCATTTGTGTGATCGATTTATAAAAGAAGGTTGCCATGTTATTGGAATGGATAACTTGATCACAGGAGATCTTAAAAATTTGGAGCATTTAATGCACCTTGATCGTTTTGAGTTTTACCATCACGATGTTACTAAGTTTGTTCATGTCCCAGGAAGACTCGATTACATTTTACACTTCGCTTCTCCTGCGAGCCCGATCGATTACCTAAAGATACCCATACAAACGCTAAAAGTTGGGGCATTAGGTACGCACAACTTACTCGGCTTGGCCAAAGAAAAAGAAGCACGTTTTATGATTGCTTCTACTTCAGAAATTTATGGAGACCCTTTGGTACATCCTCAAACAGAAGAATACTACGGTAATGTGAATACTATAGGGCCCCGAGGGGTATACGACGAAGCAAAACGGTTCCAAGAGTCCATAACTATGGCCTATCATCGTTTTCACGGCTTAGATACACGGATCGTCCGTATTTTTAATACCTATGGCCCTAGAATGCGACTAAATGATGGTCGGGTAATTCCTGCCTTTATGGGGCAAGCCCTGCGTGGTGAAGATCTCACGGTTTTTGGAGACGGATCTCAAACCAGATCTTTTTGCTTTGTCGATGACGAAATTGAGGGTATTTATCGATTGTTAATGAGCGATTATACCCTACCTATGAACATTGGAAATCCTAACGAGATTACCATTAAACAATTCGCCGAAGAAATTATCAAGCTTACCGGAACAGATCAAAAAATAATCTACAAACCGCTACCCAAAGACGATCCTATGCAACGTCAACCAGACATCACTAAAGCCAGGGAGATTTTGGGATGGGAGCCTCAGGTTGGTAGAGCAGAGGGTATGCGACGAACCTTTGATTATTTTAAAACCTTAACTAAGGAAGAATTGAAGAAAACCGAGCATCGCGATTTTGCTGCCCATAACCGCAAATAAGGTTATTTTAAATACCCTTTGACTGTTTTTAAATTCTTTTGGTTTTTGAAAATGAGACTACTCTTGTGTTTCAAGATCAATCATTGGCACAAGCTTGTTTAGATCATAGCGGTAGGCTATACTAAAAATACGTATGCTCATTTCAAAACAGTACATTTGCCGAAATTGAAAAAATGAAGGTACTCATTATCGGTTCTGGAGGGCGAGAGCATACGCTAGCCTGGAAAATTAGACAGAGCAAAGCGATCGATCAGCTTTTTGTAGCCCCTGGGAATGCCGGAACACGGGAAGTTGCTCAAAATTTGGAGATTGAGGTGACCGATTTTAAGGGGATTGCAGACGCGGTAAGCCACTATGGCATAGATATGGTAATCGTGGGGCCAGAAGTACCGCTGGTTAACGGAATCCACGACTATTTTTTAGCGGACGATACTTTGCGGAATATACCCGTTATCGGACCCCAAAAATTGGGTGCAACCTTGGAGGGTAGTAAAGAATTTGCCAAAGCTTTTATGAAACGCCATCATATTCCTACTGCCGCGCATCAAACCTTCACTGCCGAAACCATTACAGCAGGTTTTGACTTTTTAGAAACAATGCAACCCCCTTATGTACTCAAAGCAGATGGACTAGCTGCTGGAAAAGGGGTGCTAATTATAGAGGACCTCGAGACGGCAAAAAAGGAATTGCACCATATGTTGGTCGAGGCCAAATTTGGTGCGGCCAGTGAAGCCGTAGTCATAGAGGAGTTCTTAGCGGGAATAGAATTGAGTTGTTTTGTACTTACGGATGGCTCGGACTATAAAATACTTCCTTTAGCGAAAGACTACAAGCGCATTGGAGCAGGGGATACTGGCTTAAATACGGGTGGTATGGGAGCTGTTTCGCCTGTCCCTTTTGTTAATAATGCTTTCCTAAAGCAGATAGAAGAAAAAATTGTCAAGCCTACTATTATTGGATTGCAAAAAGACGGTATTCCTTATGTTGGTTTTATTTTTATCGGACTTATTAAAGTAGGTAATGAGGCTAAAGTTATCGAGTATAACGTACGTATGGGAGATCCGGAAACTGAAGTGGTTATCCCCCGAATTAAAAATGACCTTTTAGATATTCTAAAAGCTACAGTTGAAAACAGACTTAACGAAATAGATCTTGAGATTGATGACCGTTACGCTACTACAGTAATGACCGTGTCAGGAGGTTATCCTGAATCTTATGAGAAAGGTAAAATTATTGATGGTCTAGAAAATATTAAAGAATCGATAGTTTTTCATGCGGGAACCAAGAATGATGCTGAAAACGTATTTACCAACGGGGGCCGCGTCATCACCTTAACATCTTTGGGCAAAACCATGCAAGAAGCTCTTGAAAAGTCATATCGCAACGCCAGCGTTTTAGACTTTGAAGGAAAATATTACAGAAAGGATATCGGTTTCGATTTATAGAAGTGATTTAAACTTTTTGCGTTTAAGCGAAAATTAGGAATTTTATGGCCATTTAAGGGCTTTTTTGGGTTGCA
The DNA here is from genome assembly GCA_039414375.1 of Bacteroidota bacterium. Taxonomy (GTDB): domain Bacteria; phylum Bacteroidota; class Bacteroidia; order Flavobacteriales; family Flavobacteriaceae; genus Croceivirga. Next base: position 11,382 of record JBCDGY010000037.1, on the reverse strand, counting down.
TAGCCGGGCTACGGAAGGAAAAAAAGCCCTTAAATGGACGAAAAAGAACAATTTTTTAGCAAACGGAAAAAGTTTAAATCACTTCATAGATAGGAGTGAGAGGTACTGCTTTTATCTTCCTCACCATTATCATTAAATATCTTAAGTTGCTTCATCCAATAGACCATGGCTGCTGTACCAATTACAACGAAAATCCAGTTAACGGCATTAGAAACCCACCAACTTTCTAGAAACCTTAAAAAGTCATAAGGCATAAAAAGTACATTAACGAAGAGGTCTTCAATGCCATAAAATAACTTACTCATGCTACTTATATTTACACTGCAAAAATAATAAAAGCCTTTAAATACAGTAAGGTTCATAGCTTATGATCTCAGCATTTTTTAGTAAAACAAAACCCATCAATTACGCTGTTCTTCTTTCGTTGAACCTTTTCGTTTTCTTTGGCACTTTTTTTTATCTAAATGAATTCGAGGTTACGCAACAACAAATATGGTCGGGGATAGGTGTTGCAGTGGCGTTAGTTATGGTACTGATCTTATTAAGCTATACTGTTAAAGCACGCCAATTAACAGCCAATAATTCCTATGGGTTATTTTTTTTCTCTTTGTTAATGTTGCTTTTTTTTCAGGCTGAGAATGACGACACTTTGGTGTTTTGTTGCTTTTTTGTTTTGCTTTCTTTAGATAGGGCATTGGCCATGAAGACAGAACGATTGGAGAAGGAAAAGGTCTTCGAATCGGCACTGTGGATCTTCGTTGCTAGTCTATTCCTAAATTGGGCGTTGTTGTTTTTAATACCGCTCTACATCACCGTTGCAACTTTTCACGGCAGGCGATTTAGAATATGGTTGCTACCATTGGCCTCTTGTTTTTGTGTATTGGTGCTATACGGAACGTTTATTTTATGGTTCGATCAAAATAAAACGATGATGGAGTTGTATTATTTTGAAGTACCCAAGGCATGGCCAGAAATAGATCTTTTTGTATTGACTTACCTAGCTTTATCGGCCGTTTTGGTGCTCCTCGTTTTTGGGAAATTGGGTTTTAGAAAGCATGGAAGAGTACTATCTTTAAGACTTATCCTGGTGTATTTATTAGTTGGTTGGGCCTTGGTACCCCTTTGCGGAGAACGAGGACAGAACATTCTTATGTTCACATTTTTTCCAACGGCAATTTTTCTAACCAACTATATACAAACGCTTAAAAAGTACCGTTGGAAAGAAGCATTCATCGTTGGAAGTCTGTTGATCTCTATTTTAGGCTTCGTACTGGGACGTATGCAATAATGTATCTTTGCAAAAAAGCAACCTATGTTTAGCAAGAAGGCCCTATCAATTTTTGAAGAAAGCGTTGAAAATTACCATGTTAAAGACGATGTAGATCAACTTTTGGTAAATCCCTACCCCAAGGATGACGTGGCTCATTTACTATTCCTAAAAAATTGGATTGACACTGTTCAATGGCATCTAGAAGACCTGATTCGAGACCCACAAATAGCACCCGAAGCGGCCTTAGCACTAAAACGAAGAATTGATAAAAGCAATCAAGAAAGAACCGACTTAGTGGAATACATCGACAGTTATTTTTTAAAAAAATACCAATCGGTAAAGGTCCAAGAAAAGGCAGGAATCAATACGGAAAGCCCCGCATGGGCGATTGATCGCCTCTCCATTCTGGCACTTAAAATATATCATATGCAAGAGGAAGTGAATCGCAAAGATGCTTCGGAATCTCATATTACTAAATGTCAGGAAAAATTGGAGGTTTTAAAGGCACAGCGTATCGACTTAGCAACGGCTATTGATGAATTGTTATTGGACATTGAAACAGGGAAAAAGTATATGAAGGTATACAAACAGATGAAGATGTATAATGATGAGGAACTTAATCCCGTATTAAGAAAAAGTTAGTAGCTACGCTACCTTTCGCGGTAGAAAGGAGTACTGATGAGCCCTAAAACACACAAAAATAATATTGATTTAAACTTGTCATCAAAAAAGCGGTATCTGCTGATTATACGGCTTTCCGCTATGGGTGATGTAGCCATGGTGGTCCCTGCATTACAAGCCCTTATAAAAAACAACCCCTCAGTTCAAGTAACGGTCCTTACAAGGCCTCAATTTGCGGCAATTTTTAATGGTTTGGATCGTGTCGAGGTTTTCGCCGCTGATGTCAAGGGTCAATACAAAGGTTTAAATGGACTATGGCTTTTATTCAGGGCCTTGCAGCAAATGAGCTTTACAGAAGTTGCCGATTTACACAATGTTTTACGTAGTAAACTACTGGGCCTGGGGTTTCAGCTATCAGGGCTGCGTGTAGTCCGTATGAATAAGGGGAGACATGAAAAGAAGCGATTAACCAGAAAGAGAAACAAACATTTCAAGCCACTAAAAACTACGGTAGCCCGCTACGAAACTGTTTTTGGGCAGTTGGGTTTTTCAATGGAAACAGAAAAGCAGTATTTTTTGCCTAAACCACCTTTGACGAAATCCTTAAGAAACCTAATGTCAGGACAACAGCAGCAGCAAAAAATAGGGATCGCCCCTTTTGCAGCACACGAAGGTAAAATGTATCGTTTAAAGCTCATGGAAGAGGTAATACAATTGCTATTATCGCAAACGCAAGGTTATATTTATCTCTTTGGCGGTGGGTCAAACGAAGTAAAGCAACTGCAACAACTAAGTGATCGATCGGGGAGCCGTGTGTATTCTGTAGCAGGCGTTTTGTCTTTTGAAGAAGAACTGGCACTAATTTCAAACCTTCAAGTCATGTTAGCTATGGATAGTGGTAATGCTCATTTAGCGGCTAATTATGGTATACCAGTGGTAACACTTTGGGGCGTTACTCATCCTTATGCCGGTTTTGCCCCATATGCGCAACATAAGGATAATGCACTAGTTGCTAACAGGGCGTCCTTCCCTTTAATTCCCACTTCAGTGTATGGCAACACATATCCTAAAGGCTATGAAGAAGCCATTAATACTATAGACCCAAAAACGGTTGTTGAACGACTTTTAGAAGTGATTTCCTAGGTCTGACTTCTAGTAGTCTAGCATATTTACCACGATTTTCCTAGCAGCAACCACCTCCATCGTAATGAAAGGTAGATTTACTTACAAAAATATCATCTCGTTTTAAAGCGGTTAGTGCAGCTGCAGTTTTATCACAAACGGCTAGTGGCTGATTCTTTAAAAGCACGTGTCCTTTATGATCGTCGAAAAAGTCATCAGCTCCATAATATATCGCCGCTTTTCCTGTGAAAACACAAGGGCCGTCATCAGGCATTGGGTCTTTAATGGCAGCTACTTCAATCGATTCGATGTAAATCAATTCTTCCGTTGGATAATGTTTAGGATCTAAAATACGATACGGCTTTCTTGCCCTTATCTCAATCGTACCAAAACCAACATCAGTAAGTGCTTTAACATACTGGGCAATGGGTAAGCTACCACTTAAACACAAAGCCCTTAGACGATCATCATTTCGAAGCGTTTCATTCATGGGTTGTTCGCAAACAGGATCGCTCATCACCAACTTTCCATGAGGTTTGAGTACGCGATACATCTCTTCTATAGCACGTTTTAAGTCGTCCTCTTTAAAGATGTTAAAAAGGCAATTTTGGGCCGCCACATCTATGGTGTCGTCAGCTACGGGAAGGTTTAGGGCATCCCCTTTCTTAAGGGAAATAAAATCTGATTGAAACCAATCATTTTCTTTTTCTGCAATCTTAAAGTTTTGGCGACTGGCTTCTAACATTTCGTCAACTACATCTACACCAATGACACCCCCTTTCTGACGATTGAAATATGCAAATTGAAGTAATTCCATGCCACCACCAACACCTACATAAAGCATCTTTGGCTGGTTAGAAAGATCTCGGGCATGCACTGTGCTACCACAACCGTAGTTCATCTCTTGCATGATCTTTGGAATTTTTAGTCCCGGTAGCTCCCATATGGGATTGGTGGTGCAGCAAAGCCCAACATCTGGGGTAAGTGCGGCTTGTTTGTATAAACTATTTGTGGCTTCTAAGTAACTCATAAATTCTTTGTTTTTAATGGTATTGCTCAGGCTAAAATTTATCGAACCCCCTGTTAGGTTACTGTTCCTTGACAACTACTTCCTGCTCCTGCGGTACATCCGTAACAATGTTGGGAAATCACGATTTTTCTATTGTTTAAGATGTCTTCATTATAGGCACTGATATGTTGTATTTTGCTGGCCACTTTAAGGCCTAGCATTTGATTAAAATCACAATCGTAAAGCCAACCATCCCAGCTTACCGAAATGGTGTTGGTACACATTACGTTGGCCACAGCTGATGGATTATAAGCCTCGACCAAGCTGTACATATATTCTTCATAGTTTTCTGAGGCAATAAGGTAATCTAGAAAACGTGAAATGGGGAGGTTAGTAATAGCAAAAAGTTGATGGAATTGAATGCCAAAATCTTCATCCAAAGCCTTTTTAAAATCTCGTTCTAAGGCAGCTTGATCTCCTGGTAAATAAGCCCCTGATGGATTGTAAACCAAGTCTAATCGAAGTTTACTATTTGGCATACCATAACCCACAGCATTCAGCTCTTGAAGGGCTTTAATGGATTTGTCAAAAACACCATCTCCACGTTGTTTATCCGTTTTGCCGCGCGTATAATGGGGCATAGAAGAAACCACATGAACATTGTGTTTTTTAAAAAATTCAGGCAAATCGTAGTATTTTTTGTTGGCCCTAATAATGGTAAGGTTAGAGCGTACAATAAAGTCTTGAATACCGGCTTTAGCTGCCTCTTCAACAAACCATCTAAAGTTTGGATTCATTTCAGGAGCTCCCCCAGTTAGATCTAAAGTATGCGCTCCCGTATTGCGAATAACTGCTAGGCATTGTTCCATGGTTTCACGGGTCATGATTTCCTTTCGGTCGGGTCCTGCGTCAACATGGCAATGTTCACAAACCTGATTGCACATGTAGCCCACATTAATTTGAAGGATTTCTAGTTGGCGTGGCCGCAAAGGAAATTCCCCTATTTCGGCAATTTTATCTTTAAAAAAAGGAAGTTCACCCTCAGCAAAAATTCCTCCATTTAAAATGTCAAGCTGTTTATTAACCGATGCCAGTTCGTTATCTCGGGCTTTCAGAGACTTCTTTTTTGTAGATACAGCGTGTTCCTGCATAATCACATGGATAATTTGTTATATTTATTCATCATTTGAACACCGTGTACTAAGGTGGCTCCACTTTCAATAGCAGCTCCGGCATGTACGGCCTCCATCATTTCCTCTTTGGTAATACCACGTTGTAAACCATCTTTGGTGTAAGCATCAATGCAGTAAGGACATTTAACGACATGGGCAACGGCCAGAGCAATCAAAGATTTTTCCCTTGCGCTAAGCGCTCCTTCTTCGAATACCTTTCCGTAATAATCAAAGAACTTGTTACCCAGTTCTTCGCTCCACTCTGTAATCTTGCCGAATTTTCTGAGATCAGCAGGATCGTAATATGAATTTGCCATAATAATATTGTTAAGCCCCATAGGAGGCTAATTAAAATTTGAATAAAAAGATGTGCTCAAGAATAAATAGGACTATTCGGAGACCCTTTGTTAAACGGAATTTCGAGAAAGCTAAAGAAATCGTTCGCTACGGGCTGGAAGAAATTTCTAGAAACCTGTTCTAAAATAAGAACCAGTATATTTTTTAAAGTTGAGGTAAACGTTTCAGGAGATTGCAAAACACTTTTTATATCCCAAACATGGTCAATGTCGTTGAGCTCTTCTAAGCAAATCGCCTTGGCACATAATGTTTTAAAATAGCCAAGGGTATGATATAATAAAGTATCCCCGCACCACGGTAAGGCTTCAAAGTGTGCCCGAAGAAAATAACGTTTTTGAATGCCTACCAAATAGAAGCCTTTATCACTTGTAGGACCCAAAACCGAATTACCGATACTGAGTTGTTCATGCGTATAGGACAGATGGGCCACAGTTAGCTGTGGACAATCATTTCCGATGGCTATAACATTTTTATAGCCTTCATCAAATAGCAGCTGAATAGCAGTTGACAAACGTTTTCCGAAAGTGTCCCCTAACTGATGATGTTCTGAGCATATTTGATAAGGCAACCCCGATTTTTTCACAGTTGCCAAGGTATGGTTGTTCAGCTTGTCGAACAGCAGTTTACCTCTGGGAATGCATTTGTGTTTTATTTGCTCTCGCGAAGAAAGTGCAAAAATAAGAACAACGGTATTTTTTCTATTGAAAGGCTCCATTCAGGCGTCAAGTAAACTTACGATAAATTATGAATGCCTTTAGTCTCAAAATTTGACATTTAATTACAATATAAAGCTGTTAAAGACTATAATTTTGAAAAAAAGGCGGTTCGGTGGGCAATTTACAAGGCAAAAGCATTGGGTTAGTGCTGTCCGGTGGCGGCATACGTGGTATGGCACATATTGGATTTATAAAGGCTATGCAAGAGCATGGGCTTAAAGCTGGTGCGGTTTCAGGTACAAGTGTAGGGGCTTTAGTTGGTGCACTTTATGCCAATGGAAATACTGTTGAAGATATGTTACAGTTTTTTAAGGATACACCACTTTTCCAATACAACTACTTCACTTTCAACAAGCCAGGCTTTATAGATACCGAAAGGTATTTCAAGTTTTTTAAAGCATACTTTCCACAGAACACTTTTGAGTCTTTGCAATACAAACTTTATGTAGTTGCTACTGACTTGTTATTAGGTAAAGAAGTCGTTTTCCAATCTGGACCATTGATTTATCCGTTACTCGCATCTGCTGCTTTAACACCAGTTTTTAGTCCCGTAGAAATTCAAGGCTCTTATTTTGCTGATGGGGGAGTAATGAACAATTTTCCTAAAGAATACCTTGATGGCTCTTGTGATGTTATTATTGGTAGTAATGTTTCCGTTGCAGGAGTGTTGCGAAAGAAAGACTTGAGTAATGCATGGCAACTTGGTGCTAGAGTAACAGGTTTGGCAATTTATGCCTCTAGTAAAGATAAACTTAAGAAATGCGACATGGCTATAGAACCAAACGATTTAGAGCAAATTGGGGTTTTTGACAAAAAGAATATAGAAGCAGCTTTTGAAATTGGCTATGAACATGGCCATAAAGCTATAGCGGCCTATTTATCATAAGGTAAGATTACAGATCATATTCCGCTACACGTCATCATAATCAATATGTAGCACTGGGGTTAGTGGTTGCGCCTGACAGGTTAATATAAGCCCCTCTTCAACTTCACTATCGGTTAATATCTGGTTTTTGACCATTTCTGCCTTTCCTTCAGTAACGCGGGCAATACAAGAACTGCAAACCCCTCCTTGACAGGAATAAGGCGCATCGATATCATTTTTTAAAACGCCATCTAATACAAATGCTTTCTGATCTATTTGAATATGGTGCTCCTCATCATCTAATACGACCTTTAGCGCAGTTTGCCCATCGAGCATAGGGATGGTGTCGTTTTCTTTTGCTGAAGCGGTAAATAGTTCAAAGGAGATGCGATCTGCAGCAATACCATTCTTTTTTAAAGCGTTTGAAACAGTATCAATCATCTGTTCTGGACCACAAAGGTAAAAGGCATCAAAGTCAAAGTTTTTAAACCTATTTTTAAGCACCAAATTAACGGTAGCATTATCTATTCTTCCAAATAAACAATTGGCTTCATTGCTTTGACTGTAAGACCACACAATAAAAAACCGATCGAAATATTCTTTTTGAAGATTCAGTAAGGTGCTACGATACATCGTTTCTTCAGGAGTACGATTTCCATAAATGAGAACAAAACGATTGGTATTATTACTTTTAAGAACAGTTTTTGCAATGCTAACTATAGGGGTAATTCCGCTTCCTGCGGCAAAAGCGGCAATAGTCTGTACTTCGTGCTCAGCGTCGAATGTAAAGCGACCTTCGGGCGGCATTACCTCTAAATAGTCTCCTACTTGAAGAGCTCCGTTGGCATAAGTAGAAAATGTACCATTTGGCACTTTTTTAATACCAACGGTAAGCCCGCCCGAAGAGGGTGCAGAGGAAATGGAATATGCCCTTCGGACTTCTTCACCATCAAGTGCTTTTTTTAAGGTAATATACTGACCTGCTTTATAGGTGAACGTAGTTTTTAAATTGTCCGGTATTTCAAAAGAAATAGCAACCGAATTGGGTGTCAATGATTCTAAACCGGCCACCTTTAAGGAATAAAAATCAGGCATGTATCAAATTTTTGGTAAAACTAGGTAAACCCAAATTTAGGACAAGTGCTATCGAATAGAAATGATTGATGTAACAATTCCTTTATATTACAGACTACTTCTATAAATTCATTTATGGATGTTTAAAAGACTTGTGAAGCTGCAATGGACAGCTTTTTCCAGATCAGCTGCTTTTGATAAGAGCTTAGTGATTAAGGTTTTTCTTGCCCTTATGACCGTATATCTGTTGGGAAATATGGTACTATTGGGTAGCTATCTTTACCCTATTCTGAGAAGGACTGTTCCAAATCAGAGTCCACTATGGGTTTTGAGTCAGTTCTTAGGGTATTGGGTGTTTTTTGAGCTCTTATTGCGGTATTTTTTGCAGAAACTTCCCGTGATAGATATCAAGCCCTTGCTTATCAATAACATTCCGAAGTCAAACATCATCAACTACATCTTGGTAAAATCGGTGTTTTCGGGCTTTAATCTTTTGGCGCTTTCCATTTTTACGCCTTTTGCAACCGTTTTACTTGCGAAGGGTTACCCGCTACTGAACACTCTTTTGTGGTGCTTAGCCATCTTCATATTAACGCTTTGCATAAACTACTTGGTTTTTATCATTAATAAGAGCAGCTTGGCTTTTAGTTTAATTGTAGGTGCTTTAATTGTCCTTTGGGGACTGGACTATTTATCACTTATTGAAGTTACTCAGGTTTTTGGCCCTATTTTTCATGCCTTCTATGCTTACCCAATAGCTATTCTTATTCCAATACTTTTACTCGTTTTTCTATACATTTTTAACTATAGGGTATTAAGCGGAAAACGCTATTTAGATGATGCTTTAAAATCCGTTGCATCAAAAGCGAAGACCAGCGATATGGTTTGGACCAAGCGATTTGGGGCTATGGCTTCTTTTCTAAAACTTGACCTTAAATTGATTTGGCGTAACAAGCGGACCAAGACGCAAGTCTGGGTGTCATTAATGATTGTTTTCTATGGTCTTATCCTATACAACAACCCTGCTTACAGAGATGTGCTGGGTATGCAAGTGTTCATGGGTGTTTTTATGACCGGTTTTTTTCTTGCAAACTTTGGTCAGTTCATTCCTGCATGGGATAGTGCATATTATAGTATGTTAATGTCACAAAACATCCTGCTGCGGAAATACTTAGAAGCCAAAGCACTTTTGATTAGTGTTTCTGTAGTTGTTATGTTTTTGCTGACCATTCCCTACGTTTATTTTGGATGGAAAGTGCTTGCGATTAACACGGCCTGCGCTATTTATAATTTTGGTATTAATGTACCGCTCATTTTGTACTTCGGTTCCTTCAATAAAAAGAGAATTGAATTGGACCAAGGCGTTTTCATGAATTCTCAAGGTGCAAGTGCTGTACAGTTTTTGCTTATGATACCCATATTAGGGTTACCAATCGCACTCTTCTTATTGTTAAACTGGTTGGTATATTTTAATATCACGATACTAATAATTAGTGCTTTAGGAGTATTCGGTTATCTAATGAAAAATAAAATACTTATCGGTATAACCAGACAGTATAAAAAGAAAAAATATGTAATGGTAGCGGGCTTCAAACAACAGAATGCGTGATTTTTTTATGAATTACTATATCAAACTCCTAATTTCAAACCTACAGATTTCAACTAAACAGATGTTATGATATCCATTGAAAATCTTTCCAAAACATATGGCACAACTAAAGTGCTTAACATTCCTCAACTAGAAATCCCAAAAGGTCAAAATTTAGGCTTAGTGGGTAACAACGGAGCAGGGAAAACCACTTTATTTAGCTTGTTATTGGATCTAATCCCACCGACAACGGGGCATATTATAAACAATGGAGTTCAAGTGAATACCGACGAAGCATGGAAACCTTACACTAGTGCATTTATTGATGAATCATTTTTGATCAGTTATTTTACTCCCGAAGAGTATTTTTATTTTGTAGGAGAACTTCGGGGTTGCAATAAGGCAGATATTGACGAGCTATTGTCAGATTTTATGGAGTTTTTCAACGGAGAAATTATAGATCAAAAAAAGTACCTTCGAGATCTGTCTAAGGGGAACCAAAAAAAGGTAGGTATTGTTGCTAGCTTTATTGGTAATCCGGAGGTGGTTATTCTGGATGAGCCTTTTGCTAATCTAGATCCAACAACCCAAATACGTTTAAAATTGATTATCAAGGAACTGGCTACCAAAGAAAAGGTGACTGTACTAATTTCAAGCCATGATTTGCAACATGTTACGGAGGTTTGTGAGCGTATTATACTCTTAAACAAGGGCGAAGTCATAAAAGATATACAGACTTCCTCTAAAACCTTAAAAGAACTGGAAGGTTTTTTTGCCGGCACTGCGGAATTGGAATAGCGGTATTTTATCGATTGCCCCTATAATAATAAGCATTTTTTTAAGTTATTGATCCTAGGAAAGATTTTGAAATTGGGAACTCTACTACGCATATTGGGGATTGTTATACCCCTCACTATCCTTTGTTTGAGTTGTTCGGTAAAAAAGGACAAGTTTATCAATCGCAACTGGCATGCCCTAAATACCAAATACAACGTACTCTACAACGGCAACATTGCATTTGATCAAGGTCGAGAAGAACTCAAGGCCTCCTATCAAGACGATTTTTGGGAGGTGCTACCTGTAGAACGTCTTGAGGTTACCGATGTTGTGAAGTTGGATTCCGAAGACAACAATCCAAATTTTATCCGTGCTGAGGAAAAGGCTACAAAGGCTATCCAAAAACATAGTATGGATATAAAAGATGTGGAAAGAAACCCGCAGATCGACGAGGCTTTTCTACTTCTAGGCAAAGCACGCTATTTCGACCAACGCTACATTCCAGCTATAGAGTCCTTTAATTATATCCTTAAAAAATACGAAGAAAGCGACAAACTCAATGAGGCCACGATATGGAGGGAAAAAACCAATATGCGGCTTGATAACCCCGAGTTGGCCTTAAAAAATTTGAAGCGATTGCTCAAGTTTGAAAAGCTTGAAAAGCAAGAATACGCCGACACCTATGCGGTGATGGCTTCTTGCTACTTATTGCTGAAGGCACCAGATACCGCTATTCAAAAACTCAAATTGGCACAGGCCTATACCAGGAAAAATGAAGAGCGAGGGCGTTACCTTTTTATTATTGGTCAAT
>JBCDGY010000036.1:0-15257 GCA_039414375.1 Bacteroidota bacterium | reverse complement strand
TTTTTAGTAAAGCCAGAGCGCGTTAAAACCGAAGGGCAGAAGTGCTAATTATTTGATATGAAAACAACAAAAACAAAGACTTTCGATCCCAATACACTTTCACCAAAGGATTTACACAGTCTTTTACTATCTACAGTTGCCCCACGACCCATATGTTTTGCCAGTACGGTAGCCGCCGATGGTAATGTCAACTTAAGTCCTTTTAGTTACTTCAATGTATTTAGCAGCAATCCACCTGTATTGGCTTTTTCTCCTACAAGAAGTGGTCGCGACAATAGCTTAAAACATACGCACCAAAATGTACTCGATGTCCCTGAAGTGGTTATTAACATGGTCAATTACGATCTAGTTACACAGATGTCATTAGCTAGCACAGCTTATGCCAAAGGCATCAATGAATTCATCAAGTCTGGGTTAACAGAGGTGCCTAGTGAATTGGTAACACCGCCTCGCGTTGGTGAGGCGCCAGTTGCTTTTGAATGTCGCGTTAACCAAATTATAGCATTGGCGCAAACGCCAGGGGCGGGCAATCTAGCATTGTGCGAGGTACTGCGCGTACATATTGATGAAGATTACCTAGTTGCGGATGCACTAGACCCTACCAAACTGGATCTCGTCGGTAGGATGGGAGGAGATTACTACGTACGTGCCAGCGCAGCTGCCCTATTTGAAGTTGCAAAACCCAAAAAGCAGCCTGGTATTGGGGTCGATGCTCTACCACTAGGAATTCGAGAAAGCAATGTGCTTACTGGTAACAATTTGGGGCATTTAGGTAGCTTAGCTGAACTACCGACGGTCGCGGATCTAGAAGCCATTGCTAAAGATGACGAAATACAAATGATGGCCCATAAAATGAAAGCTAATCCGGAGCGGCATAAAGACCAATTGCATTGGTTGGCCCAGTGTATTTTGGAGGAAGGCGATGTTCACAAAGCATTAGTCATTTTAATGTATGCCGAACGCTTTTAATTCCTGCTCTAGGCAGGGCAGTCCTATTGATATTTGCAGATTGATCCTTTAGAAAACAAAGCGATAAGTAGCTTTTAGTAAAAAGATATTCTGCGCAGTTTGCCCGAAAATATTATCCTCTAAATTGGTAAATAATCCTGCTCCTGGATCTCCGGATTGCGAAATATCTTGAGACCAAACTAAGAAGATCTCCGAACCGGGAATGTATTCCCATCGCAACACCAAATTAGAACGAAATTGGACAAAGGCAAAATCAGGATCTTCGAAGGTAAAATCAGTAATACCATCTAGATCTTCATCAATTTCATAGTTATCCGATACAAGTGCAACTTGATCCCCGCTATACGTCAAAAAGCGGTTATTAAAATTACTTGCTGTTGCTTCCGTCACCTGTTTGAAGTTCGTGTAGGTACCACGCGAAATAAAGGGTTGCCCCCAATATTGAATGGTTAAATTGGGATTGATATTGTAATTAAAACGCAACGACATACTTAAAGTACGTTGTTCAATTTCTCCATTTAAATAGCGTACCCCAGCATCGGTATCAATATTATCAATGTACTGTAGCTTATCGTTATTGATTTGATATTCTGGAAAAAGGGAAATCTGTAGTGCGTCTATGGGTTGGTATCTCAACCCCAATTCTATGTTATATCGCTGTATAGAATTATCAACAGCCTTTCTGCCATTTTGGGAAAAACGGAATTGTACTTTCTTGCGATTATCTGTACTTACACGGTTCCAAAAACTAAGTTCGGGGGAACGACGTAGGCGAGGGCCGCCTCTAAGCGCAAAATTGGAATATTGAATCGGCGTATAAGTAAATCCCAAATTCGAAAACCAATTGTTCGCCCAGTTTTGCCAACTATTAGTATTAAAGCGTAGCTCGTTGTGATTACCTCCAAAATCCCACGCACTCCAATGATTGTAATTGATGCCCACACGCCTAAAGGTACTATCTGGTTTAAGAGTTCGATACCCCGCCCAGGCATAGTGGCGGATATCATCGGAGCGCAGTTGAAATCCAATATCGTTCATTTCCAGTTCGGGCGAACGCCATGTGGTTCCTGTTTCAAATACAAAATGGCCATCACCACTTTTACCAAATTGTAGGTTTCCACCAGTTCCTGTGAGCGTAGTTTTTTCGGTATCAACAGTGACATGGTCAGCATCTACCCTTTGAAACAAATGGGTGATAGACTCCTGCGTATTTTGAATGGCTTCGGTACTGCCGCGCACATGACTCCAATTAAGATTGCCTCTAACAAACCAGATGCGATTGTTCCATTGATGCATAAAATCAAACCCGCCAGTATAAGCCTGCCGGTGCAAAAAACTAACATTGTCCACAAGCGCATCTCTATTGACAGCCGTAAAGATTCCTCCAATGTAAGAGTTACGATCATTAAAGTCTTTTTGAAGCCTGCCCACAAAATAATTGGTTAGTGGTTCCACAACTTCCCGCCGGCGATCATCCCCTTCAGCTATGGTAGCATATTTTCGCGCCGTTACACTTTCCAAAGCACCAATGGCCCATCCATCTTTAGTTTTTCCACTAAACTTAGCAGCACCAATGATTTGGGTATTCTCAGGTTGATCTACAAAAGCGCCATCATCAGTGTCGGGGGATCCTTGAGGGCTACGACCAATACGCCTACTATAAAAGACATTATCGGCCCCAAAAGTGTTGCCTGCCTCTGATTGAGAAAGATTAAAATTGAAAATATTATTGTTTTCTACAAAAAAAGGTCTTTGTTCCCTAAAAAAGATTTGAAACCCATCTAGCGCTATGGCTGAAGGGTCGGCCTCTACCTGTCCAAAATCAGGATTTACGGTCAGGTCCAAGGTAAGGTCATTAGTAATGCCCACCTTAGCGTCTAAACCAACATTTAAATCAGTATCATCTCCAGTTCTAAAAGGATTCCCTTCTTCTGGCTCATACGTCTCTCCGCTAGCGACCACATAAGGTTGCACCTCTAATTGCCGTTGAGACTCAATATTTTTAAGGCCATGTAGTTCGCCAAATTCACTCACCCAACCAGGGGCATCTACAGGAACCCGTTGCCATAGCGATCGTTCTTCTTCCCTAAAAAAACGTCGGGTAGACTGCAATCCCCAAACCTGATCTGTTTCCTTTCCAAATTTGATCTGACTAAAGGGTATTTTGAACTCCGCTGTCCACCCTTCGTCATCCACATGAGTACGGGTATACCAGATAGGGTTCCAACTATCATCCCAATTATTCCCATTTTGAGAAACGAGCTCATCCCCTTTTACCCCAGCAGCGGTTACTGTAAAAGAGAATGCGGTGCGCTTGTCATGGTAACTATCAATATTAAACTCCACCCAATCCCCGTCAAAACCATCTCTTCGAGACATGCGTTTTACGATTGCCTCCGGATCCTCGTCAAAACATTGCACCCCTATATAAAGATACTTGCTATCGTAAAGAATTTTAAAACGCGTTTGATAACTGGGAGGGGTGTTTTCGTCAGGTCGATTTTCAATATAATCTCCACCCCATTCCACCGTGCTCCAGATGGAATCATCTAGAAGACCATCAATTACTGGGGAGGGTTGATCTATAATAGCCTCAGTTACATAAATTTTCTTAGCAATACCTTTTGAAGTATTGGATGATGGTAATATGGTATCTACCAGAGCTACCTCTTGTCCCGTAGCCGAAAGTACTGAGAATAGCAGGCAGCCTATTAAGATGGGTTTAAACAAGACTGTTCGATTTTGTTTGATGCGCTTTAAAGATTCAAAAAAGCGTCAATCGTTACAGTTCAAGTACGGATTTGTTGTTTTTTAACATTTCTACCATTAAAACACCTTTAGATTTCTCCTACTTCTAAAAAGCACCAAAATAAAGAAAGTAATGCACTTGCATTTCCATGTATTAGTTGTACATTTGCAGCCCGTTAAACGAAATCGATAACGATAGTTAACACCTTTCGAGGCATGGATACATTAAGTTACAAAACAATATCGGCCAACCGAGCCACGGCAACCAAGGAATGGTTATTGGTCGACGCAGAAGGTCAGACCTTAGGAAGATTATCCTCCAAAATAGCCAAATTTCTAAGAGGTAAACACAAGCCCAATTTTACACCTCATGTTGATTGTGGTGATAATGTAATTGTGATTAATGCCGAAAAGGTACAGTTGACGGGCAATAAATGGAACGACAAAACTTACCAGAGATATACTGGTTATCCAGGAGGTCAACGTTCTACTACAGCTATTGAAGTATTGGAAAAACATCCTGAAAGACTGGTTGAAAAAGCGGTGAAAGGAATGTTACCAAAAAACAAATTGGGTGCAGAACTATTCAGAAATCTGAAGGTTTATACGGGAACTGAACATCCACATGAAGCCCAAACACCAAAAGTGATCAATCTTAACGACTACAAATAATGGAAGTAGTTCATAAAATAGGAAGACGAAAAACGGCTGTTGCCCGAATTTACCTTTCTGAAGGTAGTGGTACTATAACAGTGAATAAGAAAAAATTAGAGGAGTACTTTACCACTTCTCCACTACAGTATAAAGTTAAGCAACCTTTCGCCTTAACCAACACCGAAGACATGTACGACGTAAAAGTTAATGTATACGGTGGAGGCATAACTGGGCAGGCAGAAGCAGTGAGATTAGCACTTTCCCGCGCTATGTGCGAGATAAATGAAGAGAATCGCACTGTTTTGAAACCAGAAGGATTACTTACTCGTGATCCAAGAATGGTGGAGCGTAAGAAATTCGGTCAAAAGAAAGCCCGAAAAAAGTTCCAGTTCTCCAAAAGATAATATTGCGCTATTTCAGTGCATTTTTAAACCGTTGGGCATTTGCTCAACACGAGTTCATTGAAAGGGCCATAGGCCCGAAATAATCAGAAGTTGTCGTTGTTCCAAAAGGACCACCAGCTTTTTGGAAATTAGTTTAGCATCTAAATGTTAAGGGCGATTTGTAGATTACAAAGACCACCTTGGCATTGCTATCTCAACGGAACGTAAACTAAGTAACAAAAATGGCAAACGTAGAAGTTAAAACCTTATTAGAAGCAGGGGTGCATTTTGGGCACCTTACCCGCAAATGGAATCCTAACATGGCGCCTTACATTTATATGGAGCGCAATGGAATTCATGTAATTAATCTTTACAAAACATCGGCTAAGCTTGAAGAAGCCAAAGAGGCCCTTAAAAAAATTGCCTCTTCTGGCAGAAAAATTCTTTTTGTAGCTACTAAAAAACAAGCCAAAGATATTGTAGCTGACAAAGTCTCTAAAGTCAACATGCCTTACATTACGGAGCGATGGCCAGGTGGTATGCTTACGAATTTTGTAACCATTCGCAAAGCAGTAAAGAAAATGACCGCTATCGATCGCATGAAAAAAGATGGTACTTTCAATACACTATCCAAGAAAGAGCGTTTACAGGTAGATCGTTTGCGTGGTAAACTTGAGAAAAACTTGGGATCTATTGCTGAAATGACCCGTTTACCAGGTGCTATTTTTATTGTAGATACCATGCGGGAACACATTGCGGTAAAAGAAGCGCAAAAATTGAATATCCCCATTTTTGCCATGGTAGATACCAACTCTGACCCTAGACCAATAGACTTTGTGATTCCTTCTAATGACGATGCTGGTAAATCCATTGAAATTATTATGGGCGAAGTTACCCAAGCAGTAGCTGATGGCCTCGCTGAGCGCAAAGCAGATCGACAAAGCGAAAAAGAGGGTACCCCTACAGCTGCACCTGCTGAAACAACCCCTTCAGCACCAGAAGAAAAGGCTGCTGTAGAAACTCCAGCCGAGGCTCCAAAAGCGGTAGCGACAGATGACCTTACCAAAATTGAAGGTGTTGGACCAAAGGCTGCTGAAGCTTTAGTAGCAGCAGGCCTAGCGACTTTTGAGGCTATTGCCAAAGCTGAAGTGGATAATATGAAAAGTATTCTTACAGCTGCTAGTCCGCGATTGGCTCATCTAGATCCAACCTCTTGGAGTAAACAAGCCAAAATGGCTGCTGATGGAGAATGGGATGCTTTGAAAACATGGCAAGATAACGCTAAAGGTGGCGTAGAGGAATCTGAAGAATAATTTAGTATTGCGCTAAACCAAACACTTGGTGTTTTATTTTATATAACTTTTAAAATAACATTGAAATGGCAAAGATTACTGCTGCAGATGTAAATAAATTGCGAAAAATGACCGGGGCCGGCATGATGGATTGCAAAAAGGCACTCGTAGAAGCCGAAGGCGATTTTGAAAAGGCCATTGAAATTTTGCGAAAGAAAGGACAAAAAGTAGCGGCCAAAAGAGCAGATCGCGATTCTTCAGAAGGTGCTGCTATCGCTAAGGTCAACGATGCACAGAATAGTGGTGTGATTATCTCCTTAAATTGCGAAACGGATTTCGTTGCTAAGAACGAGACTTTTGTTTCTCTAGCTAATGAGTTGGCCGATTTAGCTTTGGCCTATGAGTCTAAAGGGGATTTTTTAGATGCGCAATATAATGGAATGAGTGTAGCTGATAAGCTTACCGAGCAAACTGGTGTTATCGGTGAGAAAATCGAAATCGGTAGTTTTGAAAAGTTGAATGCGCCTTTTGTAGGTTCTTATATTCACGCGGGTAACAAAATTGCTACTCTAGTTGGTTTGTCTTCCAATGTAGATGGTGCAGCGACTGCGGCCAAAGATGTAGCCATGCAGGCCGCTGCTATGAATCCTGTTGCGCTTAATGAAGACGCTGTGGACCAATCGGTAATTGATAAGGAAATTGAGATTGCTAAAGATCAATTACGCCAAGAAGGAAAACCAGAAGCCATGTTAGACAACATTGCTAAAGGTAAATTAAAGCGTTTCTTTAAGGACAACACCTTGGTTAACCAAGCTTTTATTAAAGATAGCAAACAAAGTGTATCTCAATACGTCAAATCTGTGAATAACGACTTAGAGGTAACTGCATTTTCTAGAGTGGCACTGGGTTAAGCTAGGTAAACCACAATATAGAATTCAAGACAAGCCCTGGAATTATTTCCGGGGCTTTTTGATTGCAAAACCGCCAATAACCTGAGTCTACTCAATTTTTAGAGCGCTTTGCAAAAAGACGCTTAGAGACCTTTGCAAAATTCAAAGTATGAGGAAAGTTAGACGCCTAATGAAATTTTAACCCGGAGCAACCTCATGGTTGTGAGGACTTAAAATTTTTGAGAAGGACGAAATTTTCTATAGTTTGGATTGCATATCACTTTTTTACCCATGCCGCAAAGGTCTCTCGTAAAGATTTTCTGGCTTGCTACTCGATTTAAATATATGGTAGTACTTGCTGAAAAAAGTTTATGCTCATTTCATTATTTTTGTGGCGATTTTAAAATATGCTGATGCAATACCGTAGAATTCTATTAAAACTTAGTGGAGAGGCACTGATGGGCACGCAACAATACGGCATAGACCCGATTAGAATTCAAGAATACGCAGAAGATATTAAAGCCGTAATTGACAAAGGAGTTCAAGTAGCTATAGTCATTGGAGGTGGAAATATTTTTAGAGGGTTAAAGGGCGTGGGACAAGGCATGGACCGGGTACAAGGAGACCATATGGGTATGTTGGCCACCGTTATTAATGCGCTAGCCCTACAGAGTGGTCTTGAAAGTGCTGGGGTCGAAACTCGAGTACAGTCTGCCATTAAGATCAATGAAGTGGCTGAACCTTTCATACGAAGACGCGCTATTCGTCATTTGGAAAAAGGACGCGTAGTCATTTTTGGTGGCGGTACTGGAAACCCTTACTTTACTACAGATTCTGCGGCTGTGCTACGCGCTATTGAAATCAAAGCCGATGTTATTTTAAAAGGCACGCGAGTCGATGGTATTTATACCGCCGACCCAGAAAAAGATAAAACCGCTACAAAGTTCGATTCGCTATCATTTCAAGAAGTGCTGAGTAAGGGATTGAAAGTTATGGACACCACAGCTTTTACGCTCAGTCAAGAAAACCACTTACCCATTGTCGTTTTCGACATGAATACAAGAGGTAATTTGATGAAAATTGTTTCTGGCGAAAACATTGGCACCATAGTTAATTAAATTGACACGATAACACTAAATCTATGTCCATGAACGAAGAGGTAAGCTTTATTTTGGATACGACCAAAGAGAGTATGGATGGTAGCATGAGCCATTTGGAAAAAGCATTGGTCAAAATTAGGGCTGGCAAAGCAAGTCCCTCCATGTTGGCTTCTATTAAAGTTGATTACTATGGTTCTCAAACGCCACTTTCGCAAGTAGCCAATATCAATACGCCCGATGCCCGTACGATTTCGGTACAACCATGGGAAAAAACCATGATTCAAGAGATTGAAAAAGCCATTATGATGGCCAACCTGGGGTTTAATCCGATGAACAATGGCGAAAGTGTGATTATCAATGTACCACCTCTTACCGAAGAGCGTAGGAGGGATTTGGTAAAGCAAGCTAAAGCGGAAGCAGAGGAAGCTAGGGTAAGTATTCGCAATGCCAGACAAGACGCCAACAAGGAGTTAAAAAAGCTAGAGATCTCAGAAGACCTTTTGGCCAATGCCGAAATTGACGTTCAAGAGTTAACAGATTCCTTCATTAAAAAGGTAGAGCAGGTACTTGAGGTTAAAGAAGTAGAAATTATGAAAGTTTAAGTTGGTCAACTATTAGCTTTAAAGAAAGTACGATTGCCCACTATCCTTACACTATCTCAGTATTGATGCCTTTAAAATAGAAAACCTTGGCAGAACAGATAAAAGGGCGTTGTGCGCTCCAAACTATGAAACAATTGCTGACTCTCAAAAATTTCATACGCTTTCCCAGGATCGGGCCTTTCAAATTATACGATAGGCACCTATTTTACTCAGTGAGGTTATGCTAAAAGAATTTCTAGAAGGGTTTTGGTCAGGTGTTGCGCGGATTATGCTCCGAAACCGCGTCCTAATTCTACTATTGCTTACAGGAGTTACCATTTTCATGGGACAACAATGGAAACACATGCGCTTTTCCAATACCGAAGCTAGTGTGCTACCGAATGACCATCCAGAAACCTTACAATACCAAAAATTTGTCTCCTTATTTGGACAAGAAGATAACGCCATAGTATTAGCAGTTCGGGATAGCCTGCTATTTACACCAGAACATTTTAATCGCTGGAACCGTCTAAGCAAACAATTTCAAGCCAATCCGGAGGTATACGCCGTGCTTTCTACAGATAATTTGCAAGAGCTTATTAAAGACAACGACCAACAAGAATTTGTGTTACGTCCCCTCTTGCAAACACCTCCCACATCCGCAGCTGAGGTACAGGCTTTAAAAAATAGACTTTTTGACTCCCTCCCCTTTTACGAAAACTTACTGTACAACAAAGAAAGCAATACGCTACGCTCCATTATTTATTTGGATAAAGAAATTCTGAACACCTCAGCCCGAAATGAGTTTATTCTTAGCGATCTTGAAAATTTGGTGAAAAATTTTGAAGAAGATACCCAACTCGATGTACGCGTATCTGGCATGCCTTACATCAAAACCTGGAACTCCAAGGTTATTATTGATGAGATAGGGGTCTTTATTCTCGCAGCACTTTTGGTAACCTCACTGATTTTCTTCTTCTTTTTTAGAAGTTTTAGGGCTACTATTATTTCGGTTTGCGTAGTGATTATAGGGGTAATGTGGACTTTTGGCATTCTCGGTCTTTTCAAGTACGAGATTACCATCTTAACTGCCCTTATCCCCCCTTTAATTATTGTTATTGGTATTCCTAACTGTATTTTCTTAATCAACAAATACCAGCAAGAAGTTAAGAAGCATGGCAACCAGGCCCTATCGTTGCAACGGGTTATTACCAAGATTGGAAATGCCACGCTGATGACTAATGTGACAACAGCTCTAGGCTTCGCCACCTTTATCATATTGGACAGTTTGCTACTCAAAGAATTTGGTATTGTCGCCTCTTTAAGCATCCTCTGCATTTTTATGCTCTCGTTGTGTATTATCCCCATTGTGTACAGTTTTATGGCGATCCCTAAGACCAAGCACTTGAAGCACTTAAGCAAGAAATGGATAGATACCTTTGTCAACTGGATGGAACATGTGGTGCGCAATCACCGTATTGCTGTTTTTATAACCTCTGTAATTATTTTAGTGCTTAGCATTATCGGTATCTATCAAATACAGATAACCGGAAGCCGGATAGAAGATCTGCCTAAGAGTGCTACCTTCTTTAAAGACATTCGTTTTTTTGAACAAGAGTTTGATGGTATTATGCCTGTGGAGGTGGTTGTTGATGCCAAAAAGAAAAATGGTATCATCAAGCTGGCCACCCTAAGACGCATGGATCAATTGGCCCAAGAAATTGATGAGATCCCCGAACTGTCTAAAACCATTTCGGTGGTAAATCTGGCCAAATACTCAAAGCAGGCTTTTTATAACGGTATTCCTAAATACTACCAGTTGCCCACTTCTCAAGAAAACAACTTTATTTTAGACATGGCCCGAAAATCTTCGGACAACAGTAATCTTCTAGAGAGTTTTGTAGATAGCACAGGACAAACAGCACGAATAACCACCTTTATGCGGGATGTAAAGACCCCTAGGATGGAAGAAATTGAAAAAGATTTACTGAATTCCATTGCTAAGATCTTTCCTGAAGAGCGTTATGATGTTTACATTACGGGAAAAGCGCTGTTGTTTCTAAAGGGGACTAAATATCTGATTAAAAATTTATTACTCTCTTTAGCGCTAGCCGTAGGACTCATCTCTCTTTTTATGGCATATCTCTTTCGTTCTTTTAGGATGATACTCATATCCTTGGTACCCAATTTACTCCCATTGGTAATTACTGCTGGGCTTATGGGCTTTTTGGGTATTCCCATAAAACCCTCTACCATTTTAATCTTTAGCATCGCATTTGGGATATCTGTAGACGATACGATACACTTTTTGGCTAAATATCGACAGGAATTGGTGGCCAATAGATGGCAGATCAAAAAATCTGTTTACAATGCCCTTCGAGAAACGGGAGTAAGCATGTTTTACACTTCTATAGTGTTGTTTTTTGGATTCTCGGTTTTTATCATTTCCAGTTTTGGCGGTACCCAAGCTATGGGCGGTTTGGTATCCGCTACGCTATTGTTTGCTATGTTGGCCAACCTTATCCTCTTGCCATCGCTCTTGCTGTCTTTAGAAAGAAATATTGCAAATAAGAAGACCTTAAAAAAACCACAAATCGACGTCTTACCCACCTCTGGAGACGAAGACCCTGTAAGCTAGCATTTCTTCCTGCAGATCGCCTTTCCAGTTGGGCTAAAAAACTATCTTTGGGCCTTATTGAAATCCAGAATAGGGATTATGAAAACACTATCGATAAAGCAACTGTTGGAGATGACCCCAACATCGCAAGAAGTTATCGTTCAAGGATGGGTTAAATCTTTCAGAAGCAATCGTTTTATAGCACTAAACGATGGGTCGACCATTAAGAACCTGCAATGTGTGGTTAACTACGAAAACTATACTGAGGACTTTATTAAATCCATCTCTACGGGAGCTGCACTAAAAATTATAGGAGTGCTAGTTGAAAGTCAAGGGCGTGGGCAAGCGGTCGAAGTACAGGTGACCGATATAAAAATCCACGGCACAGCAGATCCCGATACTTACCCTATTCAGCCCAAAAAGCATTCCTTAGAGTTCTTGAGGGAAAAGGCACACTTAAGGGTACGCACCAATACTTTTGCCGCAGTAATGCGGGTGCGTTCGGCACTCTCTTTTGCCATACACAGTTACTTCCAGAAAAATGGATTCTACTACATGCATACTCCTATTATCACTGGATCTGATGCAGAAGGTGCTGGGGAGATGTTTCGGGTAACCACCTTAGATGCTAAGCAACCTCCATTAACACCAGAGAACGAGGTGGACAACAGCGCTGATTTTTTTGGAAAACAGACCCATTTAACCGTTTCTGGACAATTGGAAGCAGAAGCTTATGCCATGGGTTTAGGCAAAGTGTATACTTTTGGCCCCACTTTTAGAGCTGAAAACTCCAATACTTCCAGACACTTGGCAGAATTCTGGATGATAGAACCCGAAATGGCATTTTATGATTTGGATGCGAATATGGACCTTGCAGAAGACTTTATCCGTTGGGTTATTCAATACACATTGGATCACTGCGAGGAAGACCTCAAGTTTTTAGAGCAACGCCTTTTAGATGAAGAAAAGGGCAAACCCCAAGCCGAAAGAAGTGAGATGGCGCTTCTGGAAAAACTGAGATTTGTAGTAGACAACAATTTCAAAAGAGTAAGTTATACAGAGGCTATTGCCATTTTAAGAAACTGCAAACCCAATAAAAAGAAAAAATTCCAATATCTTATAGACGATTGGGGGGCAGATTTACAAAGCGAACACGAACGCTATCTTGTAGAAAAACACTTTAAATGTCCCGTTATTCTTTTTGATTATCCGGCTACTATTAAAGCGTTTTACATGCGTTTAAACGAGGATGAAAAAACTGTTCGCGCAATGGACGTTTTATTTCCTGGCATCGGAGAAATCGTTGGAGGATCTCAGCGGGAAGAACGTTTGGAAGTACTACAACAAAAGATGGCCGCTCTTGATATTCCTGAAGAAGAACTTTGGTGGTACTTGGACTTGAGAAAATTTGGAACCGCAGTACACAGCGGTTTTGGACTTGGTTTTGAGCGATTGGTACTCTTTGTCACTGGCATGGGGAATATTAGAGATGTTATTCCCTTTCCACGTACCCCTCAAAATGCGGAGTTCTAAACACAAATCTTTACTTTTAACCTGAGTTCGACTCAGGTTTTTAAAAAAAGAACGCGTTAGTCAATGCTTAAGCAACACCTCCAGTTTAAACTGTCTCAGAAGCTATCGCCGCAGCAGATTCAATTGATGCGGCTGATACAGTTGCCTACGCAGGCCTTTGAGCAACGTCTTAAACAGGAACTCGAAGAGAATCCCGCATTGGAAAGTGGTAAGGCCGAAAGCGATACTATTGAGGATGGCTTTGAAGATAGCTATGACGATAATAATGACAACGAAACTATTGGTGCCGAAGACATCAATATTGATGACTATTTAAGCGATGACGAAATTCCGGATTACCGCACTCAGGTGAATAACTATAGTGCGGATGACGATGAAAAAAGTATTCCCTATGCTGCAGGAATTTCATTTAATCAATACTTACTGAACCAATTAAGTACGGTAACTCTTAATGATGAGGAATGGGCCATTGCGGAATTCCTAGTAGGCAGTGTAGATGAAAGTGGCTACTTAAGGCGTCCGTTATCCAATATTATGGACGATTTGGCCTTTACCCGAAATATCTATACTGAAGAAACGGCCATTGCCCAGGTATTGCAAATTGTTCAAGAGTTAGATCCTCCAGGAGTTGGCGCCCGATCTTTGGACGAGTGTTTGGCCTTACAGCTCAAAAGAAAAGAGCATACCCCCGCTATAGGATTGGCTATAGCAATCATCGAAACTTCCTTCGAGCAATTCACCAAAAAGCACTATCAAAAATTACAACACAAACACAATATTGATGAAGTGCAGCTGCGTGATGCCATTGCCGAAATTGAAAAGTTAAACCCAAAGCCAGGAGGTTCCTTTTCGGGTGGACCCAGAATTGTGGAACACGTAGTACCTGACTTTTCTATTCGGATTAGTGAAGGAGAACTAGAATTGACACTCAATGGCAGGAATGCGCCTGAGTTACACATCTCCAAAGAGTATACCGATATGCTCAAAGGATACAAAAACGCCAAAGAAAAAAGCAAATCGCAAAAAGATACGGTATTGTTCATCAAACAGAAGTTGGACGCAGCCAAATGGTTTATAGACGCCATTAAGCAACGACAGCAGACCCTTTTTGTGACGATGAATGCCATCATGGAGTACCAGAGCGCCTATTTCTTAACCGGAGATGAAAGAAAGCTAAGGCCCATGATTTTAAAGGATATTGCGGATCAGATCGGCATGGATGTATCCACTGTATCCCGAGTGGCCAATAGCAAATATGTAGACACCCCTTACGGTACTAAATTGATCAAAGAGTTCTTTTCCGAGGCAATGAAAAACGAGCAGGGCGAAGATGTGTCTACCAGAGAAATTAAAAAGATATTGGAAACCGTTATTCAGGAAGAGGACAAGAAAAAACCACTTACTGACGATCGACTGGCCAAAATATTAAAAGAACGTGGGTATCCCATTGCTAGAAGAACGGTAGCTAAGTATCGCGAGCAACTAGGCCTCCCCGTCGCTAGACTCCGAAAACAAATCTAATGCGCCATCTGCTCAAGGGCATCTCTTATCTTTTTCATCCCTTGTTTATCCCCTTAGGAGGCACCGTGGCCTATTTTACCATTTCTCCAAAATTCAATTCTCAACAGCTTCAGAACAACAATGTACTCCCCATCTTTATCTTAACTGTAGTCATCCCCATAATACTATTTGTTATTTTAAAGAATCTAGGGCTTATCTCGTCCATCTTTGCCCCTAAACTTCAAGAACGACGATATCCGCTCTTATTGAGCATTGTACTGCACCTCATTGTCTTGTATCGCGTTATTCCTTTAAACTACATCAACGAGCTCTATTACTTTTTTGTGGGCTTACTAATTGCTACTTGTTCTGCCCTACTTTTGGTGTTCGCGAATATCAAAGCAAGTCTTCACCTTATGGGAATGGGCAATATCTTGCTCTACCTTATTGGGTTGAGTATCCACTTTGAAATCAACATTACTTTTGCCATTGCCCTATTTACTCTAGTCACCGGACTGGTCGCTACTTCCCGTTTATTTATGCAAGCACATACCCGTGCGGAACTTTTGATTGGACTTTTGGTTGGGTGTTGCTCCCAATTGATTGTGCTAAAATATTGGTTATAACCTGAGTTCGATTATTATTGCAAATACAGCTTCACTTATTTTTGATTGGAAATTTTATAAAATTTTGGAGCGATATCTGGATATCGCGAGAGGATTTTATCAGATTTACGGCAAAAAGAAGGAAGTCCTAATGGAAATGCTCAAAATACTTCATCTTTCCACTAAAAATTCTTGAAAATAGCACGCTATTTCGGCGTATTTTTAGCGAAAATCTAAAGCGATTTATAGCATTCTGTAAAAGCAATAATAATCGAACTCAGGTTTATAGTAGACTTTTACAGAAAGGGTATAAACGTAGTGCGCTATCCCAGTTAAGGAAAATTGTGTATCACTTTTTTACCCATTCTGCAAAAATCTCCTCGGA
>JBCDGY010000035.1:0-15291 GCA_039414375.1 Bacteroidota bacterium | reverse complement strand
TTTGTTGTTGAAGACAAAACCATAACCGATGTAAATGTAATCTTAGAAGTAACGCATACTTATCTTGAGGATTTGGTAATTACCTTAACTTCTCCCTCAGGTACTAGGATAACGTTATTATCTCGGGTTTGCGGGGAGTCCCACTGATGGAATAACAACTGGAGTGCTAGCACTTTCAAAAACTTTACATTGTACCGCTATTGTAGTAAAACGCAGGGGAGGCCCAAACGATCCTTCACCGCAGGTATTTCTAGGTTTAATACGCCAATAATACACCGTTTCTGGAAGCAATTCTGGACTTTGAAAAAACGGAAACACCACTGTAGCAGCGGCTACTATAGTATTAAAATTCATATCCGTGGAAACCTCAATATCATAGGAGTTAACGGTAGGATCTGATTGCCAAGTAAAGGTGGGATTAATCGTTATATCTTGCGCTTCATCCTCCGGAAAAATGGGAACTACAGCACTAAAATTATCGCTCAAAACAGCAATAGAAAGTGTGACCGCTGTGGAAAAGCTCGCTCCGGTAGCCGTAACTTCTACCTCATAGGTGCCAACGGCTACATTTTGAGTATTGCCGAGCGTTAAACTAATGTCAGTATCACCAGCCGTAACTTGGGTTTGACTAAAACTTACAGTAAAGGGTGCTGTAGTGTTCACGCTAAGATCCATCTGTTCCGAAAAGCCACCGTAGGTTTCGTACACAAATGGCACCACTAATGATTCTGAGCTACATACCTCGTAGTTAACACTTGAAAAATCGAGCACTGCAGAAGCTTCGGTAATGGTAAAATCTGTTGAATTCACAGCAAAAAATACATTATCGATAGCACTAACCATTACCCGTGCTGCACTGGTAGCCGTTCCTGGTAGTTGTACTTGGGTATTTCCGGTATTCGGAACATTATCAGCTAAAGTAATGGGGAAGCTTACACCGCCATCTGTGGATAAAGACAGGGTCACCCTCTCGGTACCAATAGGGGCTAAGTTAGTATTGGCAACATCCCAAGTTATTTCTTGTATACTACCAGCGGTATAAACTTCATTGGTTCCCTGAGAAGTTACTCGAAAAGGGCCTGCACTACTCTCGACATCAACGGTAACAGTATCTGAAACCACTTGCCCTCCTTCAAGATTATTATCCCTTACGGTGACCGCAAAGTTGAAAGCTCGGGCTACTTCGGAAACTGTTTCCCAAGCATCGTTCTCAACGGGATTACTTTGTGTTAAAAGACCATCAATAACTCGGGATAGTCTTGGAAAATATCGAATAGGTGCAGTAGACGGGGGTATTGATCTAAAATTGGCACCGGTGACATTATTAGGTCCAAAAGTTCCCGTCGTAACGATGCCGTCATCTATTTGTTCCCAAGTGTACGTAAGGTTATCCCCATCAGGATCGGTTGCATTCGCCATTAATGCAAAAGCAGTCCCCTGGGGAATATGATAATTATTTTGCACTAGGGTTATAGTTGGTGGTCGGTTACTAAGGTTTGTGTTTTGTGAACAGCCGACCCCATCGAGATAGTCTTGAATTTGAACAATACTATTATGGTGGAAATAATCATCTCCATTGGGAGCCACATCGTTTTCTTGAGTAATACCAGCATAGCCCATAATTGTGGTACCACTGCCAGGCTCCACTTGCACCCCGGTACCCTCGCCTGAGAAAGACCAAGTGTGATTAGCACCAAATTGGTGCCCCAACTCATGGGCGACATAATCTAAATCGAATACCTCACCCTCAGGCTCAAAAACAGAAACAAAAGCACTTCCTTTTTGGTTATTTACGCAAACCGCCCCTATAAAACCTGCATTACCATTATTCTCTGCTTCGGAAGGAGCCGTATCAAATAAGTGTCCAACATCATAATTGGCCTCTCCAATCTCCGCAGATAAGGTAGATTGTAGCTGTGTATTTAGCTGGTTGGTATAGGGATCGGTACTAGAATTGGTGAAAACAACTGCATCATTATTGGGTATCAACTCAAGGGTAACCCCAAGATCAGTTTCAAAAACTTCATTAACCCTTGTTAAGGTCGCATTAATTCCAGCAAGAGCTTCGGCTATAGTGCCGCCATAGTATTGTGTATATTCCCCAGTGGCAGAAACGGCAATCCTAAACTTTCGCTTTACACGGCCCGTTACCAGATTTCGTGATGCCATAGGCCCGTATGCCAAAGGTTTATCCTTGGTACCACAACTAAATGCTGTTTTACTAGCATTTGCATTTGATCGATGCAGTAGATAGCGGTTGGAAGTTCCTGATACTTTATCCAAAAAATGAGTCTCTCCACTAAGCTTATCAATCAACATTGCCTTCAGACCTAAGGGAGAATTACTAAAACGCACTTTTAAAGCCCCATCCTCGGAAATACCGGAATAGGATTTTATTTGGGGGAATTTTTTAGAAAGATCTGGATGAAATACAGCGGTCTCCCGAACCTTGAAAACAATCATATCACCTTTACTATCTGGAAAATACATAGATGTAGTCTCCAAGGAATCAACACCCGCTAAAAGGGTATTCATTGTTGTGGTAGCCAGTTTATAAGATGTCCCTTCTTCTGCTACAGTAACCGTTTTGTTACTTATTGCGCCTTTTTGCCAAAGATCTGCTTGCGCCCAACCGTAAAAGCCTCCAAAAAGTATGGTAATTGATAAAACAAGATGTAATTTCGCTATCATACAAGACAAATGGGACCTACTCAAAAGTAAGCCTTTTATTTTTTTTCAGGTGGAAACCATTCAGGGCATCTCAAAACTCAGTATTTCTAAACCTACCGCTGTAACCATAGGTACTTTTGATGGCGTGCATGTGGGTCATAAACGCATATTAGAACGCCTCATAAATAATGCCAAAAATGCCGACATGCAGGCGGCAGTACTTACTTTTTTTCCGCATCCCAGAATGGTACTCCAGAAAGATGCTGATATAAAACTGCTCAACACTTTAGAAGAGAAAGAGCGTATTCTCGCGCAAATGGGATTAGACTATCTTATAGTGCATCCTTTTACACAGGAGTTTTCTCGACTTACGGCCATTGAATTTGTAAGAGACATGCTTGTCAACAAGTTAAAAGCAAAAAGCATTGTAATTGGATATGACCACCGCTTCGGCCGGAACAGAAATGCCAGTATTGATGACTTGAAAAATTTTGGGAAAACGTATGATTTCATAGTAGATGAAATTTCTGCTCAGGAGGTAGATGACGTATCGGTGAGTTCTACTAAAATTAGAAAAGCGTTGCTGAGCGGTGATGTAGAAACCGCCCGTAGGTATCTGGGGTATACCTACATGCTATCAGGAATAGTTGTGAAGGGCAAAGGGCTCGGAAAGACCTTAGGATTTCCAACGGCAAACCTTAGAATACCACAATCCTACAAGCTTGTTCCTCAAAATGGGGTATATATCGTTAGATGCCTGGTTAATGGAGAAAAAGCTACCGGTATTATGAATATTGGAACAAATCCTACTGTTGCAGGGAAAGGGCAACATTTGGAAGTACATCTGTTTAATATCTCGCAAGATCTTTATGATACAGAAGTACAAGTTCAATTTTTAAAGAAGATTCGAGAGGAGCAAAAATTTGCTTCTTTGCAAGACCTAACCGAACAACTTCAAAAGGATAAAGCTGTAGCCATGGAATATTTAAACAATGAAAACAATTGAGCAATTTCTTTTTAAGCCTATTGACAACGCCCAATTGGTGGTTTTTCGGGTGTTTTATGGTATTCTGGTATGTTGTGAAGCCTTTGGTGCTATTGCTACTGGTTGGGTAAGACGTACTTTTATAGAACCAAAATTTACCTTTTCTTTTATTGGATTCGAGTGGTTACAGCCCCTCCCAGGAGATGGTATGTATTACTATTTTGTACTAATGGGTATCTGTGGCATACTCATTACGTTGGGATACAAGTATCGCTTTAGTGCTTTTGCTTTTGCTATCCTTTGGTCAGGGGTGTACCTAATGCAAAAAACGTCTTACAACAACCACTACTACTTGTTGATGTTATTGGCCTTTATTATGGGTTTTTTACCGGCCAATGCCAACTTTTCTCTGGATGCAAAACGCAATCCAAAAATTCAACGAGATTGGATGTACAATTGGGTACGGTGGTTTATCATAGCACAACTTTTTATAGTTTACACCTACGCCTCTGTAGCTAAGCTCTACAGTGATTGGCTTGATTTTAGCATTATCGAAATTTTAATGCAACGCAAAAAAGACTATTGGCTTATTGGAGAATTACTGCAAGAAAAATGGCTGCATTTTGGAATGGCCGTGTTCGGTATTGTTTTTGATTTGCTTGTAGTACCCGCGCTTTTATGGAAGCCCACCCGAAAGCTCGCTTTTGGCCTCTCCGTTTTCTTTCATTTGTTCAATAGTTATGTTTTCCGAATTGGAATTTTTCCATATCTATCTTTAGCTTTTTGCCTGTTCTTTTTTGACACCAAAACGGTACGAAAGCGTTTCCTTAAAAGGAAAGATAGTCCTGAGCTACCTGATATTGCATTACCAAAGAGACATCAATTTGTTATCGGTGCTATGGGTATTTATCTGCTTATTCAAGTTTTATTACCCCTTAGACATCATGCCATAGTAGATGATGTGCTATGGACGGAGGAAGGGCATCGATTGAGTTGGCGGATGATGCTGCGCTCACGCTCTGGCCATGCTACCTTTAGAGTCGTTAATAAAGACACCAAAGCAACACAAACTATTAATCTTCAAGACTATTTAACCAAAAAACAACGACGAAAGATTGGATGCTATCCAGACTACATTTGGCAGTTCGCACAACACTTGAAAAAAGAGTACGCAGCCAAAGGCGAAGAAATTCAAGTTTTCGTTACCTGCTCTGCAAAAGTTAATGCAGGAGATTACCATACCTTAATTGATCCCAACGTCGATTTGGCATCAGTTCCCTGGAAGCACCTATCGCACAACGAATGGATATTACCACAAGGGACCGAAAAAACAATCGAAAAGCAATAATTTTACTTTAAAATACCTTTCATGCTTGAGCTTCAAAAAATACGGGCAAATACAGCCGCGTACTTAAAGGCACTCGCCAAACGCAACTTAGATGCCCAAACACTTTTAGAACAAGTGCTTAAACACGACGAACAGCGGCGTGCTACCCAGACTGAATTGGATGCCACCTTAGCCGAGGCTAATGCTTTGTCGAAAATGATAGGTGCACATTTTAAAGCAGGCGAGGTGGAAAAAGCCAATACCTTAAAAGCTAAAACCGCAACGCTCAAGGAAACCTCTAAAACACTGGGCGAACAATTAACCCTAGCTACCCAAGCGCTTCAAGAGGCATTGTATCAAATCCCCAATGTTCCGCATCCCTCAGTTCCGGCTGGTAGTACCGATACCGATAACGAGGAAATACTAACTGCTGGAGCAATACCAACCTTGGGAGAAGCAGCGTTACCCCACTGGGAGCTTGCAAAAAAATATGATATCATCGATTTTGAACTAGGCGTTAAGGTGACTGGCGCCGGGTTTCCCGTTTATAAAGGCAAAGGAGCGCAACTGCAACGGGCATTAATTACCTATTTTCTGACTAAAAACACCGAAGCAGGATACACAGAGCTTCAAGTACCCCATCTTGTCAATGAAACTTCTGGTTATGGAACGGGCCAGCTTCCTGATAAAGAAGGGCAAATGTATCACATTGGCGATGACGATCTTTACTTGATCCCCACCGGGGAAGTGCCCATAACCAATCTTTTAAGAGATCAGATTCTTAGCACATCAGATTTCCCAGTTAAATACACAGGACACACCCCTTGTTTCCGTAGAGAAGCTGGTAGCTATGGTGCCCACGTAAGAGGCCTAAATCGGTTGCACCAATTTGATAAAGTAGAAATTGTGCGTATTGAACATCCCGAAAATTCCTATCAAGCGTTGGAAGAAATGGTCGCACACATACGTAGCTTGCTCGACGCCCTAAAACTACCTTATCGCGTGCTTCGCCTTTGTGGAGGGGATCTTGGATTTACTGCTGCACTAACTTACGATTTTGAAGTCTTTTCCACAGCTCAAGACCGTTGGTTAGAGGTCAGTTCCGTGTCTAATTTTGAGACTTACCAAGCCAATCGCCTAAAACTTCGTTTTAAAGATAACGAGGGTAAAAAGCATTTGGCACACACTTTAAATGGTAGCGCCTTGGCACTACCTCGTATACTCGCAGGAATATTAGAAAATTATCAGACCGATAAGGGTATTGTGATTCCGGAAGTATTGGTGCCCTACTGCGGCTTTACGCTAATCGACTGAGTTTATTAGCCTCGCACAATACAAACACAACAATTTCTTATATTTATGGTATGCGGAGCTATGCGCTTTTTTTCTTTTTTTTAGGGATAGGTCCCGCACTGTTCTCCCAAGAAGACTTTTTGGCCAAGCAGTATTTTAATGACGGTAAGTTTGAAAAAGCCGTCGTTTTCTATGAAAAGTTGGTAAGGCAAAGTCCAAGAAGAACAGACTATGCCGAGGGCTTGGTAGCCTGTTATCAACAATTGGAACGCTATGAAGAGGCGGAGGCATTTCTTTTGGAAAAAATTGCACAGCCCAATGCCTTTCCAACCTTTTTAATTGAGTTGGGATATAACTGTACGCTGCGGCAACAACCTAAGCGCGCAACAACCTATTATCAAAAAGCACTTGAAAAAATTCCTGATAATCCGAATTTCGGATATACCATTGGTTATCGCTTTCAAAAGTATGCGCTTTTAGAGGAGGCTATTGCCGCTTATACCAAAGCAATGACACTGAAGCCCGAGTTGAATTACGATTTTCAATTGGCGCGCATCTATGGCGAAAAAGGTGACATTGAAAAAATGTACCAATCGTACTTACGTCTCATCGAAACAGGCAAAACCTCTCGTTCAACCGTACTTAGAAGCCTGGATGATTTTATAAGTGACGATCCTGAAGCACCCAATAATGAAGCACTTAAGAAAATTCTATTGCAATTTGCGCAACAAAATCCAAATGTGCTTTGGAATGAACTATTAAGTTGGCTGTTTATACAACAAAAACAATATCGAAGTGCTTTTACACAAGAACGTGCCATTTTCAAGCGTACTGGAGTTAGTGCGCTTGAACGTATGGTAAATCTAGGGGAAATTGCGCTAGAACAACTGGATAAAGAAACGGCGGTTACTGTGTTTGAGTTTGTTGTGGCACAAGCAGAACGCCCATCAACAAAACTAAATGCACAATTGCGCTTAATTGATATCACGCTCGATAAAACAACCCCCAATCAGTGGGATGCGATCGAAAGGCAATATGAACGCTTGCTACAAGACTACGGGCAAAACAGCGAAACAGTACAGCTGCAAGTAGCTTACGCTAACTTCCTCACTTTTAATAGAGAAAAACCAACATCTGCCATCGCACTTTTAAAGCAAGGTCTTCAGCAGCCCTTAGGACGCTACGGGATGGCTAGAGTAAAAATGGCCTTAGGCGATATCTTAGTATACAATCAACGTTTTAACGAAGCCTTGATTTACTTCTCCCAGGTACAAAAACGTTTAAAAAACGATGTCCTAGGTCAAGATGCTCGTTTTAAAGTGGCGCAAACCAGCTTTTATAAAGGTGATTTTGAATGGGCTTTAACCCAATTAAAAGTATTACGCGGATCTACATCTCAGCTTATTGCTAATGATGCCATGCAATTGAGTTTATTGATTGCCGACAATTCATTAGAAGACTCCACCCAAACTGCTCTTAAAAAATATGCGCGAGCAGATCTATTGGCATATCAAAATAAAAACGAAGATGCTGTCAATCTATTAGGAGACATCCTCGAATACCACAAAGGCGAAAAAATAGAAGATGAAGCGCTGTTGCGACAAGGAAAACTACTAGAAGATCAAAAAAAATACAAGGAAGCTGCCTTTAACTACCAAAAGATTGTTGAATTTTTTGGAGAGGACATTCTCGCCGACGATGCACATTTTGCGTTGGCGCAATTGTACGAAGGCACACTTGCCGATGTGGAACGTGCTAAGTTTCACTACGAAAAAATAATCTATAACCATCAAGATAGCTATTACTTCCCCCAGGCTAGAAAAAATTTTAGAAGATTACGTGGCGATGTTCTGAATTGAACGCAACGGAAATAATAAGCAGTTCTTTAGGGCGCGCCTCTTACAATTTGGTAAACTGTTATGTTGATTTACAATGTGACCATTAATGTCGATGATTCAATTCATGATGACTGGCTCCTCTGGATGCGTGATATCCACATTCCTGAAATGTTGGCCACTAAAAATTTTATTGCGGCTAAAATGTGTCGTGTACTGGTCGATGAAAGCGCTGGTGGTAAAACCTATGCTATTCAATATACCGCACCTAATAGGGAAAGTTTAAATAGGTATTATAACAGGGATGCCCAAAGAATGCGGACCAAAGCAACTAAACGATATGCCAACAAATTTGTAGTGTTTAGAACCGAATTAGAAGTTATTAGCGAACAACAATTGTGATAAGCAGAACCCAATATTTATTTTCTTACGGTTCGCTTCAAAAAGAAGACGTACAACAACAACTACTTAACCGAAAACTTCGCGGAAAGAAAGCAGTGCTTTATGGCTACAAACGCTTCGAAAATGTAGTTTACGGTGTATATCCTGTAATACAGCCTACAATCGATTTACAAAGCAAGGTAAAAGGACGGCTTTTTAAAGTTTCTTTTTTGGACCTATATATTATTGATGAGTACGAAACCAAAGCGTATAAACGCATACAAGTATTACTCAAATCTGGAATAAGAGCTTGGGCCTATGTCGAAAATTTAGGTTGAAGGCCTTAACTTGTTACTACAAAACAAGCTAATGGGAAAAAAAGGGAACAGAAAAGCCCCCCCTACGAGGCAAAAACCTATCAATACGGTAAGCGATTCAACCCGAGTTAAGGCCAAAAAACACTTAGGGCAGCACTTTTTAAAAGACGAGGCTATTGCCCAACGCATTGCTCAGACCCTTTCTTTGGAACAATACCATAAGGTTTTGGAGATTGGCCCTGGCACTGGAGTACTGACGAAGTATCTTCTTTTGAGAGATCTTGAATTGGTCGCTATGGATCTTGATAGTGAATCGATAGTTTACCTCAACCACAGCTTCCCCTTAGAACACCCCAAAGTACTAGCTAAAAACGGAAAGCTTACCATTGTTGAAGCAGACTTTTTAAATTTCGATTTAACCCAGCTTTATGGTAACGAAGCTTTTGCGATCACTGGAAACTTCCCTTATAATATCTCAAGCCAGATTGTTTTTAAGATGTTGGACATGCGACAACAAGTAGTTGAGTTTTCGGGTATGTTTCAAAAAGAAGTTGCACAACGCATATGTGAACCATCGGGGAGCAAGGCCTATGGTATTTTATCTGTATTGGTACAAGCTTTTTATGATGCAGAATATCTTTTTACGGTGCATCCCCAGGTATTTGATCCTCCACCAAAAGTGCAGTCAGGGGTACTAAGACTAGTCAGAAAAGCGAATTATAAACTCAATTGTAATGAATCACTTTTCTTTAGAGTGGTAAAAATGGCCTTTAACCAGCGTAGAAAAACCTTGCGAAATAGCTTGAAAGCGCTAGACTTGTCTCAAGATGTTAAGGAAGACCCTATATTTGACCAAAGACCCGAACAGCTCAATGTGGAAGACTTTGTAGCACTCACCCAAATGATGGACCATGACCCCATTTAAGCTTACAGACGAACTTATTGCACAGATTCAATCCCTTATAGAGACCGCTCAAGACGACGAACTTAGAGCGACAATGAGTGAGTTTCACTATGCGGATATTGCAGAAATCACTGATGAGTTGGACGAGGAGCAGGCTACTTATCTGATCAAACTACTCAATAGCGAAAAAACATCCGATGTACTGGTTGAGTTAGACGATGATGTTCGAGAAGCCATTCTTGGCAATCTTTCCCCTAAAGAGATTGCTGGTGAGTTGGAAGAATTGGATACTGATGATGCCGCAGATATTGTCGGAGAACTCCCCACGGAGATTGTCGAAGAGGTTATCTCGGAAATTGAAGACCGCGATCACGCCAAAGATATTGTTGATCTCTTACGTTTTGACGAAGATTCCGCTGGTGGCCTTATGGCCAAAGAATTGGTTAAAGTCAACGAAAATTGGACGGTGAGTCGTTGTGTAAAAGAGATGCGTGCTCAGGCAGAAAATGTAACCAGGGTCCACTCTATTTATGTGGTTGACAATGAAGAACACCTTAAAGGTCGTTTGTCACTCAAAGATTTATTGACCGTATCTACAGAAACTTATATCCGTGAAGTATACATTCCAAAAGTAGACTACGTAAAAGTCAATGACAAACCCGAAGAAGTCGCCAAAATTATGTCTAAATACGACCTCGAAGCCATTCCCGTAGTTGATGAAATAGGCCGATTGGTAGGGCGCATTACCATAGACGATATTGTAGATGTTATTCGTGACGAAGCGGAACGAGACTATCAACTGGCAGCAGGTATTTCTAAAGATGTAGAGGCCGATGATACCATTTGGGAATTAACAAGAGCCCGTTTACCCTGGCTTATTCTTGGCCTCTTTGGTGGTGCAGCAGCAGCTTTAATCATGGGCGGTTTCGAAGAGATGTTTCGGAAGTACACCATTTTATTTCTTTTTACGCCCCTAATCGCCGCAATGGCAGGTAACGTTGGGGTACAATCAAGCGCTATTATCGTTCAGGGCTTGGCTAATGATGATATTAAGGGAAGTATTGGCGATAGACTCCTCAAAGAAATGCTTTTGGCACTTTTAAATGGCATGATTTTGGCTGTTCTGTTGTTACTATTTACCTGGATATGGAAAGGAGACTTAATGACGGCGGTAGCCATCTCCGTGTCCTTAGTTGCTGTGATTATCGTCGCTGGATTTATCGGCACCTTTGTTCCCCTATTTCTGGACAAAAGAGGTATTGATCCTGCCATTGCCACAGGGCCATTTATAACAACCAGCAATGATATCTTCGGTATTTTAATTTATTTCCTAATCGCAAAAATGATACTCGGTATTTGATGATTTCCTTACAACATTGCAACGCAAGCTTTACCCCTCGATCCAAAGCAATACAAGTGAGGTATCCCTTCAATAATCAGTACAGAAACCGAAGTAGTAAAGGTGCAAAGCATCCGTTTAGCGTCTGCTATTTCATGGGAATACTGTTTTGTCTACCAATACTACTCTTTTCACAAACCCCTGCACTCGACTATCTTGTTTTGCGAACTGGTGATACCCTATACGGCAAAGTAGGTTATATCCGAGAAGACAAACCCAATAGCGGCTTTTTCAAAAAAATAAGGCTTACTACAACAACAGGTAAAAGAAAGAAAATAAAAAGGGAAGCCATTGCATGCTTTAAAGCAAAAGGCTTTTATTACGAAGGGTTTTGGTTGAGACAATCATCAGGTATTAACAGCTTGTTCCGTCCCAGATACTATATTGATAATTATGAAGGCACCTTTGACTTTTTACGAGTTGTTACGAAAGGAGCGCTTTCGCATTACGAACTAGAATGGTTTGATCAAGGAAATAGCACCTTGTGGTCTATGGCTTTATTGAAGAAAGAAGGTGATTCCTATTTTATAAGAGCAGATCAGGGATTATTTGGCTTAAAGAGGAAAA
This sequence comes from Bacteroidota bacterium, assembly GCA_039414375.1. Lineage (GTDB taxonomy): Bacteria > Bacteroidota > Bacteroidia > Flavobacteriales > Flavobacteriaceae > Croceivirga. The sequence goes on along the minus strand of JBCDGY010000035.1, from coordinate 3,613 downwards.
CGCTAACCCAATATTTCCAAGACTGTTCTGAACTAAGTACTGCGCTCTCGCAAAAGAAAATCAAAGAGGTCTATGAGGTAATTGACTTCTACAACGACTATTGTGGGGATTAACCATCAAAATCGATTCATTTAATTTTAAATAGCATTTTTTAATTAATTAAGATCATTTATTTGATTCTATTTTATAATTTTGAACTGAATAACATTCAATGTGATTAAAGAAATTTCTAAAAAACAGGTTTTAGATAGAATTCGATTTGAAAATCCTTGGTGGGTAGAAGGGAAAATAGAAGATGATTACCAACAAATGCCCAGGAGGCTTTACTTTGAACTCTTTAGACCTTTAGTTTATGAACGAGATGTAAGACGTGCTGTTGTGCTCATGGGGCCAAGACGTGTTGGCAAGACTGTAATGTTGTATCACACGGTTCAAGATATGATTGAAAACGGTATTGATCCAATGAAAATCATATTCATCACTATTGAAAATCCGATTTATAATAGCATTGGGCTAGAACAACTATTTTCCTATGCTAAAGAAGCGACAGGGCTCAATGACAACAATGATTGGTATATCATTTTTGATGAGATTCAATATTGCAAAGATTGGGAGGTTCACCTCAAATCCCTGGTAGATAGTTACAGAAAGGACAAATTCATTGTTTCAGGTTCAGCAGCCGCAGCTTTGAAATTTGCTAGTAATGAAAGTGGAGCAGGACGTTTTACGGACTTCCTTTTGCCTCCCTTGACGTTTAATGAATATATATCACTTAAGGGATTAGATAATTTAATAAAGACAATCGATATAACTTGGAACAATAATGTGATTGATTTTTATTCAACAGTCCATTTAGCAGCATTAAATAAGCATTTTGTTGACTATATAAACTTTGGGGGATATCCAGAAGTCATCTTTTCAGAGAAGATTAGGGCCAACCCAGGAAGGTATATAAGACAAGATATTGTTGATAAAGTACTGCTTAGAGATTTACCAAGTTTATATGGTATTTCCGATACACGAGAACTTAATTCATTGTTTACAACCATTGCTTATAATAGTGGTGGCGAGTTCTCATTAGAAACATTGAGCAAGCAATCACAAATACCCAAAAACACCCTAAAAAAATACATCGAATATTTAGAAGCTGCTTATCTGATTAAACAAGTTAAACGGATTGATCAAAGTGGGAAGCGATTTAAAAGAGATAATTTTTTCAAAATTTATTTGACCAACCCTTCCCTCAGAAGTGCACTATTTTCACCCATTTCATCGACCGATGAGATGATCGGTAATATGGTAGAAACCGCTATCATTGCGCAGTGGATGCATAGAGATCGGTTTACCCCCTGGTATGCCAGATGGAGTAATGGTGAGGTGGATATGGTAGGATTAGGTGAAACTTTAAGTCCCATTTGGGCTCTTGAGATCAAATGGAGTGATCGATATTTTGAAAAACCGAAAGAACTCAAAAGCTTGATTAAGTTTTGTACAGAGAACAATCTGCAAAGTCCTATTGTAACATCAATAACTAAGGAAGGAAGTGTGGCATACAATGGATTAAATTTACAATTCATCCCATCTTCCTCGTACGCATATACTGTGGGAAAGAAAACTCTTGAAAGGAAAAAGAATACATAAAAATTAAGTCTCCTGTGCCCGTAGCAGCTATCTTTTGAAGTACAGAGCTTTTGGACAAATGATTATAATTTAAGACAACTCTATGAGAACTACGGAACGCGAAAAAATTTGGGTTTTCATTTTCAAAAAACCTAGCATTTTATAACTATGAAGATATTACATCTCGACACCAACCACCCCCTGTTACTGGAGCAACTAGAAGCCCTTGGTGTTGAAAACCACGAAGACTATACCAGCAACAGAGAACAGATTGAAAAGAAAATCGCGACTTACGACGGAATCATTATTAGAAGTCGTATTCCTATAGATCGTGCGTTTTTAGAAAAGGCGGTTAACCTTAAGTTTATCGGCAGAGTAGGTGCAGGCTTAGAAAATATTGATGTGCGCTATGCCAAAGAAAAGGGGGTTGTATTAGCCAATGCCCCAGAGGGAAACCGCAATGCCGTGGGGGAACATGCACTGGGCTTATTGCTTTCTTTAATGAACAAAATGACCAAAGCGCATCGTGAAGTACGCAAAGGAAAATGGGATCGCGAAGGCAACCGAGGGGTTGAATTGGACGGGAAAACTGTGGGAATTATCGGTTACGGAAACGCTGGAAAAGCCTTTGCCAAAAAACTCCTCGGTTTTGATGTTACGGTAATCTGCTATGATATTATTGGCGGGGTTGGAGATGATAATGCCCGCCAAGTTGGCATTTTAGAGCTACAACAAAAATCTGACGTTGTTAGCCTTCATGTGCCCCTAACAGCAGAGACACATAACATGATAAACGCCGAATTTATAAATGACTTTCAAAAACCTTTTTGGTTGCTAAATACGGCTAGGGGAAAATGTGTAGACACCAAAGACTTGGTTAATGCGCTAAAATCAAGAAAAATTCTGGGGGCGGGGTTGGATGTGCTGGAATATGAAAAAAAATCATTTGATTTTGACGATTGGTTTATGAACAAACCAAAACCCTTTAAATATTTGAGGAAAGCCCCGAATGTGTTACTTACTCCTCATGTTGCGGGATGGACCATAGAAAGTAAAGAGAAACTGGCACAGACTATTGTAGATAAATTTAAAGCTGCATTTTTTTCCAAAGCTTCATGAAAAAGACCATCCTGATAACCGCTTTGGGTATTGTCACCATGCTCGTGCTCTTTCGATTAGGTGCTTATAGCAGGTTTATGAAAAGTATGCTTTACGACTGGGTACTAGCAACGATCGCCTTGATTTTTCTTGGGATAGGTTGGCAACTTCGTAAGATCAACCTCAAGGAGGGGGAATTGCAAAAACCTAAGGCAATAGATCATCGCAAACGCAAACAACTCGATATTAGCGACCGCGAATACCAAGTACTTATCGAAATTGCCAATGGGCTTTCAAACAAAGAAATTGGCGATAAGCTTTTTCTCTCGGAAAGTACTATAAAAACACATGTTTCTAATTTGTTATGCAAGCTTGAAGTAAAGCGGCGTACCCAGGCCATTCAAAAAGCCAAAGCCTTGCAGATTTTGGTTTCTTGACCTACGTTTTAGGCAAAAACCCACTTTTGGTACTTTAGTATGAAAAGTGATCACAACTATCCGATTAGTTTTGAATAACCACCTGAAGCACTTTAAACTTAAATTATGCACCGGTCTCTCTTAATCACATAACACAAAACATATGAAAAATACAATTCTACGATTTGGGCTTTATGGCGCATTAACCATTTGTACGCTATTCCTGTTAGAGTGGTATGCAGCACAAGGACTTTCGTATAGCACCAAAGAGCTTATCGGATACCTGTCCATGTTAGTTGCTCTAAGTTTTATTTATGTAGGCGTCAAACATTATAGAGGTCGTTATAATGGAGGTGTTCTTAGCTTTAAGAAAGGACTCGTTATTGGCCTTGGAATTAGTTTAATTACCGCTTTAGCCTTTGCCCTACTAGATGTACTGTATGTAACCGTTTTAAATCCCGGTTTTATGGAAGACTATT
>JBCDGY010000034.1:0-15521 GCA_039414375.1 Bacteroidota bacterium | reverse complement strand
TGAGTCAAAAGACAGAGTTTAATTTACAGACCCGTCTTTAAATTTTAAACAATTCTTCCCAATTTTTATTTACAATGGTTCGGTTATTCTCCTATTTACCGCCTCAACCTTGTACCACGCTACTGCAGCTACAAAGCGTAAGCAGCAATTGAGGGTTTTAGATCATATTAGTATTTATTATTTAATTGCAGGTACTTACACACCGGTATGTATTTGGATGCTAGCAGACTCTAGAGGAATATTATTGCTCTGGCTCGTATGGGGTATAGCATTCTTCGGCACCTTATTAAAACTGTTTTTCACAGGTCGATTTGAAACCTTCTCTTTACTACTTTATGCCATAATGGGATGGCTCATAGTGCTGGATTGGACCTATCTCCGTAGTCATATCTCAAAAAGTGCAGGTTTTTACTTGGCACTAGGAGGAGGGTTCTATACCATAGGTATTCTTTTTTATGCCAGTCGTCGCATACCTTATAATCATTTTATTTGGCATTGTTTTGTGCTCGCAGGTGCTTTTTGCCATTGGTTATTGATCGACACCCTTCTCAGCGAGGCGTTAGCGAAACTTTAAATCAGCTTTGTCAAATCGTTACCTTAACAGTAAGGTTACCCCTTCTAAAGACTTTTTTAAAAAACTCGTAATTACCAATTTTCATTATCCTAACAAATCTAAAATAGCTTTGTGACAAATTGTTAGGTATGGATATTGTTAAAGATAGACTGTTACCCTTCTTCTTGATCTTGCTGCTCTGTATTCCCTTACTTTTTATAGAAAAAACCCAATTCATCTTTTTTGTCAATAGTCTTAGGACCCCTTTTTGGGATTTGTTTTTTATTAAGTCCAGTGCACTCGGAAATGCGGTAACCGTCATATTTGCAATGTTATTGGTCTTGCGCTTTAAGTTTAAATGGTTGGCTATTTTTCTTATAGCCTTTGCCATACAAGTGGTTATTGTAGTACTGTTTAAGAAAGGAATATACCATGGAGAATTAAGGCCCTATTTGTATTTTAAAAGGTCCCATTTACTACCGTTGATCAATTTGGTTGAGGGAGTTAAAATGAGGCATGTCAATACTTTTCCTTCTGGCCATACCGCAACCATTTTCTTTTTGGTTTCTTTTTTCGCTTTGCTAGCTCGCAATAAGGTGGCTACATGGGTATTGTTACTGGTAGGCTTGGTCGTAGGTTTTTCAAGAATATATTTGGTGCAACATTGGTATGCCGATGTTTATTTTGGTATGTTATTCGGTATAGCTTCTTCAGTTATGGGCTACTTATTGGTAAAACGTTACCCCAAAGTATGGCATAAAAAGCGGATTACGATTAATATTCAAGAGATACTTCAAAACACCCAAAACGCGTTTAGACATCTTTTTTAAGTGGTATTTTCTAGGACGATTTCTTTAAAAACGATGGACGGTTGGGTCGTTTTTATCGTTGCGCTTTTTATTTGTACGCTCTTTATTGGTGCTTACCCGATCTACATTTTAGACGAGTCTCGAAACGCGGAGGCTGCCCGCGAAATGTTTATTTCTGGTAATTATATAGTACCTTATTTTAATGGAGTCCTGAGAACGGATAAGCCTCCTCTTCATTATTATATTATGACTCTGGGGTACCAAATTTTTGGCATTAACGCTTTTGGTGCGCGTTTCTTTTCTGGAGTGTTTGGGGCACTAACCATACTGGTCTGTTACAAAAGCGTAAAAAGGCATTTGAGTACCCTGCATGGGCAACTTACTGTTGGAGTGCTCTTAGCAGCGCTATTTTTTGTGCAAGAGTTTCACTTGGCTGTTCCAGATCCATATCTCATTTTTTTTATAGCTACGGCGCTATTTAGTTTTTTTGAGTTTCAAAGTACCCAACATAAAAAGTGGTTATTAGTTGCTTACAGTTGTATAGGTTTAGGTATTTTAACAAAAGGACCTATAGCTATAGTTATTCCTGGCTTATCGCTTTTTGTTTTTTTGATACTGAGTAAACAACTTCGCTGGAAGATTATCTTTTCTTACAGACCTATTCTGGGGCTTCTATGGGCTTTAGCGATTGTTCTTCCTTGGTATTATTGGGTGCATGAGGCCACCCAAGGAGCATGGACTAAAGGTTTCTTCTTAGATCACAACGTAAACCGGTTTCAAGCTGGAAAGGAAGGACATGGCGGTTTATTTATCCTAACACCACTATTTGTTGTTTTGGGACTGTTGCCTTTTTCTGTGATTGCCCCGCAAGCTTTAAAGGAAGCATGGAAACAAGGTGCTCAACTTCCTCTCTTGCGATTTGCTTTTTCAGTAACCATCGTAACATTGGTTTTCTTTAGTATAGCAAGTACCAAACTACCGAATTATCCAATGCCTTGTTACCCCTTTTTAGGAATACTTCTCGCTACCTTTTTATATAAGGTAAAAGAGCAACCTACAAAAGTAAGATCCGTAGAATGGAGTTTTGGAGTGTTAACCTTTATTTCTATAGCATTACCTATTGCTGGTTTCGTGGCCCTCTCTCTAGAAAAGCAGTTTTTTGAGATACGGTGGATTAGCCTTTTCATAGCTATTTTATCGATTACCGCCCCTCTAAGCTGGTGGTATTATCGGAAAATGGTATTAAAAAAGGCCTTTTTAACGCTAGTCGTAGGATGGATATTGATGACCGGTCTTTTACATGGATTGGTTTATCCAATCCTTACCAAACAGAGTCCTACTACTTTAGCGTCAGAAGTTATAGATCAAGATGCAGAAGTAGTCGTTTTTCAAAGATTTGACAGCGCTTTCCCCTTTAATTTTAATCGTACGTTTGAGGTTGTTTATGCCATAGAAGAACTCAGGGCATATCTTGAAGAACACCCTAAGGCATTGGTGCTTACCAATACACGCGATAAAGGCTATTTGAAGCAATTGGGGGAATTGCAATTGTTGTTGGAACAAAAGGCATTATTTGAAAACCATACTACTCGTATCTACAGCAGTAAGGCAATAATTGATTAAACTCAGGCTATTAGGACAAAACCCTGGCGGTACAAGTCTCTCTTTTCATTGTAGCCCTATGGAATTATCTATTTTTGAGGAATGAAGGCAGCGAAACGCAACGATAATTTTAAAATGCTTGCCAAAACCTTTTATGGTTTTGAACCGCTATTAGCTAGAGAATTGAGGAATTTAGGGGCGAGCAATGTTCGTGAGGGGGTTCGAATGGTTTCTTTTGAAGGAGATTTGGGCTTTTTATACAAGGCCAACCTATGCTTGAGGACTGCCTTAAAAGTGCTGAAACCCATTTATAGCGGTACAGTTTTTAATGAGCAACAGTTGTACAATGCAGTACATCAATTGGACTGGCCTAGCCTCTTTACAGCGGATCAAACTTTTGCGTTTGATACCACCATTAATACCACCGCTTTTAAAAATTCCATGTTTGTTGCTTTAAAAGCCAAAGATGCCTTGGTGGATAAGTTTAGAGCTATGGGATACAAACGGCCGAATGTAGACACCCAAAAGGCTGCTGTTCGTATCCATATCCACATACAAGAACAACACTGTACAATTTCCTTAGATAGTTCTGGGACTTCTCTGCACCAAAGGGGCTATCGCCAGGCGACCAATATCGCACCAATCAATGAAGTACTAGCTGCCGGCCTATTATTGATGAGTGAATGGGATGGTCGTTCAGATTTTTTAGATCCAATGTGTGGCAGTGGAACACTATTAATAGAAGCAGCGATGATCGCCTGTAACATCCCGGCTAATATCAACCGAGATCGGTATGCTTTTCAACATTGGTCAGATTTTGATAAATCGCTTTTTGAGAAGATTATTGAAGCCAGCTTGCATAAGGTTAGGGAGTTTCATGGTGAAATTTTAGGCTACGATAAGGCAGTTTCAGCAATACGTAAGTCCCAAGAAAATGTGGCTCACGCTAATCTTACCGAATATGTGCACATCAGCAGAAAAGACTTTTTTAAAACAACGAAACCAGTAACAGGTTTTTTACACCTAGTTTTTAATCCACCCTATGGCGAACGACTGCCTATTGATGTTCCTACGTTCTACGAAAAACTGGGTAACACGTTAAAGCAAGGGTATCCCGATAGTCACGCTTGGTTTGTTACTGCTAACCTGGAAGCCATGAAATATGTAGGACTTAAACCTTCTCGAAAGATTAAAGTCTTTAATGGAGCACTGGAATCTAGACTTCTGAAGTACGAGCTTTACAAAGGAAGCAAAAAGGCCAAGTTTCAGAAATAGAGGAACGACCTGAAGTTATACATCGCATCGCAAAAATGCATCTTTGAGCGCAGCGATCTTATCATCCCAAGTAACTATAAATTCTTGAGCAACATGGCCTTTAAACCCAGTTTCCAAAATTGTTTTCATGATAGCGGGATAATAAAGCTCCTGGGTATCATCAATTTCATTTCTGCCAGGTACACCAGCCGTATGATAATGACCAAAATAGGGATGGTAGTTTTTTATGGTATTGATAATATCCCCTTCTTGAACTTGCATATGATAGATATCATACAACAATTTAAAATTGTCGGTACCTAGCCTTCTGCATAATTCAACACCCCATATACTACTATCACACATATAATCCGGGTGGTTCTGTTGGTTAAATAGTTCCATTTGAAGCACTACGCCATATTGTTCTGCTAACGGTAATATTTGTGAAAGACCTTCAACGCAGTTATGCAATCCTACATAGTCGTTCATACCGCGACGATTCCCACTAAAGCAAATCAGATTGGTGAAACCAGCATCAGCTACCTGGGGAATAAGTTCTTTATACGTCCTAATAAGGTCTTCGTGGTATTGCGGGTCGTTCCATCCCTCGGTAAGACTAATGTTTGGTCCAGTACACATGGTACATTGGATATCATACTTTTTGAGTAATGGAAAATCTTTGGGCGTAATTAGATCAATCGCCTTTATCCCTAAATCTTTTAATATTGCTAAAAACTCCTCTAAGGGGTAGTCATTAAAACACCATTGGCAAACACTGTGATTGATATTGTTCTTCAAGATAAAGTCTTTTGTAGTTGAATTGCTTTGAGCGGTAACAGCTCCTGCCGCCAGGGCCGCAGAACCTGATATGGCAGAGGAGATAAAATTTCTTCTTTTCATAAAGAGGTGTTAATGCGGAAGAAAGATACTATTTTAGAATCCAATATGGAAATACAACCAGATAGCACAAAGCTTTTAGAATTGGCGCATTACAAAATGCCTTTTGGTAAATACAAGGATCGTTACTTGGTAGATTTACCATTGGCTTATTTGGTTTAGTTTCGTCAAAAGGGTTTTCCAGAGGGTAAATTGGGTAGGCATATGCAAACCATGTTAGATCTTAAATCGGATGGTTTGGAGCCGCTCATAAAAAGGCTACAAAAAGAATTTCCCCTAGAGTGACTTTGATATTTTACGGGTTTCCTTACCTTTATACCCCGTAACAATTCAGCTACATCATGGCACAGACCAAGTACATTTTTGTTACGGGCGGGGTAACTTCCTCTCTCGGTAAAGGTATTATCGCCGCTTCTTTAGCCAAGCTGCTTCAGGCTAGGGGGTACAAGACAACTATTCAAAAATTAGATCCCTATATCAATGTTGATCCAGGAACTTTAAATCCCTATGAACATGGGGAATGTTATGTGACTGATGATGGTGCAGAAACCGATTTAGATTTGGGCCACTACGAACGGTTTTTAAATGTTAAAACGTCACAGGCGAACAATGTTACTACAGGTCGTATTTATCAAAGCGTGATCGAGAAGGAGCGACAGGGAGCATTCCTAGGAAAAACGGTACAAGTAGTACCACATATTACCAATGAAATCAAAGAGCGTATACAGCATTTGGGGCAAAGCAACGCTTACGATATTGTAATCACGGAAATAGGAGGAACGGTCGGGGATATTGAATCGTTGCCTTACATTGAAGCAGTGCGCCAGTTACTTTGGGAATTGGGAGATAATAACGGTATGGTAATCCACCTGACCTTGGTACCTTTCTTAGCTGCCGCTGGAGAACTCAAAACCAAACCGACACAGCATTCGGTGAAAACTTTGATGGAAAGTGGTATTAAAGCAGATGTATTGGTTTGCCGAACAGAGCATCATATTTCGGATGAAATACGGCAGAAGCTCGCACTATTTTGTAATGTAAAAAAGGAAGCGGTTGTACAATCCATAGATGCTTCTACCATTTATGATGTTCCCTTATTGATGCAAAAAGAGGGGTTAGATCGGGTGGTATTGCAACAACTTAAGCTTTCGGAGGATATTGCACCTGATTTGGCCAAATGGAAGGCTTTTTTAGCACGCCATAAAAATCCCAAAGACCATGTAACCATTGGTTTGGTGGGCAAATATGTAGAACTTCAGGATTCTTATAAATCTATTTTAGAGGCTTTTATACATGCTGGTGCAGCCAATGAAGTGGCGGTAAAAGTTCGATCTATCCACTCTGAACATTTGGATGCTTCCAATTTGGATAAACAAATGCAGGGCCTCGATGGTATTTTAGTAGCTCCGGGTTTCGGAGAGCGTGGGATAGAAGGAAAAATATTAGCGGTTCGCCACGCTCGGGAAAACCGAATTCCCTTTTTGGGTATTTGCTTAGGCATGCAAATGGCGGTGATAGAGTTTGCGAGAAATGTTTTAGGAATGGACGATGCCAATTCTACAGAAATGAAGGAGCAAACTACACATCCGGTAATTAGTCTTATGGAAGCGCAAAAGACCATTGTAGATATGGGAGGAACCATGCGCTTAGGGGCTTGGGCTTGTTCCTTAACACCCGGCACTTTGGCAAGTGAGGTATACCAAGGGGTAACCACTATATCTGAAAGACATAGACATCGTTATGAATTCAATAACGCGTATAAAACCGCCTTTGAAACTGCCGGTATGATTAGTTCTGGACTCAATTCAGACACAGGACTTGTTGAAATCGTCGAACTTCCGTCCCATCCATGGTTTATGGGTGTGCAATATCATCCGGAATACAAAAGTACTGTAGCCAATCCGCATCCCGTATTTGTAGGGTTTGTAAAAGCCGTAGTCAAGCAGAAATCACAACATACCGATGCCAGTTTGGCATAGCCGCTATGGTTTTGAAATACACCTTTTCAATGCACTTTTGAAATTACGCTTATGGTCGTGAGAAAAATCAATATTTGAAACTTCAAGTTGGGTAGTTTTTTTGCTTTTCCTGACAGTTTGGCGTAAACATCGGATTATTTCTTAAAATTTACGAATTGGACATATATTTGCGAGCCTTCTAAGGGTTAACTAAGCACTTACACATAGTTTTATGGAAGAAAAGAAATTGGATATCAACTCCGTAATTGGGTTTGTACTCATTTTTGGTATTCTCATGGGTTGGATGTATCTAAGACAACCTTCACCGGAAGAATTGGCTGCCCAAAAAGCGCAGGAAGAGCAATTGAAAGCGCAAGAAGAGGAGGAGGGCACCAATACCCAGGAAGCTAAAACTAAAACTGCTACGAACATTACTGGGGTGGATACCTTGGCAAGGGCTAACTATAAAGAACAAGTTGGCGCTTTCGGTTTTACAAAAGCAGAAGATGGTTCCACTATCCTAGAGAATGAAGTGCTTTACTTGGCTATTGCGAATAAAGGAGGACAGATCGTTGAGGCTAAAATGAAGAATTTTGTGACGTACGATTCGCTTCCTGTGCATTTGGTCAATGCTGGAAATGCTGATTTTGGGTTAACGTTTTCCACTAGTGATAATCGACTATTAGAAACCAAAACCCTCTACTTTGAACCTGAGCTAACCAATAATGGCGACCGCCAAGTGCTATCTCTTAAAGCAAAAGTTGCGCCTAACCAGTTTCTAGAGTATCGTTATGAGATGACTTTTAATGACTATTTGGTAGATTTTACAATTCGCAGTCAAGGACTACAGCAAGTGATTAACAACCAAAAACCTGTTGAACTACACTGGGATCTTAAAGGAATTCGCCATAACAAAAGCGTACGCTACGAAAACCGATATACCCGTTTGACCTATAAGCATGATGACGAAAAGATTAGTAAGCTGTCTGAAAGTAGTGAGCTAGATGAGGAAACGGAAACTAAGGTGAAATGGTTGTCCTACAGACAACACTTTTTTAGTTCTATCCTAGCTACGGATGCCCCTTTTGAATCTGTGGCATTGGTATCCAAAAGTCTAGTAGACGAGGAAACCTCAGACCAAAAATTTACCAAAGACTATAGTTCTCAAACTACTTTACCCCTAGTGGGAGGAGAAATCTCTCAGAAGATGTATTGGTACTACGGACCAACGGATGTTGACGTCTTGAAACAATACGAAGATCTTGGCTTGGTAGAGTCTATACCCTTTGGCTGGGGTATTTTTGGATGGATTAACCGTTATGTATTTACCCCATTTTACGGTTTCCTAAGCTCCTTTTTGCCTTATGGTATAGCTATTATTATTATGACCATTGTTGTGCGTATTGCGTTATCTCCTGTCACTTACAAGTCCTACCTTTCACAGGCTAAAATGAAAGTGCTTAAACCGGAGATTACGGAAATTAACGAAAAGCACAAGGACAATGCCATGAAAAAGCAGCAAGAAACCATGAAATTGTACAATAAGGCAGGAGTAAGTCCAATGAGCGGTTGTATTCCCGCCTTATTACAATTACCGATATTCTATGCCTTATTTATGTTCTTTCCTACGTCTTTTGCGCTGCGACAAAAGTCATTCTTATGGGCTGACGACTTAAGTTCCTATGATTCTATATTAGATTGGACTACCCATATTCCCGTGATTTCTACTTTTTATGGTAACCACATCAGCCTTTTTCCGATCTTGGCATCAATCGCTATTTTCTTTTACATGACCTTAACCACTGGGCAAACCATGCAAATGCAGCAACAGCCAGGAATGCCCAATATGAAGTTTATCATGTACCTTTCACCATTAATCATGTTGATCTTCTTTAACAACTATGCTAGTGGCTTGAGCCTTTACTATTTCATTTCAAATTTGATTACTATTGGGATTATGTTAGTGATTAAGAATTATATCATTGACAATGAAAAAATTCATGCTCGCATACAGGAAAACAAGAAAAAACCCAAAAAGGAGAATCGCTTTCAGAAAAAAATGCGAGAAATGATGGAGGAAGCGGAGGCTCAAAAACGCTCAGGACGAAGGAAGTAACTCCTCGAGATTATCTTGGTACCAGGTAGAGAGATTTACCATCCCCGATAGTGGGTTTATGTAATCTTCATTTCATAAATAATCTCCACAATGAGAGGTTGCTAAAAGATTCAGGGGGGAACTGAAACAGTACAATTTACAACGTTCTTTGTGCAAGTAATATTCCTAAGATTTTTTAAAAAAGACTTCCCCGCTAGGCGGGGAAGCTTTTACCATAATAGGTAGTTTGGAAAGATTCAGGACTTCAAAGATGCGGCCTATTTTGACCATATAAAAGTTATAGTTGTCAACCGCCTTTTTTCGAGGGTCAACCCTATTCATTTTGATGTAGCATCGATGAACGGTAATCCTTTATGGAATAAGGGCTTCTCAGCGATTTTTAGGACCACTATAATTGAAAGAAATTAGCTACATTTTTGAATAGAGATCAAAAAAAGAACCTCCATGCGGAGGCTCTTAAAAGTATTATTTGCACGAACTTAGTTAGCTCCTAATACTTCAGGAATCATTACTTTGTTTATAACATGGATAACGCCATTGTTTGCTTGAACGTCAACAGCTATAATTCCGATATCAGTATTTCCTGCACCATCGGTTATATTCGCAATGTTATCACCCATGCCAGGTACAACAACAGTAAGATCATCGCCTTGTAAAGTATGTAATATATTATTTCCTTCAACTAAGTCTTCAGATCTTATGTTACCAGGTCCACCAACATGATGACGAAGTATACGGGTTAAATTATTCTCTCCAGGGATAGCATCTAATGCATCAAAAGCATCGTTTGTTGGAGCAAATACCGTATACGGAGGATTAATGGCATCAGCATTACCAACGTTAGTTCTTGACAGTATTCCAGCAAAATCAGTTGCAGGTGTTAGAGTAGTTAGTGCAGTTGCTAAAGTAGAGAAGGTAGGATCTGCTACGGCAAAAGTAGTTACAGTTGGTAAATCGATTACCGTATCTACTGCATGGATTACACCATTAGAAGCAATAACATCAGCCACGACAACTGCACTAATTCCATTGAGTGTAACACCGTCGTCTGTATTGATGTAAATACTTAGATTCTCATTTTCAGCGTAAGTTGCTAAAGTATTGGCATAGCCGTTGGACAAGCTTCCGGCAGTCGCAACAGTTCCTCCAATCACATGATTGAGTAAAATATCTTGCAATGCATTGCCATCGGGATTTGTGAAGGCGGCGAACGCTGAATTAACTGGTGCAAATACAGTATATACCTTTTCAGTGCTAGACAGTACAGACACAAAATCTACAGTGTTACTATCACTAGTTAGTGCGCCAACAAGGCTGGTAAAATTGTCATTGGCCACGGCATGATCAACTATATTAGGGATGTCAATAACAGTATCAACTACGTGTACAATACCGTTAAGTGCTTTTATATCTGCTGCGATTACAGAAGACACTCCATTAAATTCAACACCATCGGTAGCGTCGTAATAAATACTAATATTAGTATCCGCTACTGGGCCTGCCGCCAACGTATTGGTATAACCTGTTCCTGCCATCATAAGATCGGTAGCAGTAACTTCTCCTGGGATTACGTGGTTTAACAAAACCTGTGTTAATACCGCAGTAGGAATTTCACTAAGTGGCGTTCCGTCTAAGAAAGCTTCGAAAGCAGCATTTGTTGGTGCTAAAACCGTGAAAGGACCATTACCGGCTAACACAGTTGGTAAATCTCCATCAGCTGCTTGTAGCGCTGCTACCAGACTACTTAAATTAGGATTTAGAATAGCCAAGTTAGTTATTGGAAAAAGGATCACCCCGTTAAGTGCATCAATAGCTGCTTGTGGAATCAATACTTTGTCAATAATATGTACTACGCCATTGGAGGTAATCACATCTGCAGTGGTTACTAAGGCTGATTCGCTAGCAGCATCAATAAAAGAAACCCCACCTTCAATAGAAACACCTAAGTCTTCTTGCAATACTGTGGTTACATCAGACCCATCTAACTGATCGGCCGTTACCGCTGCTCCAGAAATAACATGGTAAGATAAAATAGCCGCCAACAAGTCTTGCTCAGCTTCAGTATCGAAATCATCTAGAGAAGAATATCCTTCGAGACGCTCAAATAAGCTAGTAAAAGCTGCGTTGGTAGGTGCCAAAACGGTAAAAGGACCATCGCCACTTAAGGTAGTTACCAAATCATTATTGGGGCTTTCATCTGCCTTCACTAATGCTGCCACAAGGCTGCTAAGATCGGCGGTTTCTTGTGCTACCTCAACAATATTTTTCGCTGATGCTTGCAATGCTGCAACAGCATCAAGGGCCACTTGTGGTAACAATACCCTATCAATTACATGTACAACCCCATTAGAAGTTGTGATATCAGCAGCGCTTACATTAGAAGCTTCCCCTGAAGCGTCGGTAAAAGACACGCCACTTTCTGTAGATACCGTTAAGGACTCTCCTTGGGAAGTCGCCACAACTTGTCCGTCTGTTAGTTGTGTTGAAAGTACCGCACTTCCAATAACGTGATAAGATAAAATAGCTGCTAATAAATCTTGTTCCGCTTCAGTATCAAAGTCGGCTAAAGATCCTAAGCCTACAGGAGCCAAAGAAGCTAGCAAATCCCCAAAAGCTTGATTTGTAGGAGCTAAAACAGTAAAAGGTCCGTCTCCACTTAGGGTTGCGATCAAATTGTTATTTGGACTTTGATCTGCGGTAGTTAGGGCGGCCACCAAATTGCTAAGGTCAGCTGTTGCCTGAGCCGTTTCCACAATGTCTAAGGCTGGTAGTTGGGTGTCGCCGTTGTCGTCGTCGTTATTACAGGACCATGCGAGAAGCAGCATGGCACCTAAAATAAATGTTGTTTTAATAAAGTGTCTCATGAGTTAAATAGAATTGTTAATTGTTAATATTTGAAGCCATCCTTACGATGGGATTTTCTTTGGAATTTTGGGAGGGCTGTATTTTGATAGCAGCGTTCTGCTCTCGAATTGTAGGGTAGTCTGTACTGTAACTTATTTTGACATTGAGATAAGTCAAAAAGAGATGTTCAGCCGTCTTTAAGGTCTTTTGACTTACGACAATAGCATATTCTTGTTCAATGTGCTTCTTTGTAGTAGAAAATGTTGTGAAAGAAGTGAAATTGCTATTTGTCATAAAATTCATATAAAAAACCCTTTTCTATTATGATAAAATCAAAATCAGACTAAAAGACTTTTGTTTTATAAATCATTTAAAAGATTAAACAAAATCACAAGGGTTGCTTTTGTTTTAAATTTTTTTATAAAAGTTTAACAAAACAGACAGGATTACATCAAGCTCGACATCGCAGGGGTTTGTTACTTTATTGGTAAAGGGGATTTTAGCGCTGATCGTAAATGCGTGGTTGTAACCATACTTTATCAATAAATGGCACAGTCTTTTTCGACAGCCCTTAATTTATTGAAGTCACTTATGCTACTATTCCAGTAGTATTTTATTGTAGAGGGTAATAGTTATTGATACTTCTCGAAAAGAAGTTAAGGGTAGTTTATCGATGTACGTTATCACGTAGGCACTCAGTGCTCGGAACGTATCCCTGGTATTTCTTGTAACTGTGGGTATATTTCTTTAGTGTGCTCAACTGATCTGTGAAAGCAGTATTTGTTGGTGTAAAAGGTGTTTTTATCTACCATTTTTAATACCAAATAGGGGGAATGGGAAACGATATATACAGCCAATTTTAAATTAAAAAGCCGTCTCATACTTAAATGAAACGGCTTTTATTTAAGGGCTTTCGCCCATGACTAGTTCTCAAATGCTCAATTTGAAAGAGAAAGATTAAGTATTGAGACGCTAAGTCTAATTCCTACTAAAACTAGTTAGGAATCATTACTTTGTTGATCACGTGAATAACACCATTATTTGCTTGTACATCAACCGCTATAATACCGATATCAGAATTTCCTGAACCATCAGTAATGTCAGCGATATTATCGTCACTTCCAGGTAGTGCAATGGTAATATCATCGCCTTGTAAAGTCGTAGCAGGGTTGTCACCTTCCACTAGATCGCCTGATCTCACATTTGCGCCACCTACTACGTGGTGCAACAAAACTTGCGTTAGTACGCCCTCTTCAGGAATAGCATCCAAAGCATCGAATGCATCGTTCGTTGGAGCAAATACTGTAAATGGAGGATCTATACTATCCATATTCCCATCTGAAGTTCTTGAAAGTATTCCTGCAAAATCCGTTGCTGGTGTCAAAGTGGTAAGTGCACTTACCAAAGTAGAGAAGGTTGGATCTGCTACAGCGAAGGTAGTAACAGTAGGCAAATCGATTACCGTATCTACTGCATGAATAACGCCGTTGGAAGCAACTACATCGGCTACAGCAACCGCACTAATTCCATTGAGCGTAACGCCATCATCAGTATTGATGTAAATACTCAAGTTTTCACCTTCAGCATAAGTTGCTAAAGTATTGGCATAGCTATTGGAAAGACTACCAGAAGTAGCTACTGCCCCACCTATAACGTGATTAAGAAGGATATCTTGTAACGCATTGCCATCGGGATTTGTGAAGGCGGCGAATGCTGAATTAACCGGAGCAAATACAGTATATACTTCTTCAGTGCTAGAAAGTACAGATACAAAATCTACCGTGTTACCATCATCAGTTAATGCGCCTACAAGGCTGGTGAAGTTGTCATTGGCCAAGGCATGATCTACAATGTTTGGAATGTCAATAACTGCATCCACTACATGTATAATACCATTTGATGCTATAACATCTGGGGTAACTACAGAAGACGCACCATTAAACTGAACACCATCAGTAGCATCGTAATAAATACTAATATTGGTATCTTCTGTAGGTCCAGCGGCTAAAGTACTGGCGTAACCTGTTCCAGCAGTTACAAGATCGTTAGCAGCAATTTCTCCTGCGATTACGTGGTTTAACAAAACCTGAGTTAGTACCGCTGTTGGAACTTCGCTAAGAGGAGTGCCATCTAAGAAAGCGTCAAAAGCAGCGTTTGTAGGTGCTAAAACAGTAAATGGACCACCGCCGGAAAGCACGCCAGGAAGATCTCCCTCAGCAGCCTGCAGTGCTGCTACTAGACTACTTAAGTTCGGATTGTCAATTGCTAAAGCGGTGATAGAAAATAGAATGGCATCGTTAAGCGCATCAATAGCGGCTTGTGGTATCAAAACTTTATCGATAACGTGTACCACTCCATTTGTAGTTACTACGTCAGCAATGGCCACTGAAGCGGATTCCCCTAGGGCATCGGTAAAAGAAACCCCACCATCAGTAGAAACGCCTAAGCTTCCACCTTGAACGGTTCCTACATCACTTCCATCTACTAGAGCGTCAGAAGTAACTGCAGCACCAGAAACCACATGGTAAGACAAAATAGCTGCCAGTAAATCTTGCTCAGCAGCGGTGTCGAAATCATCTAAGGAATCGTAACCCACTAATCGATTAAATAAAGAAGCAAAAGCGTCATTGGTCGGTGCCAAAACAGTGAAAGGTCCTTCCCCGCTTAAGGTAGTTACCAAATTGTTATTAGGGCTTTCATCAGCCTTCAACAAGGCTGCTACAAGACTACTGAGATCATCCGTACCTTGAGCTACTTCTACAATATTCAATTGAGGATCCAAATCTTGATTGCCTGTATTATCGTCGTCGTCACTACAAGACCATGCTAGAAAAAGCATAGCGCTTAGAATAAATGTTGATTTAATGAAATGTTTCATGAGTGTAAATAAATTGTTTAATTGTGAATATTTGAAACCATCCTTACGACGGCATTGTGTTGCGCATTTAAAAAAGCCTTAACCTTTATCACATGGCTTTCATTTTCTGAGAATGATGAAGTGTGATATAATTGATACTTCTTTTTGGCAATGGACATTCGTCCTGAAAAAAGGAAGTCCCATACTGTTTTCAATGTTTGTTGATACAGCATAATGGACAGCTGTTGTTCAACGTATCGTTTTGTTTTTGAAAAAGTTGAAGTAAAAGTGGAATCCTTAATCTCCATAAAATTCGTATCAAAAAACCTTTTAAATTGCTATTAGATTAAAATTTGATTCAAAAGACTTTCGTTTTATAAATCATTCCAAAGATTAAACAAAATTAGAATGGTTGCTTTTGTTTTATATTTTTTCTGAAAAGTTTAACAAAAAAGAAATGAAGCATAAAAGAAGCCGTCTCGATACCAAACCGGGGCGGTTTTTTCATTTTAGGTGATATCGGTTTTCATTATAGGTTTTTAAATATAGCCAGAGAAGTATTTAGGCTTGTTAAGCTGCTTTTTTTCTGATATTGTGTGCTAAAGCATGTAAAGCGAACTCTAATTCAACT
>JBCDGY010000033.1:0-15720 GCA_039414375.1 Bacteroidota bacterium | reverse complement strand
TAATCAAATATATGTCTGGAAAACAAAGAATTAATAGAATCGTAAGGAACGACTAAATAGGCATTCGGAAAAAGATTATGTTGAGCTTGCCAATATGTTGTCTTTTGCCTTATGGCAGACTGGCCATCCGCAATTTCAACCTGCAAAGAATTGACCTGACATTTTCAATCGTAGTATCTCATTTTTGCTCCTAGGGGAACTTAATTATATTTAAGCTGGTGCATACTGTCCTGTCAATTTAATTTGTTTTAATAAGGCTTTTAAATGCATTTTAGTAGTAAAGGGATTCATTAGGGAAGTCCGCAGGTAATGTTTGCCCCTAAGCTTTGTTTGAACGATATAAAACGTGCCTTCTTCTAATAGTTGGTAACGGACATTAGCGTTCCAAGTATTGAGCTCAGATTGGGTTTTAGAACGCTCTGTAAGTCTAAAACAAACAATGTTCGATTGTGGCGCCGCGGCTAGTTCAAAAGAAGGATCATTACGCAACAGATTGGCCATAATACGGGTCAAGTCATATTGACGTGTTACAAAATCATCAAAAATAGAAGCGCCATACCATTTAAGCAAGACAAACCAATGAAGGCACATCATGGTCTTGGTACATTCAAAAGTTTTTTTGCCACTTTGATACCATTGATCGTCCTGGGCGTCGCTAAGCAAATAGTCCGCACGCTGATCAAAAGTCTGTTGTGCATGCCATCTGTTTTTAAATAGTAGGGCGGTGGTAATAGCGGGCATCAATAGCATTTTATGACCGTCGATGGTTACAGAATCTGCTGTCGCGATACCCTGAACCAAATGTTGGTATTTTTTGGAATAAATAGCCGCTCCGCCATGAGCACCATCTACATGAAACCAAAGGCCTTTTTTACGGGCAAATTCTCCTAAAGCAGCTAAATTGTCATAGGCCCCTGTAGCTGTAGAGGGGGCCGATCCTACAATTGCAAATACCGTAATGCCTTCGGCAGTAGCCCTTTCTAAGCAGGATTCTAACTTACTGGAATCTATGCTGTAGTCTGTTTGAGAAGGTACTTTTATGATTCCCCTTTCTCCTAGCCCCATAATTTTAGCAGCGCGATCAATACAATAGTGCGCTTCCGCACAAACCATAATACCCAGTGGTTTATTATAGCCCTTGTTCCACACATCATGGGTGACTATAGTTCTTCGAGCGGCTAATAGTGCAGTAAGGTTTGCCAGACTACCTCCAGAGGTTAAAAATCCTCCAGAATTACGATCATAACCTAAGGTTTGACATAGGCTATCGATAACCACGCGTTCTATAGCGGAGGGGGCCATTCCCATTTCGTAAATGGCCATGCCATTGTTTAGTAGCGCGCTAACCATAGCGGTTACTCCGGTAATCGGGGCAGGAGCTGCCACTTGGTGTCCCATATATTTCGGATGATGAAGATGCACGGTATGTCTTAGCACTTCTGGGATAAAATCGGTTTTAGATCCTTGAGTTAAGAACGACCGCCAAAACTCGAGCTCTTGTTCCGGAGTGTTCCAAGAGATGACTTTTTCCGTCTCACCAGTTACGGTTTCTTTTAGGTGCTTGCGAAGCGCTTGAAGTGTTTGTGTAGCAAGGTTGTCGAAATCAGTAGTATCGTAGCATTGTTGCAAGGGAGTCCGTTCCATACACTAAAAATACTAACCTGAGTTCGATAATTATTGCAAATACAGCTTCACTTATTTTTGATTGGAAATTTTATAAAATTTTGGAGCGATATCTGGATATCGCGAGAGGATTTTATCAGATTTACGACGAAAAGAAGGAAGTCCTTAAGGAAATGCTCAAAATACTTCATCTTTTCACTAAAAATTCTTGAAAATAGCCAGCGATTTCCGGCGCATTTTTAGCGAAAATCTAAAGCGATTTATGGCATTCTGTAAAAGCAATAATTATCGAACTCAGGTTACTACTTCGAGACTTTTGCAAAATTCAAAGTATATGGAAAGTTCGACGCTCAAAGGAATTTTAACTAGCAGCAACCGCTTGGTTGTGAGGATTTAAAATTTTTGAGAAGGAAGCAATTTCCCATAATTTGGAGTATTCAACCCTTTTTATCTATTCTGCAAAAGTCTCTCCTTTGGATCACAACCATAAAAAAACCGCCCACTAGAGGTGAGCGGTCTTCGCCTTATAAAAAGCAACTTGAATTAGTCAAAAGTATATCCATTGTCTGCAGCGACTTGATCTGCGATTTCAGTACGCAGGGCAACTACATTTGGATAGTTTGTGTATTTCGTGAAACGTTTGAGGCCCATTAGCATCATGCGTTGCTCATCACCTTCTGCAAATGAAATAATGGCCTCTCTTCCTTTATCATTTACGATGTTAACTGCTTTGTATAGATAGTATTTGGCCATGGCAATTTGTGCAGCCTGAGCCATTTCCCCAAAACGGCGCGTATTCTTTTCGGTACGTAAAATAGCAGATTCCGCTAGATACACTTGAATTAGGATATCGGCGGCTGCCATAAGGAGCTGCTGGTGTTCTTCCAATTGAGGACCAAATTTTTGAACGGCGCTACCGGCAACCATCAAAAACACTTTTTTGAGGCGATTGATCATATCTTTTTCTTCGGCAAATAGTTCCGAAAAATCTGGGGTGTCAAACGAAGGAATTCCCATTAACTCCTCACCAACAGCAGTGGCAGGTCCCAAAAGGTCTACATGTCCTTTCATTGCTTTTTTCACAAGCATCCCCACTGAGAGCATACGGTTGATTTCATTGGTGCCTTCGTAAATACGAGAGATGCGTGCATCGCGCCATGCCGATTCCATCGGGGTATCTGCACTAAAGCCCATGCCTCCAAAAATTTGAATACCCTCATCAGTGGTTTCTTGAACGTGTTCGGATACTGCTACTTTAAGAATAGAGCATTCTATGGCATACTCTTCAACACCCTTAAGCTCTGCTTCTTGATGGGTATTACCTTCTGCCTCTCGGATAGCTATCCGATCTTCTATATTTTTAGCGGCCCTGTAGCAAGCGGCCTCGTCTACATAGGCATTGGTCGCCATATCCGCAATTTTCGCTTTGATCGCTCCAAACTGCATAATAGGCGTTTTAAACTGGATGCGTTCATTAGCATATTTCGTGGCTTCATTAATCACGCGACGTTGTGCTTCTAAGCAAGCGGCCGCTAATTTGATACGGCCAACGTTAAGCGCGTTCATTGCGATTTTAAAACCATTACCACGTTCCGAAAGCATATTAGCTACAGGAACTTTGGTGTTATTGAAAAATACTTGTCGGGTAGAGGAGGAGTGGATACCCAATTTCTTTTCTTCATCGCCCAGTGTAATTCCATTTTCAGGATCGTTTTCGACGATAAAACCAGTGATGTTTTTATCCTCTTCTATACGGGCAAAAACAATAAAAAGGTTACAGAAACCAGCATTAGAAATCCACATCTTTTGTCCTGTAATACTGTAGTATTTTCCATCTTCGGAAAGTACTGCTTTGGTTTTTCCGGAGTTGGCATCGGAACCTGCACCGGGCTCTGTAAGACAATATGCTCCAAACCATTCGCCAGAAGCTAGTCGCGGCACGTATTGCTCCTTTTGGGCTTCGGTTCCGTAGAGGGTGATGGGCATCGTACCAATACCGGTATGTGCACCAAAGGCGGTACTAAAAGATCCCGTAGCTCCAGAAATGTAATCACAAACTAACATGGTAGAAACAAAGCCCATTCCCATGCCTCCGAAGGCCTCTGGAACAGCGATACTCAATAAGCCCAATTCGCCTGCTTCGCGCATGCACTCTTCGGTATAGGCATAGTCTTTTTGTTCGAAGCGTTCCCAGTGCGCCCAAAGTTTGCGGTCTACAAATTCTTTGGTACTCTCACGCATCATCTGTTGCTCTTCGTTGAGGTCTTCTAAGGTGAAGATATCGTCACAATCGGTCTCTTTAACTAAGAATTGACCTCCTCTGAGAATGTCTTTTTGTATTGTTTCCATTGTTTTTGGGATTATAGAGTTAGAGAAAATAGAAAACAGAAGAACAGATTATGCCAATCCATTTTGAAATATCATTGTCATTTTTTGCCATTCTTCTATTTTTTCTTCTAGTATATCTAGATGTTTCGTTTTAAGGTAAGATCTATGATTTGCAATAAGTAATTGTGTGCTAAGTTCAAATGAGGAACCCAAAGCAATATCAATAAAGTGACTAAAAGACCGATTAGACCTGGAAGATCCTTCTGCAATGTTACTTGGCATCGATATGGAGCATCGGCTTAACTGTGAGGTCAAACAAAACCTTTCATGTTTGGGAAAATCAACCAACACATCCGAGACGTCATTGGCAATCTCCAAACCAAGCTGCCAAATCTTTAATCTTTTGTAATTGTGTCTTTTCATTAAAGTCTCTTTTCTTTACGCCCTGATCTAATTCTCTTTTGTACTATTTCAACTAGTTTAAAAACTCAAACACACCCGCAGCACCTTGTCCGGTGCCTACACACATGGTTACCATTCCATGTTTGCCTTGTAGGTTGCGCTTGCGCATTTCGTCGAACAATTGGACAGATAACTTTGCTCCTGTACAACCCAAAGGATGTCCTAGGGCAATAGCACCGCCATTCACGTTCACCAAGTCACTATTCAGTTTTAGTTCTCGCATCACTGCTAGCGATTGGGAAGCAAAAGCTTCATTCAACTCAATTAATTCAATGTCTCCTTGTTGCAGTCCTCCTTGCTTTAAAGCTTTAGGTACAGCTGCTACTGGACCAATACCCATTATTCTTGGTGGAACACCTGCGGCAGCATAGCTTACTAAACGGGCTTCAGGCTCAATGTTTAATTCTTTAACCATTGCTTCACTCATTACCATTACAAAGGCCGCGCCGTCGCTAGTCTGTGACGAATTACCAGCGGTTACACTGCCATTAGCAGCAAACACAGGTCGTAGTTTCGCTAATGCCGCAATTGATGTTCCCTTTCTTGGGCCTTCATCTTTGGTAACCGTAAAATTGCGATTGGCCTTTTTACCCTTAGCATCAATGTAAGTCTCAGTAACTTCGATAGGGACAATTTGGTCTTGGAAGCGATTTTCTTCCAAAGCTTTTAGTGCTTTCATGTGCGAATTGTAGGCAAACTCGTCTTGATCGTCTCGAGACACCTTATATTCTTGCGCTACTGCTTCGGCGGTATTGCCCATGCCCCAGTAATAGTCTTCGTGGCCGGCATTAACAAGGTCGTAATTCAATTCTGTTTTGAACCCTGTCATTGGAACAGAACTCATGCTTTCTACACCACCTGCAATAATGCAATCGGCCATCCCAGATTGTATTTTAGCCGTAGCCATACCAATAGTTTCTAAACCTGAAGAGCAAAAGCGATTAACGGTAACACCAGGAACATCCACAATATCTAAACCCATTAAGGAAATCAACCTAGCCATATTAAGACCTTGCGAGCCTTCCGGCATAGCATTGCCAACAATCACATCGTCTATACGGGTTTTATCAAAATCTGGTAATTGGGATACCAGATGCGCTATAGTCTCCGCAGCAAGTTCGTCTGCCCTTTTAAACCGGAAGCTCCCTTTTTTGGACTTGCCAACCGCTGTTCTATAACCTTTAACGATATATGCTGTGTTCATTTTTTCTATTTTGAATGTTGCGCTACCTTACCTTTCTTGATAGTAATTTTTAAGAAAGTAGCCTCAACTTTTGTTCTTCTAATTTCTTAATGGTTTCCCTGTTTTTAACATATGTTGTATGCGTTCCAAGGTCTTTCGTTCTGAGCAGAGCGATAGAAAGGCTTCGCGCTCTAGGTCTAAAAGATATTGTTCGCTAACATTGCTGGGTTCAGACAGGTCACCACCTGCCATTACATAGGCTAACTTATTGGCAATTTTCTTGTCGTGGGCGCTTATGTATTTGCTCGCTTCCATGGCATCGGTGCCCACCAAGAACATTCCTAAGGCTTGTTTGCCGAGTACCTTTACGTCATTGCGCGCCGGGGGTCTAGTGTAGCCCGCCTCCGCCATCAATAAGGCATGTGCTTTAGCAGTAGCTAATTGTCGGTCTTTATTGACAATAACAATATCTTTTCCTTGTTGAAGGATGCCAAGATCGTAGGCTTCATAGGCCGAAGTAGATACTTTGGCCATTCCTATAGTCAAGAAATATTCCTGTAATATGTTTAGCTCTACATCCCCTTTTCGGAAGGAATCTGAGGCACGCATAGCCATTTCTTTAGAACCACCTCCACCGGGAATTACGCCTACTCCAAATTCTACAAGGCCGATATATGTTTCTGCAGCAGCAACTACTTTATCAGCATGCATACTAAGCTCGCACCCTCCTCCTAAAGACATACCATGGGGGGCAGCCACCGTTGGGATGGAGGAATACCGCATGCGCATTACCGTATCTTGGAACATCTTAATGGCCATATTGAGCTCGTCATATTCTTGCTCTACGGCCATCATAAAAATCATTCCAATATTGGCGCCAACAGAAAAGTTTGCAGCTTGGTTGCCTACTACCAAACCTTGAAAGTCTTTTTCGGCCAAATCAATAGCCTTGTTGAGTCCAGCGATAACATCAGCACCAATGGTGTTCATTTTAGATTGAAACTCAACGTTTAAAATACCATCGCCCAAATCTTCAACAACAACACCAGCGTTTTTAAATACTGCCTTGGATTCGCGAATGTTGTCTAGGATAATGAAAGCATCTTGTCCAGGTATCTTTACCATGGCATTCTTAGCGATATCATAGTAGTGTGTCGCTCCATCTTTAACACTGTAAAAGGAACTCACGCCAGCCGCTTTCATATCGTGTACCCAATCGGCTGCTTGTTGCCCTTCATCCCCTATAAACTCTAGTCCTTTATCTAAACCTACGGCATCCCATATTTGAAAAGGCCCATGTTCCCATCCAAAACCGGCCTTCATAGCATCGTCTATTTTGTACAGCTCATCAGAAATTTCGGGAATACGGTGAGATACATACGCAAATAATTGCCCAAAACTCTTTCGGTAAAAGGCTCCTGCTTTGTCTTGACCTCCAGAAAGTACCGCGAAACGATCTACCACTTTGTCTATGGTCTTGGTGAGTTCTAAGGTGGCGAACTTGGCGCTTTTTTTGGAACGATAGTCCATCGTATTGAGATCAAGCGTCAAGATTTCACTTTTGCCTTCTTCGCCTTTTACTTTTTTGTAGAAACCTTGTCCTGTTTTACTGCCTAACCAGTTATTATTCATTAAAGTTTGGATAAAATCTGGCAGAGCAAAAACGGCATGGCGTTCATCGTCTTTGCAGTTTTCGGAGATGCCATTAGCCACATGTACAAGCGTGTCTAGTCCTACTACGTCTACCGTTCTAAAGGTGGCAGACTTAGGCCTGCCAATTACTGGTCCAGTGAGTTTATCAACCTCTTCCACTGTCATATCCAATGCTTTCACGGCGTGGAAAAGACTTTGGATGCTAAAAATACCGATGCGATTGCCAATAAATGCTGGGGTATCTTTAGCAAGTACGGCAGTTTTACCTAAAAACTGTTCTCCGTAACCATTCAGAAATTCAAGTACCTCTGGCGCCGTTTGTGGTCCGGGGATGATCTCAAATAACTTAAGGTAGCGTGCAGGATTAAAAAAGTGGGTGCCACAGAAGTGCTTTTGAAAGTCGTCACTGCGGCCATCACTCATAAATTGAATGGGAATACCAGAAGTGTTTGAGGTAATCAAAGTACCTGGGGTACGATGTTTCTCTAGATTTTCAAATACTTGTTTTTTGATATCTAAGCGCTCTACTACCACCTCAATAATCCAGTCAGCGGTCTTTACTTTAGTAATATCGTCTTCCAAATTACCTGTGGTAATCCGCTTTGCAAAATCTTGATGGTATATAGGACTTGGTTTTGACTTTAAAGCTTTGGCAAGTGCTTCGTTTACCAAACGATTGCGAACTACTTTGTCGGACAGCGAAAGTCCTTTGGCTTCTTCTTTATCGTTTAGTGCTCTTGGTACGATGTCCAAGAGCAATACTTCTACTCCAATATTGGCGAAGTGACAAGCAATGCCGCTTCCCATAATACCGGAGCCAATTACGGCAACTTTGTTGATATGCCTTTTCATGTGGTGCGTTGCGTTTTTATTTCGTTGTTGTTCTACTGTAAATTCTTTTGTCTACAATAAGCTGGTTGATGGTTGTGATGGTATTGTAAAAACCAGTGAGATCTTGTTTGTTTAAGTGTTTTTTAATAACATCGTTAAATCGAAGTACCACTTCTTTAGAATCCTTTCTTTTCTCAATACCCAGGGCTGTTAAATAAATCAATACCCCGCGTCCGTCATTCGGATTGGGTCTGCGCTCTATGTACCCTCGAGATTCCAAACCTTTCAATATGCGGGAAAGGCTTGTAGCTTCCATTCCCATACGGGGTCCAAGGGCGGTGCTAGGGGTTCCCTTTTTAGCATCAATACTTAATAATGTAAAACCTATGGCCATGGTCAGGTCATAGTTTTTAGCCTCTTCGTTGTACATTTTGGTTACTGCTTGCCAAGTAGCGCGCAGTGCCCAATCGATAGTCAAATCTTTCATAGCAGTTGTAAGCTGTCTCAAAGATAGCAAAATTTATTATGCATGCATAATAAATTTTAGGACGGATAGGGAAATTTCTGATAATGGCCTACCTCCGATCACCTGTGATGAAAGTAGACCTTTGCAGAATGGGTAAAAAAGTGATATGCTTTTGAAATTATAAGAAATTACTTAGGGTCAAAAGTTTTAAGTCTTCGAAAACAGGAAGTTGTTGTGGATTAAAATTCATTGGGTACTATACTTTACATCTTCTTTGACTTTTGCAAAGGTCTCTGGCAAAATCCCAATGATAACCATCGCGACCTGTTTCGTCGAGAAGTGATAACTAAAAAATCAACGATTGGAAACTACGATAGCAAGAGTTGATATCCAACCGCGCTACTGCCAAATAATTAAGAACGCAATAACTAGACGCATTGTTTGGCTTCTACCGTAGAGCGATTCGTACAGGCTGTTGTACTTTTCTTTGATGATTTTTCTACGCAATTTTAAGGTAGGGGTAAGATGTCCATCATCAATACTCCAAACCTCTGGGGTTAGGCGAAATTGTTTTACTTTCTCCCATTTGGCAAAATCTTCATTGGCCATGTCTACTTCTTCTTGAATACGTGCTATAACTTTAGTGTTAACGCAAATATCGGAATTCTCCCCAAGCGTTACCTGGTGCTGTTCGGCCCAGCTGTAAAGGAATTCGAAATTGGGTTGTATAAGTGCTGCGGGCATTTTTTCTCCCTCGCCAACAACCATAATTTGTTCTATAAATCGCGATTGTTTAAAACGGTTTTCTAACAACTGAGGGGCAACATACTTGCCGCCAGAAGTTTTAAACATTTCCTTTTTGCGATCGGTTATGCGCAAAAAGCCTTCTGCATCAATCTCACCAATATCTCCGGTATGAAAATAGTCTTCTTTAATAGCCTCTGCAGTCTTCTCTTTGTCTTTGTAATATCCTTTCATCACATTAGGACCCTTACAAAGAATCTCGCCATCGTCCGCTATTTTAACTTCAATATTAGAGATGACTTTACCGGTTGTTCCAATTTTCCAACCTTTATTTCTTACATCATTAACGGCAATTACTGGGGAGGTTTCTGTGAGACCATAGCCCTCCATTACTGGCATCCCCGCAGCAGCAAAAATACGAGCCAATCGAGGCTGCAAGGCTGCACTACCAGATACCATCATTTCCAAGTTTCCGCCAAGGGCTTCTTGCCATTTGCTAAAGATCAATTTCCTTGCGATACCCAATTGTTTTTCATATAACCAACCGTTGGCACTATAAGGTTTATATTTTAAACCCAACTCTACTGCCCAAAAGAAGAGTTTTTTCTTTACGCCCGATAAATCTGTACCCTTAGCAATGATGGCATCGTAAACTTTTTCTAAAAGTCGCGGTACCACAGTCATAACATTGGGCTTGATTTCCTTAATATTATCACTAATTTTATCCATTCCTTCGGCGAAATAGACTTGAATCCCACAGTATTGGTATAGATAGAGAATCATGCGCTCGAAAATGTGACAAACTGGTAAAAAGCTCAATGCTTTACCACCAGCGTCAAAAGGTACGCGCTCATAACTGGCTACACAGTTACTCACAATGTTATCATGAGATAGCATCACACCTTTTGGTTTTCCAGTTGTTCCTGAGGTGTAAATTAAAGTAGCCAGATCATCGGGAGAAACGGCTGCCTTTCTAGCCTCTACTTCTTCTTGGTTAGCAATGTCGGCACCTTTGTCCAGAACTTCTTGCCAGTGATTGCAGTTTTTTAACTCGTCAAACGAAAAAACATCTTTGAGTTTTTTAGTCTTTCCACTAATTGCGAGTACTTTTTGCAATACCTCGTCGCAAGAAACAAAGCAGTATTTGGCTTCTGAATGATTTAAAACATAAGCATAATCCTCTTCAGAGATCGTGGGGTAAATGGGCACATTTTGCGCCCCTATTTGTAATATGCCAATATCCAGAATATTCCATTCTGTACGGTTGGTCATGCTAATTATCGCAATTTTATCATTGGGTTTTACACCCATCCGCAATAACCCCCGGCTCACCGCATTGGCTTGATCTAGATATTGTTGGGTGGTAATGCCTTTCCATTCCCCATTATACTTTGTGACAAAAGCGTAATCCAGATCATAATTGTCATTCATGTAGTACGGGAAATCAAAAAGTCTGGTTATGTGTGCCATATCAAGTTACTGTAAAGAAATTGCAAAATAATGAAAGGCTATTGGATTGTAAAGTGGAATCAGCAAAATTGTTTGTTAATTTTTAAGAATTCCTAAACAAAGTAAATCTACGCTCAGTTTGTACTCCAAATAGTAACGACATTAATGAATTTCAAAACCTTGAGATCAATGAGACATGCATCTCCCCTTTGTGGGTACCGTCTTTTCCTTTGTTGTGGTTTAGGCGTTCTGCTGCATTACCCACGTTTTCGCATTGATAAAAGCTTGTAACCAAGGTGATACTGTATCGTTTCTATCTTTAGGGTAGTATGCCCAATTCCAAGGAAAAATACTGCGTTCTAGGTGAGGCATTGTTACCAAATGTCTACCACTATGGTCACACAGTATGGCAACATTGTAGTCGCTTCCGTTAGGGTTTGCGGGATAGGCATCATAGCCGTATTTGGCTACGATGGCGTATTGGTCTTCTGAAAGCGGCAGTTGAAACTTTCCTTCCCCGTGGCTAATCCAAACCCCTAGTGTTGTCCCTTCCATATTAGAAAGCATAACAGATTGGTTCTTTTGAATGTGTACCGAGGTAAAGTTACTCTCGTGTTTTTTGGAATCATTGTAGGTCATTTTTCCATGCGCCTCTCCATGTTCCGGATAAATAATATCCAACTCCATAAATAATTGACAGCCATTACAAATACCCACAGAAAGGGTGTCTCGACGTTCAAAAAATTCTTGAACAGCCTTGCGAGCGCGCTCATTGTATTTAATGGCGCCAGCCCATCCCTTTGCGGATCCTAATACGTCGGAATTGGAGAATCCTCCCACCGCTCCTAAAAATTGGACATCTTTTAGATCTTCTCGACCAGATATTAAATCGGTCATATGTACATCGCGAACTGCAAAGCCTGCTAGGTAAAGGGCATGGGCCATTTCGCGTTCGGAGTTGCTCCCTTTCTCTCGAAGAATTGCCGCAATAGGTCTGGTGTCCTTCTCGGATACTATTGGCAAATCAGTCTGTGATTTTGGGAATTGAAAACGCAGTGGCTGTACTTTATAATTCTGATAACGTGTTTTTGCCAATCCTTGAGCAGTTTGTTTACTATCCAGTAAATAAGAGGTTCTAAACCAGGTATCGCGCAACGAAGGGATACTTAAACCAATTTCAACCCCATTGTGCTTTACGTTCAAGATTTCTCCTTCCAAAACGGTACCTATCGTAAATAAGTCAAGTCCTTTTTTGCGAAGACCTGCCGCAGTATTTTCATCAGTTTGGAAGACCACTCCTATGTTTTCTGCGAAGAGCAATTTTAGGGTATCTGTTTCCGGAAGGCTAGAAAGATCTAGTGCGGCACCTAAATTGGTATCAGCAAAACACAGCTCTAGTAAGGTAGTAATCAATCCCCCAGAACCAATGTCATGACCAGCGGTTATTTTTCCGGCCTTTATCTCGTCTTGTAAAGCATTAAATGCCTTTTTGAAATAGTTCGCATCTGTTATGGTGGGGGCAGTATCCCCAATTGCATTTAGGGTTTGATAAAAACTGGACCCTCCTAACTGAAAAGCGTCTTTACTTAGATTTAAGTAATAGATAGCCCCTCCATTTTTTTGAAATACAGGCTCCACTACGGCCTTAATATCTGAACAATGGCCTGCCGCTGAAATAATAACTGTTCCCGGTGCAATAACTTCTTGGTCTGAATACTTTTGTTTCATACTCAATGAATCCTTTCCGGTTGGAATATTGATGCCAAGGGCAATAGCAAAGGCGGAACAGGCCTCCACAGCCTGGTACAAACGGGCGTCTTCTCCGGGATTGCGACAAGGCCACATCCAATTCGCTGATAGTGATACTGAGGTTAAACCTTCTTCCAAAGGAGCCCAAATAATATTGGTTAGTGCCTCTGCAATACTATTTCTGCTTCCTGCAACGGGATCTATAAGTCCGGAGATTGGGGCATGTCCGATACTAGTGGCAATACCTTCCTTGCCTTTAAAATCAAGGGCCATAACACCACAATTATTTAAGGGTAACTGCAGAGGACCAGCACATTGTTGCTTGGCAACGCGCCCCCCAACACAGCGGTCTACTTTGTTGGTTAGCCAATCTTTGCAAGCAACCGCCTCCAGTTGTAAAACGTTATCTAGATAATCGTGGAATTTTTCTAGTTGGTAAGGCCGGTCTCCGTAATTAACAGCAAGGGTAGTGTCTTCTAAAACGGTCTTAGGGGCACTACCAAAAAGGGCACTAAGTGCTAAATCCATAGGTTTGTCCCCAGTTTTTTGATCCTCGAAAGTAAAGCGATGGTCCCCGGTTACTGTACCTACTTGAAATAGTGGAGATCGTTCTCTTTCTGCTATTTTTTGTAGTTGTTCCATTTGTGTGGGGCTAATCACCAGACCCATACGTTCTTGACTTTCATTGCCAATAAGCTCTTTAGCAGATAGCGTTGGATCACCAATAGGCAACTGATCCATTTGAATATGCCCACCGGTTTCTTCCACCAGTTCAGAAAGGCAATTAAGATGCCCCCCCGCTCCGTGATCGTGAATAGAGACAATAGGATTGTCCGAGCTTTCAACGAGTCCTCGAATGGCATTGGCCACCCTTTTTTGCATTTCCGGATTACTACGTTGTACGGCATTGAGTTCAATGGCTGCTTCAAACGCTCCAGTATCTGCACTGGATACCGCTGCACCTCCCATACCAATGCGGTAATTATCGCCGCCAAGAATAACGATGCGATCTCCTTGTTGTGGGATGTCTTTCAGTGCCTGAGTAGCTTTTCCGTAACCAATACCTCCAGCGAGCATAATGACTTTATCGTAGCCCAGTTCCGGGTTCTGACCGACCGTAGTCGTTTGGTGGCTGAGCGTAGTTTTCTGGTGCCTGAGCGTAGTCGAAGGCACCTCCACATGCTCAAAAGTTAGTAGCGACCCCGATATTAAAGGTTGACCAAACTTATTTCCAAAATCTGAGGCTCCATTACTGGCTTTTATCAAAATATCTACTGGACTTTGGTACAACCATGGTCTTTCTGGAAAGGCTGCTTCCCAAGTACGTTCTCTTTCAAGGCGAGAATAAGGGGTCATATACACCGCTGTCCCTGCTAGTGGTAACGATCCCTTGCCTCCGGCCAAGCGATCTCTAATTTCACCACCAGAACCTGTAGCAGCACCATTAAACGGCTCTACCGTAGTAGGAAAATTATGGGTCTCTGCTTTTAGAGATAATATCGACTCAAATTCTCTTTCTTCGTAATACTCAGGGCGATCTGCTGCCTTTGGGGCAAACTGCACTACTTTAGGTCCTTTCACAAAAGCGACGTTGTCCTTGTAGGCCGATACAATGCCGTTAGGATGTATTTCCGATGTTTTTTTGATCAATTTAAATAAAGAGCTAGGCATTTCGGCACCGTCAATAACGAAGCTCCCATTAAAAATTTTATGCCGACAGTGTTCTGAGTTTACCTGACTAAAGCCAAATATTTCTGAATCGGTTAAAGGACGTGCTAAGCTTTGCGCAAGTTGCTCCAAATAAGTGACTTCATCGTCACTAAGTGCCAACCCCTCTTTTTTATTGTAATCAGCAATATCAGTAATTTCTTGAATGGATTCTGGAGCAATGTCGATCGTGAAAATATCTTGATGTAGCTCTGCGTATTTTTGAAATAGCATCGGGTCGAAATCGGTGTAGTCTTCCTGCACTGCTTGAAAGGTTTCGATGCGAAGAATACCTAAAACCCCCATATTGAGGGCAATTTCAGAGGCGTTGGTACTCCATGGGGTAAGCATCGTGGCACGTGGTCCAACAAAAAAGGCGTCCAAGGACGCCACATTAAGTATAGGTTGGTTGCCAAACAACCAAGTTAGTTTGTCTTCATCTTGACTACTTATTTTTGTTTCGGTATGTACCGCAAAAATAGTAGTGGCAGGGTCTCCAAAAAAATGGATCATGGTGTGGTTTTTGAAAGCCGCAAAGTTACCAAAATGTAAAGTATTGGATGCGCTTTATGTGATGGACTTGTTAACGAGGAACTGTTGAAATGTCTTCTTTAGAGATCACTTTTATAGAAGCAATACATAGCTGAAATCGTTCAGCAGTCTTATTACCGATCAAGAAGCCCAGTTCAGTAATCCATCTGTGCGAAAAATTAGGGATATCCAGGGTTTTGCCACGAAAACTAGGAACAAGGTCGCCTAACTTCAAATCAATGGTTTCCCAGTTCCCTGTAGTCTTAAAGGGAAGGCGATAATTGTGTTGATGTTTCTGATCGGCTTTCACTAGAAATTGATACTGCTTACCGTCTCCTTTCAAATGGATTTGTATGCGGTCTTTTGGTGATACCATTAAGGGAGGTAATGCACAACGCAAGGAGGAAAAACCGCCTCGGTTTTCCAGGGACACCATACCAGAGTATATAGCATAACCATAATTTGTAAGGCTAAATTGACCAGCGGATCGCCCACCCATAACTACATCGTCAATAACGTGCCAATCCCGTATTTTTATAGGTTTTTTAAAATCTACTATAGTTTGAGCGAGCATAGTGTTGAAATAAATTATGGAAACAAATAGAACCAAAGACTTTTTCATCGCTACTTATTTTGCAAAGATCTCTTTTAAGCTTTTACTTGAAATGAGAACTTCAAATTTCATTGTTTTTTGAGGTTAAAAGGTTAATCCTAACAAAAAAGTATGAAAATTACATCAATATCTGCCTCTTGTTTTTCATTGAGGATGCGCCTATCTTACAAGCAATTTAGGAGTTATTACCTATGCGATATGTGGAAATTATCTTTAGACCAGCCTGAGCAATTTACGTTAATCGAATTTTTATGCTTTTGGTTCCATACATCTTTAAATTCGGTAGTTCATCGAAGACATATATGGAAATTTCAAGAAAGGCGTTACCTTTCCCGTTAACCTACTATCTAATGAGTTTTATGGAATTTCAAAACAGCGAAC
>JBCDGY010000032.1:0-15926 GCA_039414375.1 Bacteroidota bacterium | reverse complement strand
TTCACTCATATTTCGTTTGAGTTAAATCCTACATAACTCGTTTATTTATGCATTAAATATATATACCCCTAAAATCGAAATAAAACGATGTTAAGGATTGTTGTTTACTTTAAAGCTCCTAACCTAAACCCAGAGCTCGAAAAATCCATATTTCCAACAGCACTAACCTAAGTGATCTTTTGCGTACTAGAAGGAGATTTTCTATAAATGGTATGAATTTCTGTTTGTTTGGTCACGCATTATCCTACAATAGCAGCATAGCGCACCAGAGCCCCTTCTTTAACAACATCAACCCGTAAGACTTTTCCTTAATGCAGCCATCCCTTAATAGGAGACACAACAGGCGAAAAGCTACCGTTTGTCGAAAAATTTGATAGATCCGAGTTTTTATGCGTTCCTATACTACCGGAGCCCCAAATCCCACCGTCTTATGACCAAAAACTACCTTTCCCTTTTTTCCTTACTTACCCTTTGTTCCCTACACGCTCAGCGCTCCACTATAGTGCTGCAAGAAGGCTTTGAATACATTGCCATTGCAGAGGCGCACATCGATTTTTACCTGGTGGCCCATGATAACTATACCATCGTTACGGATGGTATTCCCCTTAACGGTATTTCTTTTGAGATCCATAGTGGGGTATTGGATTTACGCTTGCATAAAGAAGCGTATGACGGCCAAGAGAGCTTGGTAATCCTTTTTCCCGAAGATGCACCGGTTCCCAAAATGCTATGTATGCCTTTTGCAGAAGTAGGTTTTGAAGACTTAGAACCCTTGCTTCCAGTTACTGGTCGCCTTTGAGGGTGTTAAGTTTAGTTTATCAAGTACTTTTTTAGGGGAAAACGCTACCCCAAAAGTGGTTTTCAATTTAGCTTTACTAAAAATTTAAAGGAATGGTCATTTTTGTGGACATGGACGAGGTGATTGCCGATGCGTATCAAGCGCATATCGATTTATTTGCAAAAGCCCATGGAGAACAGTTTACCAAAGCACAATGTGAGGGGCACGAGTTTTGGCATATGGTTCCTGAGCAACACCAAAACGAAGTACGGCAACATGCGGATCAAATCGGTTTTTTTAGAGATCTTAAAGTCATTCCAGACAGCCAAGAAGTGCTGGCACAGCTTAATGAAAAGCACGACCTCTATATTGCTAGTGCCGCCATGCAGTTTCCCAATTCCCTCAAAGAAAAATCAGATTGGCTAGATGAGTACTTTCCATTTATTCCTTGGCAACGCCGTATTCTGTGTGGCCATAAACACATTTTAAAGGGAGATGTGCTTATTGACGACCGGGCTTATAACTTGCAACGCTTTGACGGGCGAGCCATCCTCTTTTCATCACCGCATAACGCCGCAGATACCGTATTTGAGCGTGCTGCTTCTTGGAAAGCGGTAGCTTCCTTACTTTTATAGGATGTATACAATGCTTCGTTTTGTTCTGGTGGCCCTGCTTTTACAAGGCTGTGCTGCCCAGGAAGGCAATCTTGTTCAAGGTCAGGATACGCTGACCGTACAAGAAAGTCTGGAATACTACCTGTACTATCCACCGGAATATTCTCCAGAAGGGGAACCACATGGATTGTTGCTGTTTTTACACGGTGGCGGGGAGTCTGGCAGCGCGTTACACGAACTAAAAAAGCACGGCCCTCCAAAGATGATGGCTGAGGGATATCCCTTTCCCTTTTTGGTGCTGGCTCCTCAAAACCCGCATAAAAAACGGTGGTGGAACATAAGAGCTGTTAAGCAACTGCTGGATAGTGTGGTGGCTGCTAATCATGTGGATCCCAATCGTATTTATTTAAGTGGATTGAGTAGGGGAGGCAGTGCTGCCTGGGAAATGGCGGTGCAGTATCCTGAAAAGTTTGCTGCCCTAGCGGTCGTTTGTGGGATGGCCCCCGCGCCTTATGCTCATTGGTTGGATAAAGAGATGCCCATTTGGGTTTTCCATGGGGTAGAGGATGCTGTAATTCCGATTTCAGAATCCGATGATATGGTGACCAAACTCCGCGAAATGGGCTATACGGTTACCTACAGTCGCTATGAGGGCGTTGGTCACAATGCCTGGGGCAAAGCCTATAAAACAGATCGATTGTACCGCTGGATGGCCCAACAAAAGCGCAAACCATGAGAGGGTATACCACGCTTATAGTGCTTTTACTACTGGGTTGCAATGAGGCAACCAAGAAAAAAGCAACCCCAATTGAAGCGACCTCTTCTATGGAGACCCCTTCGATCGTGGCTATCGATTCTGTGGCGCCTCCGCCAAAACGACCAGCCTTAAAGTCTTTTGAAGGCTTGGCAGATACCACTTTTGTACGCCTGGCGGACTTTAGCCATGACTTTGTATACGATATGCGCTATGCCACCACCAATAATTTCTTGAAGGCCAAGGTATACGATTGTGCAGAGTGTTATACGCGGGTAAAAACCGCAAAAGCCCTCATTGCAGCAAATGCGACCTTTATGGAAAAGGGCTATAGAATCAAGTTTTTCGACTGCTATCGACCCAATGCAGTGCAACATAAAATGTGGGCTTTATTTCCCAATCCACAGTATGTGGCCAATCCCCATAAAGGCTCTATTCACAATAAAGGCGGCGCTGTAGACATTACCTTGGTAGATGAAGAGGGGCGCCAATTAAATATGGGTACCATTTTTGACTTTTTTGGACGCCGTGCCCACCATGACTTTGTAGATTTACCGCAAGAGGTGCTGGACAATCGTGCTTATTTAAAGGAGACCATGGAAAAATATGGTTTTTGGGGTATTCGCACCGAATGGTGGCACTACAACCTCTCCGCAGGTTCCAATGATAAGGTGGCTAACTTTAGGTGGCCCTGTCCTTCGGCACCTTAGTGCATTGCACCATAATTTTTTGATTCGCCTTATCCGTAGTAAAAAACAAATAGGTGGCGCCACCATCTTTAAGGCCTAATTTTTTGCGTAGCGTAGCAACGGATTCTGGAAAGTTACGACAGCTGACATTGGCTTGGGCAATCCCTAATTTTTTAAGGGTTTTCTTATGGTAGGGCCACACCCGTTCCACTTTAAAACGCCTTCCAGGAAAGGCAACTAAAGTATCAGAAGTATACAAATGGGAATGTGGATGTAGCTTGCGCACCCCGTAACGTTGTCCGACCAACTTAAAGGCACCTGCCTTAAGTATTGCGGTATTGGGTTCATATAAAAAGGCTTGAGGTTCGTCAAAATGCGATACCACGTCGGTTTCCTCTTCCCGTTTAAATGTAAAGATGTCTGTAGCCGCTTTGTTGGTATGCAGGTGGGCAGCAATAAGGCTGATGGGTCCATCATATCCTTTTTGGAGCAGCCATAGCAGTTCTTTGACTTCGTTGTTTACTGCAACGATGTGTATGGCTTGTACTCCAGATAGTTGAGCGATGCCTTTAGACAGATCGAGTAAGGGAGCCGTTTTTAAGAGTACTGTATTGCAATTTCTAAATAGGGCATCCAAGTGCAAGGGTAGTTGTGGCACGCAGTCCTCCAGTAAAAACACCCGACCCCTTTGCGCATCTCGACGGGAGGGGTCCAAGTAGATGGTATCGAAATTGATTCGAGAATCTTCTAAAAACTGGAGTCCGTCTATAGCATTACATTGGAGATTAGTGGCGCCGAGCACTTTAAAATTATGTTCGGCAATTTGAGAAAGCTCCGAATTGAATTCACAGTGGACCCCCTGTTGAAATTGTTTGGACATATAATAGCTGTCTACCCCAAAACCACCAGTAAGGTCTAATAAGTTGTTTCCAGAGACAAGACCAGCTTTGTACTGGGCTGTGGCTTCCGAGCTAGACTGCTCAATGCTTTGTTTGGGCGGATAATAGATTTGTGGGGTATGAAACCACAGTGGAAGTTTGGAGTGGCATTTCTTTTTGCTCTCTAGCTGTTGGGCGAGTTCTATTTGGGTAATGCCCTCAAAAAGAGGTTTTCGCAATAGCAGGGAATGGATATCCGTATTCCAATGCCCGGTAATATATGCTTGAGGGGCCTGCTGTAATAGCGAAAGGTTCAAGGTGTATCACACATTTTTAGTGAATTTTTCCACCATACGATTGCCATCGACAAACTCTTTAAGGATAACCTTTATCGCAGTATATCCAGGAACGGCAACTACCATGCCTACCACCCCAAAAAGAAGCCCGGCAATAATAATAACCAAAAAAACTTCTAACGCATGGGAGCGCACACTTTTGGAAAAAATAAACGGTTGTGAAAAGAAGTTATCGACCAACTGCCCAATCAAAATACCAATCAACACATACATGGCCTTGGGTAGGATTACGGCACTAAAGTCCGCCCCCAAATAGCTGGTCATCGTAAGTGTGAGCATAATAGCACCTCCAATAAGTGGCCCTACGTAGGGAATAATATTAAAAAGGGCGCATAAAAAGGCGATAACAATCGCGTTATCCACCCCAACAATTAAAAGGGTTATCATGTAAATCACGAAAAGGATGGTGAGTTGCACCAAAATACCAATGAAATACCGCGACAACAGGCCATTAATTTTATCGATAGAGGTGGTTAAGTTGGTTTCCTTGCCTTGCGGGACAAAGGTGAGCAAGCCACTGCGTAACAGGGTGCTGTCTTTTAAAAAGAAGAAGGAAATAAAGAGTACCGAGAAAAGGCCAATACTAAAACTACTCAATACTGATAAAAAGGAATTTAAGATATTGGGAATGAAATCTAGGTTAAGGCCATCGAGTAGGTTCTTTTCCAATTCGGCTTCTTTTATGAGGGCATTCACATCATTGGTAGAGGTCCCGAAATACTCCATAATTTCTAGGTAGAGGGTATTCACGTCAGCCTTTAAGGCATCGATATCCAAAAGGGATAAGCTCTTGCCCTGCTCATTGATTAGCGGTACAAAAAGCGCAATAATACCCAAGAGTATGGCGACAAACAAAACCATGGTTAAGATTACCGCAAGGGTATTGGGAAACTTTAGTTTTCTTCGCAAAAAAAGTACAATGGGCCGCCCTAAAAGGGCAATAACTGCGGCTATGGCCAAATAGGCGATTACCGATTGTATCTGGTATAAAAAGTAGCCTAGCAATACAATCCCAGCGATAATGCCTACGGCTCTTAAAATACCATTAGAAATAGTGCTTGCATCTGTTTTCATGAGGTAAAGGCGTATTGAATAATGTTGGCTCCCATTTGTAGGGCTTTTGTCCGTACCGCTTCAGGGTCGTTATGCACCGAAGGGTCTTCCCAACCATCTCCGAGATCACTTTCAAAAGTAAAGAGCAGCAAAAGTCTGCCTTCATGAAAAATACCGAGTGCTTGAGGACGTTTACCATCGTGCTCATGGATTTTAGGTAACCCCTTTGGAAATTTAAATTGTTGATTAAAAATGGGATGGTCTTTCCCCAATTCCTGTAATTCCTTGTTGGGAAACACTTTTTTCAACTCTCTTCGTAAATACTTTTCCATACCATAATTGTCATCGACATGCAAAAAGCCCCCCGCCATTAAGTACATGCGCAGATTATCGGCCTCCTGTTGGGTGAAAAAAACATTGCCATGCCCCGTCATATGTAAAAAGGGATATTGAAAAATAGCACTACTCCCAGTTTCCACCGTTGTGGGTTTTTCAGGAATTCGGGTGTTTAGGGTACGATTGCAAAACTGGATCAGATTGGGTAATGCGGTAGGGTTGGAATACCAGTCGCCGCCACCTCCATACTTTAGAATCGCAATTTCCTGAGCCGTTGTAAAAGAAGAGATAAATAAGGTTATCACAATGGCTATTAGGCTATGTATTTGCTTCATTGAAAGGGTTTTCAGCATGTATTCAAAGATAGGTATTCCACAACCTTTGCAAAATTTAAAGTATTCACCTGAGTTCGATGAGATAATCACACTTCTCCATCTTCTATAGACAATTCATTGTACAGTTGGCATTTCGAGCCTACACTGCTAATTCTTTTCATTTTTGATGGCGACTGCTGCCGCTGCCATAATACCTGCGGTTTCAGTTCGCAATCGATGATTCCCTAGGCTTACCGGTACAAATCCTTCTTTTTGAGCCAGGGCCACCTCATTTTCGGTAAAATCCCCCTCCGGACCAATTAATAATGTTGTTGGTGTTGCGGCTTGAATACGTTCTGTAAATAGCGATCGATTGCCACTACCACAATGGGCTATATACTTAGCCGTGTCTTGATGTGTGTTTATAAAATCAGGAAGCTTTACCAAAGGGTGTAATACCGGTAAATAGGTTCTTAAAGACTGTTTCATGGCCGATTGTAGCACCCGTTGGAAACGCTCCGCTTTGATCACCTTTCGTTCCGATCGTTCACATAAAATGGGAGTAATGGTTTGTATTCCTATTTCTGTAGCCTTTTCAAGAAACCATTCCATTCGATCGTTCATTTTTGTGGGGGCAATCGCAATATGTAACGGACTACGCAACTCATCCCCCAATTGGTGGGTTACTATTTGAGCAGTACATTGCTTGAGGTGCATCCCTATAATTTCGGCCGTAAAAAGGTCACCCTTGCCATTGGTAATATGTACCAAGTCTCCTTCTTTTTTCCGAAGTACTTTTATCAAATGCCTACTTTCCTCCGCAGAAAAGAAAACTGCTGTGGCGTCTTGTTGGAGTTGTGGATTGTAAAAAAGTTGCATAGGGTTCTTTTATTGGGGCGCCTGGGATCACATAAATTCGAGGTATCAACAACTATTCAATAGTAAACCTGGCCAAGGCCGCACTATCTAACCCAGAAAAAAGTTGCCGTTGGTATTTAAGATAGCCCACGATCCCAATCATAGCGGCATTGTCGGTGCAATAGGCCATTTTGGGTAAGTGTACCCTCCAAGAAAGATCGTGCTCAGCTTGCTTTAACCGCCGCCTTACCAAGGAATTGGCAGAAACCCCGCCACCAACAGCCACTTCTTGAATTCCCGTGATTTCAGAGGCTTTTTTAAGCTTGTCCATTAAAATATCCACAATGGTCCATTGAATGGAAGCGCAGATGTCATGCAAATGTTGCTGCACAAAGTTGGGATCGGACTTTAGCTGACGCTGCACGAAATAGAGAATACTGGTTTTAAGGCCACTAAAACTAAAGTTGAGATCCGCTACCTTGGGTTTGGGAAATTTAAAGGCGCTCGGATTTCCTTGTTGCGCATATTGGTCAATGAGCGGTCCGCCAGGGTAGGGTAGCCCTAGCATCTTGGCACTTTTATCAAAAGCTTCCCCGGCGGCATCGTCCAGCGTTTCCCCCAAGACCTGAAAGTCAAAGTAGTCGTTCACTTGCACAATCTGGGTATGGCCCCCACTAATGGTAAGCGCCAAAAAAGGAAAGCGCGGGGTTTGTTGCTGTTCGTCTTTGATAAAGTGAGCCAAAATATGGGCTTGCATATGGTTAACTTCAATAAGTGGTATTTGTAGCCCTAAGGCCAATGACTTAGCGAATGAAGTACCCACTAAAAGCGATCCCAACAAACCAGGACCACGGGTAAAGGCTATGGCTGAGAGTTGTTTTTTATCGATATTTGCCGCTATAAGCGCTTGGTGGACCACCGGTACAATATGTTGTTGGTGTGCCCTGGAGGCCAACTCCGGAACCACCCCTCCGTATTGTTTATGAATGGACTGGTCTGCCACAATATTACTCAGCACTTCGTTATTGTTAAGAATAGCTGCTGCAGTATCGTCGCAGGAAGATTCTATGGCTAAAATGTGAGTATTTTTGAGTTTCAAGTGTTATGGAACAATAATTGCTCCACAAAGATAAAAGGTAGTACCGTATCAAAAAATTACGAAAAATAGGGATTAGGGCTGCACTAGTCGTGCTACTTCTCGGTGTTTTGGCTACCATTATATTCGTTATTCCCACGGTCCAAACCCGATTGGCGCATAAGGTAATGAAGGATGTTAATGAAACCTTCGGCACTAATATTCAGATCGAAAAGGTTCGTTTTTCTCCCTTTACCATGGGGGTTAACCTCAATGAAGTTTTTATTGCAGATTACCAAGGCGATACTTTGGCACATATTCAAGATTTGGAAACTTCTATCCTTAGCGTTCGCGCTTTGATCGAAGGCGATATGGAATTTGGAACCATAACAGCCAAAGGCCTCTATTTTCACATGCGTACCTATTCCGATGAGCGGCAAACCAATCTGGATGTTTTTATTGATAAGCTAGATGATGGGAAACCCCGTCCAGAAGGGACACCTCCATTCTTTATGTCGGCCAGTGAGGTAATCTTAGAAGACAGCCATTACCGTTTAACTGATGATAACCTTGAAAAATCAGAAATCCTAAATTTCGATCGAATAGCAATTAACGCCGAAGACTTTTACATTTTGGGTCCAGAGGTTTCCCTAGAGGTTACCGACTTGTCTTTACGGGGTTCGCGTGGCGTTGATGTTAAAAAGTTGGCTACCAAATTCAAATACACCAAAACACAGATGCGCTTCGACGCCTTATGGCTCGAAACCCTAAAATCTACCTTAAAAG
Source organism: Bacteroidota bacterium (assembly GCA_039414375.1). GTDB lineage: Bacteria > Bacteroidota > Bacteroidia > Flavobacteriales > Flavobacteriaceae > Croceivirga. The sequence continues at coordinate 7,435 of JBCDGY010000032.1, read as the reverse complement.
GGAATCTGGTATTTGAATATGAACGGAAAGACCTTGCCCAGTTTGTAGATAAGGTACAAGTAATCGCCAACTTTGAAGATTCTAAAGTTGCATTAGACGATATCAACCACTACTACAAAAAGTTTGGAGCCGATAAAACGGTTACTTTTTCTGCGGCGATCAACGGTATTCTAAACGATCTCACAGCGAATGATCTTGAGCTTTCTTCCGGGAATACTCAAGTGGAAGGAGATTTTCGGTTTATCAACCTTTTCAACTCTTTTGAGCCTTTTAAGATGGAAGCCCGTATGGATCGGGTGGCGTCCAGCTATTACCAACTACGCGCTTTAATGCCTTCTGTTTTTAGAACTAATGATCCGAGGTCATTTCAAAAGTTTGGGCAGTTTGCTGTAGAGGGTAAGGCGGAAATAACAGAGACTTCCGTAGATGCGCAGGTTAATCTAGATACGGCAATTGGGAATAGCGACATCGACCTTCAGATGACCAACTTTAACAATCTGGAAGAAGTGTCTTATCGCGGATTTATCGCTTTAAGGGATTTTGATCTTGGTACCTTTATCGATAACCCCAAGTTTGGAAAAACTACTTTAGATGTGAATGTGGAAGGTCGCGGATTTATAGCAGCCTACCTCAACACCGAAGCCATTGGAACGATCCACAAAATGGTTTTTAATGGCTATGAATATAATGACGTCAGCGTTTCTGGAGTTTTTAAAGAAGAGCTATTCGACGGTAGTTTATTGAGTAAGGATGAAAATCTAGCACTCAATTTTAAAGGACTTGCCGATTTCGGTAACGAGCGCAACAATTTCAACTTTATAGCCACCGTAGACTATGCTGATTTGAAGCGGTTGAACTTTATAAAAGACAGCATTTCCATTTTTAAAGGGGAAGTAAATATGGATATCAGCGGTAATACGCTGGATAATCTAGTTGGGGAAGTCCGTTTTTCAAATACCCAATTCCAAAATAAGAATCAAACCTACATTTTTTATGATTTTGATATTTCCTCCACTTTTGAAAACGATAGTATCCGTAGTATTCAAATTATATCACCCGATATTATAACAGGGTATATGAAGGGTGACTTTAAAGTTCGGGAGTTAGGAAAGCTGCTTCAAAACTCCATTGGTAGTATTTACACGAACTACAAGCCTTATACCATCTCCGAAGGGCAACATTTGGACTTCAACTTTAGAATCTATAACAAGATTGTAGATGTATTTCTCCCCGAGGTCGCCTTTGGTCCAGATACCTTTATCAAAGGCAATATAGACTCCGACGCTGGAGATTTTAAGTTAACCTTTAAATCACCGGCTATTGAGGCTTTTAAAAATACTTTCGATGGCATAGAATTGAAGATTGATAATAAGAATCCCCTATTCAATACTTTTTTATCGGTGGACAATATGTCTACAGTGTATTATGATGTACAAGACTTTAATCTCATCAACACTACTTTAAAAGATACCTTATTCTTTAGAACAGAGTTTAAGGGAGGCAGTAAATTCAACGATAGTTATAGTCTTAATTTTTACCACACTTTTGATGATCGCAACCACTCTGTAATCGGTTTAAAAACTTCGGAAATCAATTTTAAGGGTAATAAATGGGTACTCAACAAACGCGGAGATCTTGGGAATAAGGTCATCATAAGCCCCACCTTAGATAGCATTCAGATTGAGGAAATTGTGATGGACAATGCCCAACAAGAGCAAATCCAGCTTCGGGGTAAAATAGCGGACTCTACTTTTAAAGACCTAGAATTACAATTTAAAATTGTTTCCCTGGATAAGATTGCCGCTTCCCCAGACAGTCTTAGGCTAGGGGGAGAGGTTAATGGGTTTTTAAACATACTTCAAAAGGAAGGTAAATACCTCCCTTCTTCAAGTATGCTCATCAACGATTTTTCGGTTAACGAAATGGTCTTGGGCGATTTGGAACTCATCATTTTCGGCAATAACGACCTTAGCCAATTTGGGGTTGATACTTGGATTAGTCAAAATGGTGCTGAGAAATTTAGCCTCAACGGGAATATCAATCGCGCTCCCGATAAAACGACTCTAGACCTACTGGCCTCCTTTAATGATTTCGATTTAACGCCTTTTGCGCCCTTGGGGGAAGACATCATTTCGAATATCCGGGGCTTTGTTAATGGTAATGCCAGAATTACCGGGGATACTAAAAGTCCGGACATCAATGGTACCCTTAACTTGCAAGAGGCTGGTTTGGGTATTCCTTACCTGAATGTAGACTATGATTTTGCCTCCTTTTCACGAGTGCGCCTTTTTGATCAAACCTTTTATTTCGACAATGTGGAAGTCATCGATGTAGCGGAGCAAACCAAAGCTACCTTGGACGGAACTATTTCACACACGGCCTTTGACAATTGGACCTTGTCTTTGGATGTAGACACCCAATCCGATCGTTTTTTAATTCTAGATACGGAGTATGACGAAGACGCTTTGTATTACGGTACCGGTTTTGCCAATGGGCAAGGGTCGATCTACGGTCCAATTACGGCTTTAAATATCGATTTTGAAGGGTCCACAGCACCGGGAACATCCCTTAAAATTCCTTTGAGTGATGTGACTAGTGTTGGCGATTATTCGTTTATCAATTTCTTAGAACGTGAACAAAGCGGGACCATTTCAGAGACCCGCGTTCTCGAAGAGTACGAAGGCTTAGAGATGAATTTCGATCTTGCGGTAACCCCAGATGCCGAAGTTGAAATTGTAGTGGATCGTGCTAATGGCAGTTCGTTAAAGGGTACTGGGGAAGGACTTTTACTTATGGAAATCAATACCAATGGCAAGTTCAATATGTTTGGGGAGTTTGTTGTGGTTACCGGTCAGTATCGGTTTAGGCGTGCAGGCTTAATCGATAAGACTTTTAGGGTAGAACCGGGAGGTACTATTCTGTGGGATAGTGGCGACCCGCTGGAAGCACAGTTAGATTTAGAGGCTATTTATGCGTTAAATGCCAATCCTGCGCCCCTATTGGATAACCCCGGCAATACCCGAAGGATACCTACTGAGGTTGTCGTGCGCCTTCAAGGGGAGCTAGAAAGCCCCACAATTGATTTTGATATCGAATTTCCAGGTACCAATTCTGTAGTACAGTCCGAACTGGAATACCGCCTACAAGACCCAACAGTCGAAAGTAATAATGCCTTTTTCCTCCTTGCCCAGGGCACCTTTGTTAATGAGAGTTCGGGGCTAAACCAACAAGCACTAACGGGGAATTTAATACAAACTGCCTCGGGCCTCTTAAATCAAGTTTTAGGGGCGGATAATGACAAACTCAACTTTGGCCTTTCCTATGAACAGGGGAGCCTTAATCAAGAAGCTGATTTTCGTACCGAAGATCGCATCGGGGTTACTGTTTCCACCCAAATATCCGATCGGGTATTGGTCAATGGCCGCGTAGGCGTTCCGGTAGGAGGCGTCTCAGAAACAGTTGTGGCTGGTGATGTGGAGGTTCAAGTATTGCTAAACGATGAGGGTACTTTGAGCGCCAAGATTTTCAATCGCGAGAATGAAATCTCACAATTTTTGGCCGAAAGACAGGGATATACCCAGGGCATTGGACTTTCTTATCAAGTAGATTTTGACAACTTCAAAGACCTGATGCGCCAAATCTTTCGGTCTAATAAAAAAGAGGACCCAGCCCCACCTAAAAAGGAAACCCCAATTTCTCAAATGGGAGATGGTTTGATTCAGTTTCGCAACAAAACAACAGCTAAGCAAAAAAGGAGGTAGTTGAAAAGTAGTTTTAACGACCCGTATTGGTTGGTTTTGAAACAAATCCCAAACACTTTGAAAAGAAAGTAAGCCTTACCTCATTTTTTTATTTAGGGAAGTTTGCTAGCTTTGACGCTCAAAATAAAAAATGGCTGAAAAAATCAACAAAATTGCTGTTCTTACCTCGGGAGGAGATTCTCCAGGTATGAATGCCGCCATTCGTTCCGTAGTTCGTTCCTGTGCCTATCTCAATGTTAACTGTATGGCTATTTACAGAGGATATCAGGGCATGATCGAAGGAGACTTTAAAGAAATGAACGCCCGTAGTGTAAACAACATTATCAACAAGGGTGGAACGATATTGAAATCAGCACGTTGTAAAGAATTTAGAACACCCGAAGGTAGAAAGCGAGGGTATGACCAACTTCGCAAAAATGACATTGATGCTTTAGTAGTTATTGGTGGTAATGGTAGCTTTGCTGGGGCCCTCAAATTGAATGAGGAATTTAACTTTCCAGTTATCGGTATTCCGGGGACTATTGACAACGATATTTTGGGAACTACGTATACCATTGGTTTTGATACTGCCATCAATACCGTGGTAGAAGTTATTGATAAGATTAGAGATACTGCAAGTTCACATAACCGCCTCTTTTTTGTAGAGGTTATGGGAAGAGATGTAGGGCATATTGCGCTTAATGCAGGGGTAGGAGCTGGCGCCGAAGAGATTTTGATTCCGGAACAAAACCTTGGTCTAGGCCGTTTGTTAGAGTCTTTAAAGCGCAGTAAAAAATCAGGAAAATCTTCCAGTATTGTTATTGTCGCAGAAGGGGATAAAACTGGAAAAAACGTGTTTGAACTCAAGGCATATGTAGAAGAACACCTGCCTATTTATGATGTGCGAGTGTCGGTACTAGGGCACATGCAACGGGGGGGCAATCCAACTTGTTTTGATCGCGTACTCGCCAGTAGAATGGGGGTAAAGGCTGTAGAATCTCTCTTGGAAGGAAAAACAAATTACATGGTAGGTATTCGGGATAATGATTTGATCCTGACCCCTATAAGTGAAGCAATAAAAGCACATACCGCGGTCGATGAGGGCTTAATAAGGGTCTCCGACATTATGACCACATAAACAACTAAATTTAGAACAAATGGCAAAAGTGAAAATTGGAATCAACGGATTTGGTAGAATCGGTAGATTGGTATTTAGGGCATCAGTGAAGAGAGATAATGTAGAGGTGGTGGCTATTAATGATTTGTTGGATGTAGAGCATTTGGCCTATTTACTGGAGTACGATTCTGTCCATGGAAGATTCGATGGTACAGTTGAAGTAAAAGATGGCAATCTGATTGTTAATGGCAATACAGTACGAATTACCGCAGAGAGAGATCCTCAAAAATTAAAATGGGACGAGGTAGGTGCAACTATTGTGGCCGAATGTACTGGAATTTTTACCACATTAGACAAAGCTCAGCTACACATTGACGGTGGGGCTAAAAAAGTGGTTATCTCAGCTCCTTCTAAAGACGCTCCAATGTTTGTAATGGGCGTTAACCATCAAGATTTGAAACCAAGCGATACCATAGTATCTAATGCCTCTTGTACAACCAACTGCTTGGCGCCTTTAGCCAAGGTATTGGACGATAATTTTGGTATTGTAGAAGGCTTGATGACTACAGTACACGCTACCACTGCAACGCAAATGACGGTTGATGGTCCTTCCAGAAAAGACTACCGAGGTGGGCGTAGTGCCATGTTAAACATTATTCCAGCTTCTACAGGAGCTGCTAAGGCCGTGACTAAGGTAATTCCTGCATTAGAAGGGAAATTGACAGGGATGGCGTTTAGAGTGCCTACTGCTGATGTATCTGTAGTAGACCTAACCGTTCGTTTGGAGAAAGACACCTCTTACGAAGAAGTAAAAAAGGTATTCAAAGCCGCTTCTGAAGGTCCATTGAAAGGAATTTTGGGCTATACCGAAGAGCCTGTGGTATCTCAGGATTTTATTTCTGATACCCGTACCAGTATTTTTGATGCAGGTGCTGGTATTGAGTTGAATGCTAACTTTTTCAAAGTTATCTCTTGGTATGATAACGAAGCAGGATACTCTAATAAAATGATAGACCTTGCAGAGCAGGTTGCAGCGCTTTAATTAACCATCTTTTTCATATTCCTGGAAGTGTATCCCTATTGGGTTCATTTCCAGGAATAATTATTCTCGGACCATATGATTTTAATTGTAGATAGCGGTGCCACCAAATCAGATTGGATTGCCCTTGATGACCAAGGCCAACAATTGTTTGTAACGCAAACCTTGGGCCTTAGCCCAGAAGTATTGACAAAACAGGTGATTGAAGACCGATTGGCCAATAACTTTGAGCTTTCTAAAAACAAGGCCGAAGTCACCCAGCTTTATTTTTACGGCGCAGGTTGCGGTACAGATCGAATGCGAAATTTTCTAAAGGCTATTTTCAAGGACTTTTTTCCGAATGCCAAAGCCGAAGTTCGTGAAGATACCTATGCGGCTATCTATGCAACGACCAATATCGGGCAGCAAGGTATTGTCTGTATTTTGGGAACTGGATCTAATTGTAGTTATTACGACGGGCATCAATTATTTCAAAAAGTAACTTCTTTGGGTTATATTTTGATGGATGATGGTAGTGGCAACTTTTTTGGAAGAAAACTGTTACGCGATTATTACTTTCACAAAATGCCTCAGGACTTAGGCATCAAATTTGCCAAAGAATACGATCTAGAGGCAGATACCATCAAAGAGCATTTGTATAAGGAGCCCAACCCTAATACTTATCTGGCTACTTTCGCTCGTTTTATTGTTGAAAATCGCGATCACCCTTATTGTCAAGGTGTCATAGACAAGGGTTTTCAGCAATTCGTGAACAATTATATCATGCAGTTTGAACTAGCCACCAAGGTGCCTATTCACTTTGTGGGTAGCATCGCACACTTTCTTAGAGAACAGCTTGCTGTAGTCCTAGAACGCAATGATTTAATTCTAGGAATAGTACGACAACGTCCGATTGACGGTCTTGTGGAGTTTCACAGAAGTACTATTTAACCGCAATCATCGATATCTCTACGTTAACAAACATAGGAAGATTGGCTACTTCCACAGTTTCTCTTGCAGGTGCTGTGGCTGCATCAAAATAACTGCCGTACACTTCGTTGACCATGCTGAACTGGTGCATGTCTTTCAAAAAGATGGAACTCTTAACCACGTTTGAAAAGGTCATATGTGCAGCTTTTAAAATAGCTTCTAGATTGTTCATACACTGTGTTGCCTCTGCCTTGATATCACCTTCAACCAGCTTTCCGTTAGCAGGATTTATGGGGGTTTGTCCAGAGATATACAAGGTGTCTTTCACTAAAACCGCTTGGTTATAAGGTCCTATAGGGGCAGGGGCATCGGCTGTGGTAATAAATGTTTTCATTGAGTTCACTTTTAACGCAAGATACAGAACTACTTTAGAGCGACCTTTGCGGAATGGGTAAAAAAGTGATGTACTGAGACCTTTGCAAAATTCAAAGTATGTGGAAAGTTCGACGCCCGATGAAATTTTAACCCGGAGCAACCTCCTGGTTGTGAGGACTTAAAATTTTTGAGAAGGACGAAATTTTCCATAGTTTGGATCGCATATTACTTTTTTACCCATTCTGCAAAGGTCTC
>JBCDGY010000031.1:0-17404 GCA_039414375.1 Bacteroidota bacterium | reverse complement strand
TCGAAAAGCACGACCATCTTCAAACTCGTGGTTGGTGCCAGAGCCATCTTCTCCTACAATCCCAAAAACATCAATCACCTCCCCAAATGGATCGACCAATTCCAAGTTATCGTCTCCATTGGAATCTGCTGGACTGTTCTTCCCCGCACTAGAATGGGGGGTAAAACCATAAACTTGCTCAAATTCAACTGGGTCTGAAGCAATCACAAGCGCACTATGACTATTGATATGCAGTCCTGAAAGATCTATAGTTGCACTTACGTCAGTATTATCGTTGGTATAACGTCTAATAGACCATTTATTAAGGTCTATGGGAGTGTTCCCGGCATTGTACAACTCTACAAAACGTGCTCCAGTATTATTGTCTGGATCCGCTAGCTCCGAAAAAAAGACTTCGGTTGAGGTAAATTCGGTAATCACCTCAGCGCAACGTGCTCCGTGCATATCAATATCATTTAGGTCTCTTATCGTAAGGAAATAGTGCCCATTTTCCTGTAGTAGCACTCCTTTAACAACCCCTTTCCCCTTTGGCATTTGCTGAGCTTGAAAATCTGAGTACCCACTATTGAAGAGGGTAAGCGTATCATCTAAACAATTCACTAGCGTTCGCTCCGTTTCGTGCTTGGCAAGTGCAAAAGTGCTATCTAATTCTTGGGTAACTACCTCCAAGCCTTCAAAGGCTACCAAAGTACTAATCTTCGAAGTATCCAACTCGTGAAGGTTAATAAATGTAGGTTGCATTGCAACTGGGTCATCACAGGAAGTAAAAAGATGATTTCCAACGGCAAGTGCGGGCAAACGACCTACCGTAATAGCACCAAAGGCTGTAAAAGCACCACCAAGAACATAACTCCCTTTGCGCTGCCCAAGGTATAATCCTTTTAGTTTTACAAAGACTTTACAACCTTCCGGAAAGCGTAAATAACTATCGCGAAGATCTATTTCTAATTGTAGTCCAGCGGTTGCATCTATAGGTTTATTCTGAAGGTGAAGCACATTGTAAAAATTGCCTGCATGGTCTGAAGACACTACATAACCTTCTAGAATCAAATCGTCTTGAACTTGTACTATTCCCCCTTTATAAAGCGCTTTGACTGCTCCAAAAGAAGTATTCGCCTTTAAATCAGCAGCACATGGCCCATTAGGGGTTTCAAATTCATTAGTTGCACAGGAGATCGCTGCCACAGCAATTCCAAAAAGTAGGAAACGCCATTTCATATTTATAGGTTAGGTATATCCTATAAATGTACATTATTAAAAAAATCTACAGCGCGTTGTTCCGCATAACTCTTGTTTTTCGCGCCCCAAAATCCTACATGCCCACCATAACTAGGGATTTCCAGAAAAACCATTGGGTTTTTAGCGGCCTTTTTTAAGGGATAACTGTCTGGACCCAAAAAAGAATCGTTTTTAGCATTTATGATTAATGCAGGAATTGTGATATGAGGCAAAAACTGGTCACAACTGCACTGTTCATAGTAGTCTAATGCATCCTTAAAACCATGAGCCGGCGCGGTGTAGGCGTCATCAAAATCTTTAAGTGTACGTATTCGAGAAATGGTTTGTTCTGAAATTTGATCAGGAAATTGTTCTTGTTTCACACGCAGTTTTGCGAGCAACTTCTTTTTAAACCGAGCGGCATACAATCGGTTTTTAGCATGTTGTAATTGATCGCAAACATCTTTTAAGCTACAAGGTACAGAAATGCCCACCACAGCCTTTATCTCTTGTAGTAAAGCGGTTTGTTCGCCAACATATTTTAGTGCTACATTACCCCCTAAACTAAAACCCATTAAAAAAATATGCTTATAAGAATGCAGTTGCTGGCAGTGGGCAATGGTGATTGCTAGGTCTGATGTGTTTCCAGAGTGATAGGAACGATACAGTCGGTTTGGAGTACCACTACAACCCCGGAAATTGAGGGCGCATATATCATACCCAGCATGCAATAGACCTAATGCACTGCCTCTGATATAATGTCTATTCGCATCACCTTCTAAGCCATGTAAGAGTATAACCAGTTTTTTGGTAGGTTGTGGTCCTCGACTCCAATCTAGGTCTAAAAAGTCCCCATCCATTAATTCAATCCTTTCCCTTTGCTGTTCTAAACCGTGTATTTTTCTAAAGGCACTGGCATAAATGGTAGCAAAATGCCCGTTCCTAAATAGTACAGGCGGATGATATGAGGAATTGATTAGTGGCATAACACCTCTGGCGGGGTCAAAAAGTAGTGCGCTTCTTTATTTTGGATACGTTTTCAGTAAGGCTGCTTGGGCCTCTATAGCCGATTTAAAAGTTTCCTTTAGCGATTGTACCAAGGCCGATACCGGAAGGGTATCGTCAATAAGGGCAGAGCCTTGACCCGCGGACCAGATGGTCTTCCAAGCTTTGTGTTCTGTGTCTAGTTCCTTTCCAAAGTCAATTTTTTGATCTTTCTTAAGGTCCTCAGACGTCAAACCTGCGGCCTCTAGGCTCTTTGTTAGGAAATTAGCGTGTACTCCTGATATTGCCGCGGTATAGGTGACATCACTAGCCCCCGCTTCTTCAATCATCGTTTGGTAGGCTTTTGGGGCTTGACTTTCAACCGTATTGATAAAACGGGTTCCCATATAGGCCAAATCAGCGCCCATTTGCATGGCCGCTGCAATGTCCCTACCAGTACTTATACAACCTGATAGAATAAGGGTTTTATCAAAAAAGCTTCTTGTTTCTGCTACCAAGGTCATCGGATTAATGGTGCCAGCATGACCCCCGGCCCCTGCAGCAACCAAAATGAGTCCGTCTACCCCTGCTTGTGCTGCTTTTTGGGCATGTCTCTTTTTAATAACATCATGAAAGACCAATCCACCGTAGCTGTGAATGGCGTCGACTACCTGTTGCACTGCCCCCAAAGAAGTAATCACTAGTGGTACTTGATGTTTTATACATAGCTTAACATCAGCCTCAAGTCTTGGATTGGTCGGATGTACAATCAAATTAACGCCAAAAGGGGCTGCTTTTTGGCCGCTTTCCTCCTCCCATGCTTTAAGCGATGTTTTTATTTGTATCAACCAAGCCTCAAAGCCCTCACTTGTCCTTTCATTTAAAGCGGGAAAAGTACCTACTATCCCTTGTTTGCAACATTCAATAACCAGTTCTGGGCCCGAGATCAAAAACATAGGCGCTGCAATAACAGGTAAGGATAGTTCAGGAATAAAAGATGCTTTTTGGCTCATCACTTTCTTTTTTCTATTAATTGTTTTAAAACTACGTTCATTTCCGCTTCTATGCAAAAGACTAGAAACTGCTAAAGTTCTGCAAAAGCAACGGTCTTTTTGAGAGGTAGGCGCTAGCTTTAGACAGATCTATGCATTGAAACATTATTATTAGGAGTTCAACACTTATAAATTCAGGAGTTTTCATGGTTTCAGCATAGCATCATAGCTAAGGCAAAAACAGAAAACTGAGTAAAACGACTGATTTGAAGATGTTTAGTTCTGCAATGGATTGTTTAATACGTAAATCAGTTAAACATACAAACCACAGCTTATGAACCAAAAAAGAAGGGCCTTTCTCAAAAAAACTGGCCTCGGTACAGCCGGTATTGGGTTATTACCCTATTTAGCTTTATCCAAACCCGCTAAAAAGAAACTAGGTGTCTGTTTGGTTGGATTGGGTAACTATAGTAGGGGTCAGTTAGCTCCAGCGCTGGAGCTAACAGAACATTGCCAACTTACCGGAATAGTAACTGGAAGTCCTGAAAAAATACCGGTTTGGCAAGAAAAATATGGAATTGCGGATGGTAATGTTTACAATTATGACAATATGCATCGTATTGCTGACAATCCTGAAATTGATGTTATTTACATTGTGCTCCCTACCGGACTTCATGCAAAATATGCCATCAAAGCGGCTGAGACTGGAAAACATGTATGGTGCGAAAAACCTATGGCTAAAACCGTATCAGAATGTGAGGCTATAATGGCGGCATGCAAGAAAAATAAGGTACGGTTGTCTATTGGGTATCGTATGCAACACGAAACCAACACCCAAAAATTAATGACTTGGGCTACAACAAAACCTTTTGGTTCCTTACAAACAGTAACTGCCGATATTGGCTTTAATATTGAAAACCCCAGAAACACCTGGCGCATGAATGCCGAGCTCGGTGGAGGTCTTATTTACGACGTAGGAGTATATTGCTTAAATGCAATGCGCTATACCACTGGCTTAGAACCTATTTCGGTTATTGCTAGACACGAGAATACGCGTCCTGAGGTTTTTAAAGAGGTGCAGGAAACCACTATTTTTTCGTTCGAATTTCCTGATGGGATAAAGGCCAACGGAAAAACTACAGCCCGAGAAAGTATCAATTTGCTTAAAGTGGATTGCCAATCTGGTTGGTACCAATTGCGGCCTTTTCAGACCTACTCTGGTGTTAAAGGTAATACCAGTGATGGAACACTTTTAAACCCTATGATGCGCAACCAACAAGCCCAGCAAATGGATAACGACGCCCTGGCGATTATGGAAAATAGACCCATGCCGGTCCCTGGAGAAGATGGCATGCGCGATATTGCAATGGTTACTGCGATCAATAAGTCCGCAGAGATCGGAAGTAGTATAACATTATAGCCTGATGGACATTCTAAGCGAAAAAAGAATGATGAGATCTTATAATTTATGCCGCGCCGCAGACAAAAAGCGACTCACTTAGCAATTGAGCGCAAAGTCTGCTATTTTTAATGAAGTGATTTAAACTTTTTGCGTTTAAGCGAAAATTAGAGATTTTATGGCCATTTGAGGGCTTTTTTGAGTTTCACCCGCCTTGCCATTCGAGGCAGGTAGCTGGGTCTACGGAAGGAAAAAAAGCCCTCAAATGGACGAAAAAGAACAATTTCTTAGCAAATGGAAAAAGTTTAAATCACTTCAATATCATACACCGAACAAAGTCATGTTTTTTAAAGAATTCGAAATACGCTGGAGCGATTTGGATGCCAATCGTCATTTGGCCAATGCTGCCTACATTAATTTTATGAGTCACACCCGCATGGCCTATTTGGGCTTATTAGGGTTCAACCAGCATTCTATGGCACAATATCAAATAGGTCCTGTAGTTTTTTATGAACATATGTACTACTTTAAAGAAGTATTTGCAGGAAAACCAGTTAAAGTCTCTTTAGGTTTTAAGGGAATGAGCGAGGACGGTATGTTCTTTGAATTTGAGCATAATTTTTACGATACCAATGGAAAGAATTTTGCGCGTTGTGAAATGATGGGGGCATGGATGGACTTAACCACTAGAAAAATAACCGGTCTTCCAGAGGAGTTTTTAGAGGCTTTTGCCAAGGTAGAGCGCGATCCGGATTTCAAAACCTTAACCAAAGCCGATACCCGAAAGTTCACTAAAATACCAAAGGATTTATAACCTGTAATCAAAAGTTATTTTTTAACCAATACCCTCTATTTTGGCACGTTCTGGAACAGCAGATTTGACCCTTCACGGTGGCCATGTGCCTCCTTGGCTCTTTAATCGGATGAAGGGACTAGCGTTGCCTATGGTCGAAGCCATTCTTCAAGAGCATGGAAAAGAAGGCTTTATCGCTAGAATGGCTGACCCTTTTTGGTTTCAAAGTTTTGGAACCGTTATTGGCATGGACTGGAATTCCTCGGGAGTGACCACTACAGTGTTGAATGTTTTAAAGCAGGTGATTGCCCCAGTATCTCAACATTTGGGCATTTACGTATGTGGTGGTAAGGGCAAGCATTCTCTTCAAACCCCTAAAGAACTGCTTGAAGTAGGCATGCGAACGGGGCTTAATGGGCAAGAACTGGCACGATATAGCAAGCTCAGTGCTAAGGTGGACAATACCGCCCTACAAGACGGTTTTCAATTGTATATTCACAACTTTTTGGTAACCGATACGGGTGCATGGACTGTTGTGCAACAGGGAATGAATACCAAAACCGGTAAGGCCCGCCGCTACCATTGGTATTCTGGCAAACTTGAAAGTATGGTCAAAGAGCCACACACAGCGGTATGCGGGGAACATCAAGGTACTATTTTGAACTTGGTACATCGAGAAGCCCAAGCTACCCAACGTACCATCTTAGATATTACAAAAACAAAACCCGATCACATCCTTAAAGAAGTTCCCCGTCTAATTGTTCCGGGCTATCATAATATTAAAGCCAAAGATGTTGATTTAAAAAGATTGGGGAGTATCCTATGGTTGGCACAAGAAAATGAAACCGAACAATTTGAGGATTTGTTGTTGCTCAAAGGTTTGGGACCGCGAACCTTGCAATCCCTTGCTTTGGTAAGTGAAGTCATTTATGGTGCACCTTCTCGGTTTTCTGATCCTGCACGTTTTGCCTTTGCCCATGGCGGTAAAGATGCTACTCCTTTTCCGGTACCTACTAAGGTGTATGATAGCACCATTACAACGATTAAAAATGCGGTCGAGCAGGCAAAGATTGGCCATACTGATAAATTAAAAGCCATTCAAAAGCTTAGCCAGTTAGCGCAAAGGGCGGAAAAAGGCTTTGTGCCTCAAGAAAACTTTGATGCTTTGGTGAAAAAAGAAAATGAAAACGCCTATCGTTATGGAGGGCGAAGTGTTTTTGGACACGCAAAGCCGCCTAAGGGCAAACAATTGGATCTTTTTGAAGACGGAGCTCTAGGAGATAACCCATAAGATTTATCATTGAAGTGATTTAAGATGGCCTAGGTGCTTTTCTACTCGCCAAATACACCCCTAGTAGCACTAGCAGTGCAGCAACAACCTTTACCTGTGTAAGCGTGTCTTTTCCTGTAAACAAAGCGAAAAAAATACCAAACAAAGGCTGCACATAAATAAAGGCGCCAATGGTGCTGGCCTTGAGTTCCGTCATCGCAAAAATGTTAAATAAATAAGTACAAAAGGTGGTACCCACAATTACAAAAGCAATAACCCCATAAACATTTAAAGGCATCGTAGTCCATTCAATAGTTGAAAAATCCCCAAAAGTGATGGGAAAATTGATGACTACGGCTACTGTAAACAACCACCGCATCAACGTAAAGGGGTGGTATTTTTCAACCAATTTTTTGGCTACGATCAAATACGCGCCATAGGTAGCTGCATTTATTATGAATAAGGTATTCCCTAAAGGGATGTTTGGAGCATCTTGCCGGAGCTCTTTCCCGTATAAGATTAAGCCAAGCGCCCCTACGAAACCCAAGGCAATGCCCAAGCCTTTGTTCAAAGTAATTTTCTCTTTTAGAAAAAGAGCAGATAGCACCACCACTATAATGGGGCTTATGGTTACAAGCACTGCACTATTAATAGGTGTTGATAGTTCGAGTCCCTTAAAAAAAGAAAGCATGTTAACGACCATTCCCAGGAAAGCTGCACCCAGCAGACGTCCCCAGTCTTTGCGTTCAATCTTTTCTCTTGGACCAAAAGGTGCAATAACCCAAAATAAGAGTGCTGCGCCAACTACCCTTAAGAAAATAAATCCAAAAGGAGTTACGTAGTCTGGCATTATCCCTTTGGCCAGGGTATGGTTAATTCCATAAATAGTAGTGGCTCCAATAGCAGCCAAAAATGCCAATGTGCGTTTGCTCATCCGTGTAGTGCCGCCTTGGCCCCTGCTACTTGATTTTTGGCATTGCCGATAAAAATTTGATCATCGACAACCACAACTGGTCGCTTGAGAAAGGTGTAATGCTCTAAAATCAAGTTTTTGTAGTCCTCTTCCCCTAACTCTTGATTGTTTAACCCCCGCTGGCGAAACAACATCGCCCTACGACTAAATAAAGACTCATAAGAGTCCGTCATAGAACGTAGGGTTTCCAATTCTTCAGAAGTTACTCCTTTAGACTTTATCTCGCGAAGGGCGACGCCATCTAACGGCTGTAAAGCTTCCAAGATCTTTTGACACGTTTTACAGCTTTCTAGGTAAAATATGGTTTTCATTTTTTGTTCTTAGTTAATTGTTTTAGTCATAAATACGTATGATGGCTCCATTGTCTCGGCCAAGGATACTTCTTACATAGCCGTTGACCACTTTTGTCATTGGAATAGGATTGTGTCCTGGAAAGTAATCCTTGTACTTTTCTACAGCATCTTCTACCAATCCTGAGGAAACCACATTTAAACGCTGCCCTTGCTCCATTTCTAGGGAAGCCGCTTTTACAAAGCTATGGATTGCCCCATTGACCATGGCAGCACTTGCTGTTTTTTCAACGGGATCATCTGCTAAAATTCCTGTAGTTAGGGTAATTGATCCTTTGGGGTTTAGGTGATTCAATCCTATACGGCTAACATTTACTTGACCCATTAATTTGCTGCGCAAACCAATATAGTAGTCTTCATCGCTCAAGTCCTTAAAGTTGGCCCATTTTGCATCACCGGCAATACATACAATAGCATCAACTTTGCCAACGCTAGAAAACATATTTTCAATAGTGGTGATATCGGTAATATCCACAGTAATATCTGCCCCAGCCCTACTTGCTACAATCACTTCATGATTTTCCTTAAGATAGGCACTTACCTTTCGACCGATGGTTCCGTAACCCCCTATAATCAAAATACGCATATTAGGCTTCATTAAGGGCGGTATCCAAAGAAAAAGTCACTGCTGCTTTGGAATGGATAAAAGTAGTATCAAAAGTAGGAATGATAGCCTCTTCTGAAGAAATCAATAAGGGCAATTCTGTACACCCTAAAATAGCACCTTCTGCACCCTTGCCCGCGAGATCAGCAATAATATCTAGACAACGCTGTTTGGCTACTGGCGTAAAAACGCCTTTTACTAATTCGTTAAAAATAAGTTGCTGGAGGTAGTTTCTATCGGATAAAGATGGTATAAGAACTTCTAAATCAAAATCTTCTTGGAGTATTTTGGTATAAAAGTCTTTTTCCATGGTAAATCTAGTGCCTAACAAAGCCACTCTTTTTATTTGCTTCGCTCTAATCTCCTGACCCGTGGCCGAAGCGATGTGTAAAAAAGGTATACTTATGGATTGCTGAATGTATGCGCTTACCAAATGTATGGTGTTGGTGCCCAATACAATGATATCCGCACCTGCATGCTCCAATCGTTGGGCTTCTTGCGCCATAAGCTTCCCAATGGCATCCCAGTTCTCGCTACCAAAGTGTTGGGCCACCTCTGAAAAGTCTACAGAACTCATCAGAATTTTGGCAGAATGCGGATCCCCCAACTGCTCGGCAACCAATTGATTCAGGTATTCGTAATAAAATTTAGAGGACTGCCAACTCATGCCCCCCAATAGTCCGATAGTTTTCATTTGCATTTCATATTTACCAATTACAAATAGCCCTGTAGGGCTTTTAAATAATCTGTAATTACAGTTTCATTTCTGCGATAGTAGGTCCACTTTCCATGTCGCGTTGGTATGAGTAAACCTGCATTTTGCATTTGATTCAAATAGGTAGAAATTGTTGACTGAGACAGCCCTGTTTTATCCTGAATAAAACCGACACACACGCCGTCATCAAAATGATCGATCTCTCGATGGGGCGGAAAATGTTGTTCCGGAGCTTTGAGCCAATGCAAAATTTCAACACGGGTGGTATTGGACAGTACTTTACTTATTTCTACTATATTCACGAAACGAAATTAATCAAATTTATATATCTAGAAAAATAAATATGTTATGCAACAACTCTTTACCATAACCCGACAAAATCGGAAGCTACTCTATCGCTATTTAACAGACACTCCTGTAGATCTACTATACAAAATCCCCCAAGGCTTTAACAACAACATGTGGTGGAACATTGCCCATGTGGTAGTTACCCAACAAAAGTTGGTTTATGGTTTAAGTGGGCTACCGCTAAACCTATCCGATACTTGGGTAAAAGCCTACGAGAAGGGTACTTTTCCAAAGGGAACGCCCACAGCGGAAGAAATTGATGAAATGCAGCAATTGTTGTTTGATCTTCCTGAACGTACAGAGAAGGACTATGAAAATGGTATTTTTCAAACTTTTAAACCATATACCACATCGGTAAAGGTGACGTTAAATTCTTTGGAAGATGCTATGGCTTTTAATGTGTTTCATGAGGGGCTTCATTTAGGAAGTCTTCTGGCCCTGGCACGCGCTGTAAAAGTGTAATTTTACGCCTTTAGACCTTTGCAAAATTCAAAATATGAGGAAAGACAAACTAAAATTCAATAGTAAAACGATTCATGGTGGTCAAGCTCC
Organism: Bacteroidota bacterium; assembly: GCA_039414375.1. GTDB lineage: Bacteria > Bacteroidota > Bacteroidia > Flavobacteriales > Flavobacteriaceae > Croceivirga. Next base: position 7,206 of record JBCDGY010000031.1, on the reverse strand, counting down.
AGATGCCGCCTATGGGGCGGTTATGCCTCCTATTTATCAAACCTCAACCTACGCCCAAACCACACCCGGTGGGCACAAAGGCTTCGAATATTCCCGTAGTGCTAATCCCACCCGAACCGCGCTCGAGCGCGCTCTTGCAAGTATTGAAAACGGCAACTATGGCTTAGCCTTTGCTAGCGGCCTATCTGCTATTGATGCCGTAATTAAATTACTATCACCTGGCGATGAAGTAATTTCTACTAATGACTTGTATGGCGGAAGTTACCGGTTGTTTCGGCAGGTGTTCGAAAATATGGGTATTACCTTCCACTTTATTGGGATGCAAGAGGTTGAAGCCATTAAAGCCAAAATTACCAATCGCACTAAGCTGATTTGGGTGGAAACCCCCACCAATCCAATGATGAACGTTATTGATATTCGTTCCGTTTCCGAATTGGCCAAAGCACACGAAATTGTATTGGCTGTAGACAATACCTTTGCCACTCCCTATTTACAAAGACCTTTAGACCTAGGGGCAGATATCGTAATGCACTCTGCTACCAAATATTTAGGCGGACATAGCGACGTAGTAGTAGGCGCCTTGGTTGTTAAAGAGAAGTCCCTTGCAGACAGACTTTATTTTTTACAAAATGCTAGTGGTGCCGTTTGCGGACCTATGGATAGTTTTTTAACCCTGCGAGGGATAAAAACCTTACATGTGCGCATGCAAAGACATTGCGAAAATGGTAAGGCTATTGCCCACTATTTAAGAAACCACCCCAAAATTGAAAAAGTCTATTGGCCTGGTTTTGAAGACCACCCTAATCATGACATTGCCCAATCGCAAATGAGTGATTTTGGAGGAATGATCTCTTTTGTGCCTAAGGGAAGCGCTTTTGAAGATGCAGTTCGCATTGTTGAAAACCTCAAAGTATTCACTTTGGCAGAGTCCTTAGGAGGTGTTGAAAGCCTAGCAGGTCATCCCGCAAGCATGACCCATGCTAGCATTCCAAAAGCAGAACGTGAAAAGAGCGGGGTGGTGGACGCCCTTATTCGTTTAAGTGTGGGCATTGAAGATGTGGAAGACCTTATCGCCGATCTAGAAGATGCTATAGGTTAATAAATTTAAAAAATCGTAGTATTTCAGCAATAAAATGATGTTTTAGCATATTTTTGCCGAAAAATCGAAAAATTGTCAAAACACATCCTTTTAAAAGGACTTTGACTCATAATATTTTAATTTCTTATGGAAGCGAAGATCCAAGCATTCATGGACGAGGTAAAGACCCGTAATGGTCATGAACCTGAGTTTATACAAGCAGTACAAGAAGTAGCGGAAACCGTTATTCCTTATATCGTAACTCAAGACATTTATCATGGTAAAAATATTCTATTGCGCATGGTAGAACCAGAAAGATTGATCTCTTTTCGCGTAGCTTGGGTGGACGACAAAGGAGAAATTCACGTGAACCGAGGGTATCGTATACAGATGAATTCTGCTATTGGTCCCTACAAAGGAGGATTGCGTTTTCATCCAACTGTAAATGCTAGTGTTCTCAAATTTTTAGCCTTTGAGCAAGTGTTTAAAAATAGTTTAACCACACTTCCCATGGGGGGAGGCAAAGGAGGCTCTGATTTTGATCCTAAAGGCAAATCGGATGATGAAGTTATGCGCTTTTGCCACGCTTTTATGACCGAGCTTTGCCGACATATTGGCCCATATACCGATGTACCCGCAGGAGATATTGGCGTGGGGGCAAGAGAGATTGGATTTCTCTTTGGGAAATATAAAATGATAAAAAATGAGTTTACCGGAGTGCTAACCGGTAAAGGGCTTTCTTGGGGAGGGTCCCTTATTCGCCCAGAGGCAACCGGATACGGAACGGTTTATTTTGCCGATAGCATGCTTAAAACCAAGAACGATAGCTTTGAAGATAAGAAAGTGGTCATCTCCGGTTCCGGGAACGTAGCTCAATTTGCAGCGGAAAAAGTAATACAACTAGGCGGTAAAGTATTAACACTTTCTGATTCTGGTGGTTACATCCATGATTCGGACGGTATAGATAAAAGCAAATTGGCCTGGGTTATGGCTTTAAAGAACGAGCGTAGAGGACGCATTTCCGAATATGTTACGGAATACCCCAGCGCTACATACCACAAGGGTAAAATCCCTTGGGAAGTACCATGCGATGTGGCCCTACCCTGCGCCACACAAAATGAGCTAGATGGGCAAGCCGCGCAAACCTTGCTAAAAAATGGTTGTATGGCTGTATCCGAAGGCGCCAATATGCCCTCCACTCCAGAAGCCATACACGCTTTTCATGAAGCCAAAATACTTTTTGCACCTGGCAAGGCGTCTAATGCTGGAGGAGTCGCCACCTCAGGCCTTGAAATGTCTCAAAACTCCCTACGTATTAGTTGGACACGGGAAGAAGTAGACGAAAGACTTAAAGGGATTATGGACGATATTCACGAATCTTGTATTACCTATGGTAAAGATGAGCATGGCTATTGCAACTATGTTAAAGGGGCTAATATTGCTGGATTTGTTAAAGTAGCCGATGCCATGCTAGCACAAGGCGTTATCTGATGTTTTCACATGCAAGTAACCACCAAAGCGCTGGTGCTTTCTTCGCTCAAATATGGCGATACTAGTCTAATTGTTCGCGCATTTACACTTTCTGATGGACCTAAGGGTTACCTGCTTAAAGGGGTGTTGACTTCCCGAAAGGGGAAATTGCGGCCCGCCCTTTTTCAACCCTTAACCCAATTAGAACTCGTTGCCCAGCATCGCAATAAAGGCACTTTAGAAAGTATAAAGGAAGCCAAGGTTTTGTATCACTACCAGACCTTGCATTCCGATATTGTAAAAAATAGTATTGTACTCTTTCTCGCAGAGATGTTGAGTATTACGCTTCAAGAGGGCGATGCAGATCCTAACCTGTACGCTTTTTTAGAATACGCCCTTCATTGGTTAGACCATCACGAACATACTGCCCATTTCCCTATTTTCTTTTTACTACAGCTTACCCAGTACTTGGGGTTTTTTCCTGATATTTCAAATAAAGAACTCCCCTATTTCGATCTACAGGAAGCCTGTTTTGTAAACACGCCTACGCTCAATCCCATGTTGGAAGGAAATGTTTTACACACCTTCAAACTTTTTTTAGGCATAAATTTTGATGATCTTAAATCAATAGAAACAAACAAGCAACATCGTCAAGAACTATTGCAAAAAGTACTTTTGTATTTTGAATTACATTTGCACGGTTATCGAAAGCCTAAGTCCTTGGCGGTGTTGAACACGGTGTTCGGTTGATATGCGAAACGGATCGTTTGTCCTTTTTTTGTTTTTTGTTCTTCAAGCAGCTGCACAACGGGTTACCCTACTGGATGCGGATACAGGATTTCCTGTGGCAAATGCAGCCTTTTATAATACCGACAAATCAAAAACCTCCATCTCAGATATCGATGGTCGAGCGGACCTCTCTCTTTTTTCACTACACGAAAAAATCACTATAAAACATATTAGTTATCTGACTATAAAGGTAACACGGGATCAAATTCGTAAAAAGGGGGAACGCGTATATTTAGAGGTTCGTCCAGAGCAACTAGACGAAGTGGTGATGTCGGTTTCAAAATGGGAGCAGCAACGAAAAGATATTCCTCAGAAAATCGTGAGTAGCAATGCGCAGAGTTTGTCTTTTACCAATCCACAGACCGCTGCAGATTTGTTGTTAAATGGAGGACAGGTTTTTGTACAAAAAAGTCAATTGGGGGGTGGCAGCCCCATAATTCGTGGTTTTGCTACCAATCGCGTATTGCTTTCAGTAGATGGCGTGCGTATGAACAATGCCATTTTTAGAGGAGGCAACGTGCAAAACGTAATTTCTATTGATCCCTTTACAGTAAAAAATACAGAGATCATCTTTGGACCAGGCTCCGTTATTTACGGTAGTGACGCTATAGGAGGGGTGATGAACTTTTTCACCAAAGAACCCCGATTCTCATTTACAGATAGCCTTGCCATATCAGGAAATGCAAACTATCGATGGGCTTCTGCCAATAATGAACAAACTGCTCATGTTGATTTTAATTTGGGGCATCAATCTTGGGCTTCTCATACGAGCATTACTTACAATCACTTTAGTGATCTCCGTATGGGTAGACATGGGCCAGAATCCTATTTGAGAAACAACCGAGTAGTTCGTCGAAATGGTGAAGATGTGCTTATTAACAATACCAACCCACGCATACAAAATCCTTCGGGTTTTGATCAGATACACCTCATGCAAAAATTTCGATTTGTGCCTAGCACTGATTGGGATTATCATTTGGGTTTGCATTACTCGGAAACCTCAGACTACGCCCGATACGATCGTTTAATACGACCAGATGCTGCTGGTACAGGATTACGTGATGCCGAGTGGTTTTATGGCCCGCAAAAATGGTTGATGGCCAATGCCCAAATTGTTCAAAAAGGAAAAAATCGCTTTTACAGTGGCGCCAAACTAACTACCGCATATCAGTTTTTTGAAGAAAGTCGTAATGAGCGCCTTTTTCAAGTAAATAATAGATTTAATACGCGCGAGCGCTTAGGCGCACTTTCTCTAAATCTTGATTTTGAGAATAAAAAGATCGGCGCTTTAAGTCTTTATTATGGAGCAGAATACCTGTTCAATAAAGTGCGCTCGCGAGGTCAGGAAACCAATATACTCACACAAGAAACTGTGGCGGGTCCATCTCGCTATCCCGATGGAGCCACTTGGCAAACTTTTGCCGGTTATATTAATGGGGAATACCGTGCTAAACCCAATATTACACTTTTAGCAGGATTGCGCTATAGCCAAGTTTGGGTTGATGCTAAGTTCGACGACACCTTTTTCCCGTTCCCATTTACCGAGGCAGATTTAATAACCGGGGCTCTAACAGGCAGTTTAGGAGCCAGTTGGTTTCCCTCTGCAAATTTGCAACTAACACTTAACGGCTCCACAGGATTTAGAGCGCCCAACATTGATGATATTGGAAAAGTATTTGACTCCGAACCGGGAGCAGTTGTTGTTCCTAATCCAGATTTAGTTCCCGAATATGCTTACAATATCGATTTTGGATTGCGCGCTAACCTTGCCGACCGACTCGTTTTCAAAGCAGCCACCTATTACACCTACTTGGTCGATGCTTTGGTACGCAGAGATTTCACTTTTGGCGAAGAAAATGAAATTGTCTACAACGGGGAGCTTAGTAGGGTACAGGCCATACAAAATGCCGCCAATGCGTATGTATATGGTTTAGAGTTAGGTATGGAAGCATTTGTTGGAAAAAACTGGTCCTTTCTGGGCAATTTAACCCTTACCGATGGGATCGAAGAAGATGATGATGGGATGGAATCCCCTGCCAGACATGTAGCACCTACTTTTGCCGATGCCCATTTGATTTGGAAAAATGATAAGTTTAAGGCCGACTTTTTCTTGAATTTTAATGGAGAAATTCCTTTTGAAGATTTGGCCTTCTCTGAACGCAGCAAAACTTACATTTATGAGGCTGATGCACAAGGAAATCCTTTTTCTCCCTCGTGGTATACCCTTAATCTTAGATCCCGTTATCAAATCTCTAACGCCTTTCATACCAATCTTGCCCTCGAAAATCTTACGGACCAACGCTACCGCACTTATTCTTCAGGCATTGTTGCCCCTGGTGTTAACTTAATTTGGGGGTTGGGTTATAGTTTTTAAGTTGCCTTATGCTAATCTTGATCATTTGACCCTTTAATAAAATAAGGACGCTTGGGTTTACTGCTAATTGATTAATTTTGCGCACTTTAATTTAGATGCCCTTAGCCTTATGAAGTTTGCAGAATACAAGGCACTTAACCTTCCACTTATTGGAAAGGAAACACTCCGATTTTGGAAGGAAAATCACATTTTTGAAAAAAGCGTTTCTAGCAGAGACGGTAAAGAGAACTATGTCTTTTTTGAAGGGCCACCCTCGGCAAATGGTATGCCCGGCATTCATCATGTAATGGCGCGCACTATTAAAGATATCTTTCCCAGGTACAAAACCATGAAGGGATATCAAGTAAAGCGTAAGGCTGGGTGGGATACGCACGGCCTTCCCATAGAATTAGGTGTAGAAAAAGAGCTGGGGATCACCAAAGAAGACATTGGTCATAAAATTTCCATAGAAGATTACAATGAAGCTTGTCGCAAAGCCGTAATGCGTTATACTGATGTTTGGAATGAGATGACTGAAATGGTGGGGTACTGGGTCGATATGGACGACCCCTACATCACTTACAAGTCTAAGTATATGGAGTCTGTATGGTGGTTGCTCAAGCAGATTTACGATAAAGGCTTAATTTACAAAGGCTATACTGTGCAGCCGTACTCTCCAAAAGCTGGTACAGGTCTTAGTTCCCATGAACTCAATCAGCCAGGCACCTATCAAGATGTAACCGATACTACTGTAACAGCACAGTTTAAAATTAGTCCTGTTGTTCAGGGACACCCTTCTATATGGGATCTTTTTAAAGTTCCTACGCCCAAACACCAAGAGGAAGCCTACTTTCTGGCATGGACGACCACACCTTGGACCCTGCCTTCCAACACAGCACTCACAGTTGGTCCTAAGATTAACTATGTAGTAGTAAAAACCTTTAACCAGTATACTTTTAAACCTATTAACGTTATTTTGGCCGAAGCTTTGGTCAGCAAACAGTTTTCAGGAAAGTATATCGCTACTACCGAAGAAAGTGATTTTGCCAGCTTTCAATCTGGCGACAAAAAAATTCCCTATCGCGTTTTGGGAACTGCCAAGGGCAGCGACTTGGTCGGACTGCATTACGAGCAATTAATTGATTATGTACAACCTTACAAAGACGCGGCTAATGCTTTTAGAGTTATTGCTGGGGATTTTGTAACCACCGAAGACGGTACCGGAATTGTACATACTGCGCCTACTTTTGGTGCCGATGATGCCTTGGTCGCCAAACAGGCCAATCCTCCTATACCACCAATGCTGGTATTAGATGAGCATGAGAATCCAGTGCCTCTAGTGGACCTTCAAGGCAAGTTTAGGCCCGAACTAAAAGAATTTGGAGGCAAATATGTTAAAAATGCCTACTACGCCGACGGAGAAGCCCCCGAAAAATCCATAGATGTTGAGCTTGCCATTAAGCTCAAAACGGAAAATAAAGCTTTTAAAGTAGAAAAATACTTTAAAAGCTTTATT
>JBCDGY010000030.1:0-17500 GCA_039414375.1 Bacteroidota bacterium | reverse complement strand
CCCAGTAATCACGTTGATTCTAGAATTGACAATTGACTTGGGAATTCCAGTACCTTTTTATTTTTTCTTCCCTTTTGTTTTCATTTTGGCCTTGTTCTTTTTTAGGAGTGAGGAAAAAAGACTAATCGGATATTTTAAACGTCAAATTAGAATCGAAAAAAATAACGTATTACAACATGATGTGTAATTAATTCCGCCCGCAATTATCTTTAAAGTAATGTGGAGATTTTCCTGGCTTTGATTTCGATCAGCCTACGCAAAAAGTCTATAACTCATCATACACATTAACGTCGAAATCAAATTTTATGCAGTATAAACGGTGCAATATAAAACCTTGTTGCTATGCGAGCACTGCTTATGTAAACCATAAAGGTTTACGAACAAAACAAAGTCAACCCTGCAGTAAGGGCTGTTTGTAGAAAAAGACGTGTCTTAAAGAAAAGTATATGACTTAATAGCTATCAGAAAATAATGAATAAAAACACACTCGATAGAAGAGGCTTTCTTAAAAAAACAACCATAGTAGGTGCTACCTTACCCTTACTTTCTGTAGGATGTTATGCTTATAAATCATTATTTTCCAGTGCATTGGCAGTCGATTATGCCACTATTGATGCGGCAGCTAAAAAACCTGTTATCGATACCTCCGAGTTTACGGAACCTTTAATAATGGATAAAATTGAATTGCTTCGATATAAAGACAATTTCATTTGCCGAGTTCTTACTAAGGCAGGAGCTGTAGGCCTCTCCGTAAGCAACAACATGCAGATGCGCTCACTATACCCCATTTTTCTGAACAGGATTCAGCCTTTTTTTGAAGGTAAGGACGCTCGTGATCTGGAACAGCTACTGGAGGAAGTATATGTACATAAAAGTAACTATAAGCTTCAGAGTCTAGCCATATGGGTGCCGCTAGCAACTTTAGAGTTTGCGATCCTAGACTTGTTGGGAAATGTGGCTAACCAATCCATTGGTGAAGTGCTAGGCGGCGTTTATCATCGCGAGATTTCAGTTTACCAAGCAAATAATAATAGAGGTAAAAGTGCGGAAGAAAGCCTTTACAAGATCATACAAAATGTCGAAAGTAGCGAAGCGAAAGCAGTGAAGTTTAAACTTGGAGGTCGGATGAGTGCTCGGGAGAAACCAGCAGGTCGGTCGGAGAAACTTATTCCCTTGGTGCGAGAAGCTTTTGGCGCCGAGATGGTCATCTATGCGGATAGCAACGGAAGCTATAATATGGAGGAAGCCATTCGGATTGGGAAGATCTGTCAGGAATATCAGTTCAACTTTTATGAAGAGCCGGTTCCTTTCGACTGGTATGAAGAAACACGCCAAGTCACCCAAAGCTTATCCATTCCAATTGCAGGGGGAGAACAGGAACCAAGTATGCGCAACTTTAGGTGGCTCATTGCGCACGATGCATTGGATATTGTACAACCAGACCTCTTTTATTTTGGCGGTATGATCCGTTCTATGCGTGTAGCGCGGATGGCAGCGGCAAAGGGCAAACTGTGTGTTCCACATATATCTGGAAGCGGGCTAGGCTATCTATATATGGCCCATTTCGTCTCGGCACTTTCCAATGCAGGACCTTATCATGAGTTCAAAGGATTAAATAGGGAGCTGCCTTTCGAATGCCCGACTTCTGATCTTACCAGCAATGCGGGAAAAATAAAGGTTCCTACAGGGCCCGGATCCGGTGTTGTGATTGATCCAGCATATGTGAGTAAACATAAACCAGTAAATACTTAAGGACTATTCCTAGAAGCGGTAGGGATTAGTAGCAAAGAATCGAATAGGTTGAAAATAAACATCGTGAACATCACAAATACTAAGATGAAGGTATAGCAGTGTATCTAACAAAAGAAAGTGCTTGTGAGAACAATCTTATCCCCAAAAGACCTATTCCAAGACCTAGTTGCTTTTTTGGTTCAATAAGGATGGGAAACTCAAAATAGGGACTTTTCCCTAGATCCAAAGCAGTGTCCTGAATGCTTTCTGAGGAAACGCGCTGACAAACTACCGAGTGCCTAATACAAGAAACCGTAGATGGCCTTCAAATTTAAATCGGGTAGTAGTTTTTTATTATGGGGACGGAGCTAACATTTTTTAAAACCTTCTGCAAAGGTCTTATCTTTAAATCCATTCTTTTTAACACACTATGCGTTTTTTATATTTTTCAATAGTCGTTCTAGTCATCACAGTACTCATTGGCTGCCAAGAGGAGCCTACAGCACAAACGGCGAAAAGCTTTTACGATACCCAACTCTTTAAGGAGGTCCAATTGGCTAGTCTTTTTAAAGACTCCAAGACTTTTGTGGACTTGGTCCCTAAATCAGATTATAACACTTTAGAAAAAGCTTACTTAGAAGCTAGGGCGCAACCCAATTTTGATTTAGGGCAGTTTGTAGGGGATCATTTTATGGATAAATCTATGAAGTCCTTAGAATTCGAAACGGATACCGCTTTAACCATGTACCAACACATTGCCCAAATGTGGGATAAGCTAACCCGAGGTCCGGATGCGTATGTTCCCAATGCCTCTCGTATTGCTTTGCCTTACCGCTATGTAGTCCCAGGAGGTCGATTTCAAGAAATCTATTATTGGGATAGTTATTTTACGCTAGAAGGGCTTTTGGCTGCGCAGCGTGAGGATTTGGCTAAAAATATGGTGGCCAACTTTGGCTTTTTGCTGGATAGTATAGGCCACATCCCTAACGGAACAAGGGACTATTACCTTACGCGATCGCAACCCCCATTTTTTTCTTTAATGGTTGCAGCCGTTATCTGGGAAAACCCTGAAGAACTGGTTATGTACACCGAACAATTGGCAAAGGAGTATGCTTTTTTCATGGCTCAGGATTCTTTAGCTGTTGGGATAGCGAGTCAGCATGTTGTTCCGGTACAAGGAGGCCTCTTAAACCGCTATTACGATGCTGGCGACAGCCCTAGACCAGAGGCTTATAAAGAAGATTTGCATTTGGCAGAAGGGTTGGTGGACACCATTGCCAAGAAACGGTTGTATAAAGATTTGCGCTCTGCAGCGGAGTCTGGATGGGATTTTAGTTCCCGCTGGTATGGGAAAGTAGGGGAGTTCGCGGCTACCACCACAACAAGTATCCTTCCTGTGGACCTCAATTGTTTACTGTACCATCTGGAAAAACAATTGGCCCAAGCCTATACCTTAAAGGGAGACGAGGAGCGTGCACAACAATTTAAAGTTTTAGCCAATCAAAGGCAGCAGCTCATTTTGCAATACTTCTGGGACGCAGAACGCGGCTATTTTATGGATTACGATTTTAAAAAGAAGCGTGTTACCGAGGCACTGACTTTGGCTGGTGCGTTTCCGCTTTTCTTTGGTATAGCCACTCCCGAACAGGCTGCCGGCGTAAAGGAAGTCCTTATGACGCAATTTTTAAAGGATGGGGGATTGGTAACCACGCTGGATCATTCTGGGCAGCAGTGGGACGCCCCCAATGGATGGGCACCCTTGCAATGGATTGCTGTAAAAGGCCTGCTGCAGTATGGCTATACCGAAGAAGCCGAGTTAATTATGGAGCGATGGTTGCACCTCAATGAAAAGGTGTTCAAGAATACGGGGAAGATGATGGAGAAATACAATGTGGAAGACTTAACCTTGCTATCAGGAGGCGGGGAGTACGAAACGCAAGATGGTTTTGGTTGGACAAATGGGGTAGCGCTGGGCTTTAAACAACTACTTGATGAAATTCAAACTACGAGCACCCAATAAAAACTTCTGGTCAGCAGATAAGCTATTTGGACTGTCTGCAATGATGATTAGTTTGATTACCCTTATCATTTTCGTGCGGCAGACCAACATTATGGAGCAGCAAAGCCGAATGTCGGTAATGCCCTATGTGTTGTTTGAGTTAAGTGATAAACGGTCGGAGCACTTGATGATTTTAGAGTTGGTCAATCATGGGGTGGGGCCAGCCATCGTAGACGATGTTAGCATTGAATACAAAGGCAAGTCGTATGCCATGGACTTTTACACCTTTGTAAAGTCCATTAAGCCAGAAATGGATTCCATCGAGTTTTTAAACCATTCCGATTTATATAAAGGAAGGGCTATACCCTCCGGAGGTCGATTTAATATATGGACCATTGGCGCCACCCGAGGCGAATATGAAAGTTTTAAAAAGGAGTTCTTTGCCATACAGCAGCACCCTAGCTTTGACTTTGAAATTCGTTATAAATCAATTTATGATGACTACTGGATTATTGATGCTAAAAACGGTATGCCACGGTTTTTAGATTAAACACTTTTAGAAGTTGTGGAAAATCAATTCGTTTTGAGGAAACCCACCATAACTTTCACATTTTTTTAAGGACGCACCTTTACCTTTTCCCTAATTTAGGCTATCTAACTTTCCAAAAACTAACTATGATCAAGTATTGCAATGCTTTAGCAATAGTGTTCTTATTGCTTAGCGGCTTCGTTGTTGCACAAGAAGACAAAAAAACAAAAGACATTTACAAGGGACTGGAGTTCCGAAACATTGGACCAGCACTCACCTCTGGGCGAATTGCGGACATAGCCATTCATCCAGAAGATGAAAGTGTATGGTATATCGGTGTTGGTTCTGGTGGGGTTTGGAAAACTACCAACGCAGGAACCACTTTTATTCCCATTTTTGACAAGCAAAGTAGCTATTCTGTAGGGTGTATTGCCATAGATCCCGGTACCCCAAGTACGGTATGGGTAGGTACCGGAGAAAATGTTGGCGGTCGCCATGTAGGCTTTGGAGATGGGATTTATGTAAGCCATGACGCCGGAAAAACATGGAAGAATAAAGGGCTCAAAAAATCAGAGCACATTTCGAAGATTTTGGTACATCCCAACGATCCCAACACGGTTTATGTAGCCGTACAAGGTCCACTTTGGAGCAAAGGAGGAGAACGTGGATTTTACCGCACTGAAGATGGTGGACAAACTTGGACCAAAACCTTAGGAGATGAAGTCTGGACTGGCGTTACCGATATTGTGATGAATCCGGACAATCCTGATATTTTGTACGCTGCTACTTGGGATCGTCACCGAACCGTGGCTGCCTATATGGGGGGAGGACCTGGAACGGGATTGCACAAGTCTTTTGATGGTGGTAAAACCTGGCAATCGCTTACGCAAGGTATTCCGAAGTCAAATTTGGGTAAAATAGGACTAGCTCTATCTCCTTTTGATTCAGAAACGCTTTATGCAGCGATAGAGTTGAACCGAAAAAAGGGGGGTGTTTTTATATCAAAAAATGGCGGTGCCTCATGGAGCAAACAATCGGACGCCGTAGGTGGAGGTACCGGACCACACTACTATCAGGAGTTGTATGCGTCGCCCCATCACGAAGGGCATCTTTATTTGATGAGCAACTATGTGCAGGTTTCCGTAGACCATGGAAAGACTTTTAAGACCATGAATGAAAAGAACAAGCATGTAGATAGTCATGCTGTGGCTTTCAAAAAGGGTGATCCAGACTATGTGCTTTTTGGTACCGATGGCGGGCTTTACGAATCTTATGATTTGACCAAAACCTGGCGGTATTTTTCCAATCTTCCTGTAACCCAATACTATAAGGTAGCGGTGGATGATGCAGAACCCTTTTATCACATTTATGGTGGAACGCAAGACAACGGTTCTCATGGAGGCCCTTCTCGCACTTTACGAGCCGATGGTATTCTCAACCAAGATTGGTGGGTAACCCTAGGGGCTGATGGTCATCAATCGGCTACAGAACCCGGTAATCCAGATATTACTTACGGAGAATTTCAACAAGGATGGCTCTGGCGTATCGATCAAACTACAGGAGAGATCGTTTTTATACAACCCCAGCCTGCCGCTGGAGATCCCCACGAACGTTTTAATTGGGATGCGCCTATTTTGGTCAGCCCTCACAAACCTACACGATTGTATTTTGCATCGTATCGGGTTTGGAAGTCCGAAAATAGAGGAGATGATTGGACAGCCGTCTCCAACGATCTTACCAGAAACGAAGAGCGCATGGCACTTCCTATCATGGGTAAGACCCAAAGTTGGGACAATCCTTGGGATTTTGTGGCTATGAGTGAATATAACACCATCACCTCTTTGGCCGAATCGCCCGTGCAAGAAGGCTTGCTCTATGCTGGAACGGATGACGGTATTGTTCAAGTTTCCGAAGACGGGGGTGCCAATTGGCGCAAAGTGATGCTAGGCAACATCAAAGGTGTTCCATCGCGGGCTTTTGTGAATGATATCCGTGCCGATCTCTTCGATGCTAGTACGGTTTACCTCGTATTAGACAATCATAAAGAGGGAGACTATAAGCCCTATTTATTGAAGAGTTCTGACAAAGGACGTACCTGGCGGTTTATGAATGGCAATTTGCCAAAGACCTTATTGACATGGCGTATTGTACAAGACCATGTAGACAAGAATCTTTTGTTTGCAGCTACAGAATACGGCATCTACTTCACCAAAACGGGGGGTGCTTCTTGGACCCAGTTGAAAGGCGGTGTTCCTACCATTTCTTTCAGGGATTTAACCATCCAACGACGTGAAAATGATTTGGTGGCCGCTTCTTTTGGCCGTGGCTTCTTTGTTTTGGATGACATTAGTCCTTTGCGTTCCTATGATACCAGTAAATCTAGTGAAGTTCAGTTTTTCCAGCCTAAAACAGCCCATTGGTACATTCAAAAGAATGGATTGTACGCTCAAGGTGATAATACCTACAAGGCCAAAAACCCTGATTATGGGGCTACCTTTACATACTACCTTCCTAAAAAGTTAACTACACTAAAAGATGAGCGTATCAAGAAGGAGAAAAAACTCGGGGAGGAAGCCATCCCCTTTATGGGATGGGATGCCTTGGCGGAAGAAACCATTCAAGAAAAGCCTGGTTATGTCTTGGTGATTAAGGACGAGCAAGGAACTACCATAAATACAGTTAAAGGCACTAATAAAGAGGGCTTCAATAGGGTTAGCTGGGACTTAACCCAGGCTGCGAGAAGTGGAGTACCCCTTAAAGCGCCAAAACCTAGTGACGATGATGACTTTTTTCCTTCTCCCTACCGCGTTACGCCAGGGACTTATACGGTGACCTTATACGAACGTGCCAACGGAATGCTCACTGCAGTAGCGGAACCTAGGTCTTTTGAAGTAAAGCGCATGCTGAAAGGGGCATTACCACCAAAGCCAGAAGCGGAGATAGATGCCTTTAGAACGAATTTCCAAGCCTTTCAACAGCGTTTAATGGCAACCAATAGCACCTTAACGGAAAGTTTAAAAATGGTAGATGCGATGAAAAGAGCATTTGATGAGGCCAAGTCTCCAACACCGGAGTTGTATGGGCGCATTGCCGATGCTAAGAAATCTTTAAAAGCTATTGAGGCCATGATGAAAGGGAATCCTGCCAAAAATGAGGTGGGAGAGCGTAATCCGCCGGCCCCAGGAGATGGTAGTTTTGTAGGCTTTGTAGCCTTGATGAACACTTATGGGCCTACGGGGAATCATTTAAGCGCATTCAACCGGGCTTCTCAGCAATTGGAGGGTATTAAAGGTAAATTGGCCACAATGGTCAAGGAAACCCTTCCAGCATTGGAGGCTGATTTAAAGGCAGCAGGTGCTCCTTGGATAGAAGGACAAGATTTAGATTAAGTAGTAGTCTTAAAACCAGTGGAGGGCAATTCGAAAACCTCCAATTGGAAATAAGGAACTGCGGCTAAGATATGATCAAAAATATCTGCCATAATGTACTCGTAATTCTGCCACCGTTTGTCGCTACTAAAAGCGTATACCTCCAAAGGAATCCCTTGTGAGGTGGGTGGTAGTTGCCGGGTCATTAGCGTCATATCGTCATTAACAGCGGAATGGGCTTCTAGATAGGCTTCAATATATTTACGAAACACCCCTAAGTTGGTCAAATTCCTGCCATTGAGCAAAAGGGATTTATCCACTTCCTTTTCCGTATTGAATGCGTTAATCTTGGCCTGGCGAT
This sequence comes from Bacteroidota bacterium, assembly GCA_039414375.1. Classification (GTDB taxonomy): domain Bacteria; phylum Bacteroidota; class Bacteroidia; order Flavobacteriales; family Flavobacteriaceae; genus Croceivirga. Next base: position 9,512 of record JBCDGY010000030.1, on the reverse strand, counting down.
CTACCAAATAATTAGTGATCAAGTCAATTTTTTCGAGCTCAGCAATATCCGCTTCGGTTAAAAACTTGATGCCTTGTTGTTTGATGATGATGGATCGTTTAATACGCCGCCCTCCGGAGGACTGCATACCGCGCCAGTTTTTAAAGCTATCCGAAATTAAAGCGTAAGTGGGGATAGTGGTAATGGTTTTATCAAAGTTTTGCACCTTAACGGTAGCAAGGTTGATTTCGGTAACATCGCCATCGGCACCGTATTTTTCAAAAGTAATCCAGTCGCCGATACGTACCATATCATTGATACTTACTTGTATACTGGCCACAAAACCCAAAATAGTGTCTCGAAAAATAAGCAACAATACGGCCGAAGCAGCCCCTAGGCCAGTGAGGAATTTCCAGATATCAATTCCCGTTAAAATGGCCAAAATGGTCATCAAACCGCCTGCCCAGGCAAAAATCATAAAGACCTGAATATAGCTATCTATTGGTTTGTCCTTAAAACGCGGAAGGGTTTTAAGATAGTCGTTAATGGTCCGTAACAAGCTTCTGGCAATGCGTAAGATCAAAAACACTACGGCAATGTTTAAAAGCTTAAAAACAAGGTTTTCGGTGTATTGAAAATCATAAAAGACAAAAGGCGTTAGTTCCAAAGCCAGGGCCAATGGAAATATGTGCGCCAAGTAACGGGGCAAACGATTTGTAACCGCAAGGTTGTCAAAATTGGTTTTGGTACGTCTCGCCAATCGTGCCGAGGACCATCGTAGTATCTTCCATAGCAGATAATCCAACAAAAGAACCGCTAGCATGGCTAATATGGTTAAGAGTAGGCAATTCAAGTAGATTGCCATCCGTTCAGCCATACCATTATCGATAAAAAGATCACGTAAAAAATGATACCATTTGCTCATTCTCATGGGAGCGCTATTTAAAGTTCGTAAAAGTAAACAATGCAATGTTGCAGTTTGTACTTGGACCGGAGGAATACCGGGGATGACCTTCAAGAAAGCAATTGAAAAAGTGTACATTTAACTATAAGAACAACCTCATGAACAATGACCGCCGCACAACCCTATTGATTATTGCAGCGTTCTTCGCTATTTATGTGATATGGGGCTCGACCTACTTACTGAATAAAATGGCCGTTAATGAATTGCCGCCATTTATGTTGGCAGGGGTGCGTTTTACCACTGCGGGCTTGCTCATTTTTGCGATAGCCCTGGGCAGTGGCCAGTCCATAAGGGTTACTCCGCGACAACTTCGAAATACCGCAATTGCCGGTTTCCTTTTTCTCAGTTTTGGCAATGGGGTAGTCGTTTGGGCCTTAAAATATGTAGATAGTGGTTTTGCTGCTTTGGAAATTGCTGCGCAACCGCTATTGATTTTACTAATGATGCGGGTACTGCAGGGAAAAAAAATTCAACCCATGTCCGTTATTGGTATTATACTGGGATTTATTGGGATGTATCTGCTGGTGGGGCAAGAATCACTATTGGCCAAGGAGCACGCCGTAATCGGAATATTTATGATACTCGCCTGTATGCTAAGTTGGGGTTACGGGAGTCTTTTTGTTGGAACGGCAGACTTGCCTAAGAACTATTTTGTAAATACCGCTTACCAAATGTCCATCGGAGGACTACTACTCTTGTTAATGAGTGTGGCTTTTGGGGAATCTTGGTCTTCTCCTTTGCAATGGAGTGGACAGGTACAATGGGTGATGATCCTTTTGGTGGTATTTGGTAGCATCATTGCTTTTACGTCTTTTAATTATTTACTCAAAGTCGTCTCTCCAGAAAAAGTGGCGACCTCTACTTATGTCAATCCCATTGTTGCCTTGTTTTTAGGGTGGTATTTTTTGGATGAAACGGTTACCATGCGTTCGCTAGCCGCCGCTGCGGTACTTTTAACGGGAGTCTATTTTATAAACACTAAGAAAAAGTTGGTGTTATTGGCACGTTTTAGAAAAAAAGCAGGATAATATGACAATCTGGCGATTACTCGGAATCCTTTGTTGTAGTATCGGTTTTATGGTGGGGAATAATTGTACCACGGAACCCAGTTTAAGTCTTATTCAAGGCGATGATCTGTCTGGTTGGTATATGGATGTGCCTTTGTTGGATAGTGTGCCCAATGGCCCTCAACCTTTTTACCGAAAAGATGGTTTGCTTATTACCGCAGGCGAACCCAGAGGCCATTTACTGACAAAGGCTACCTATCGCGATTATCGTTTGGAAGTGGAATATCGTTTCCTCGGGGAACCAGGAAACTGCGGCGTATTGGTACATGCTTCTACCCCTAGAGCCTTGTACGATATGTTTCCACAGTCTATCGAAGTACAAATGGAACATGGAAATGCCGGAGATTTCTGGGTGATTGTAGAAGATATTAAGGTGGCAGAGATGGAAAAGCGCCGTGGTCCGCGATCTGAATGGGGAATTACCGAAGGAAAGCAAAGACGCATCAAAAGGGTAGGGGAAAACCCGGAGCGGCCGTTGGGAGAATGGAATTCCATGACCATAGTATGCAAAGCAGATACTATTAAAGTGTGGGTTAATGGTGCTCTTGTCAATAGCGGATACCAAGCTACAGTTTCAGAAGGAAAGATTGCGGTACAGGCCGAAGGTGCTGCGGTTGCCTTTCGAAAAATGGTGCTAACCCCGCTCTAGGGGTCTTCAAGAAAACAGAGGATAGGTTTAAAAAAATATGTTGAACATGGTAGCATCAGTGCTTCGTTTCTTTGGTTTTGGCCAGGGAGTTCGTCAATTACAGGGCATTGCGTTTTAAGAAATATTTAGGTGCCGATAGCGCGGATAAGCTAAGACAAATTTCGTAACTTTCAGAGGAAGAAGGATTTACCCATTGGTTCTACCGGTTTACGCATCCCCACCTTCGCTTTACGCATTTTGACTTTTGAACCAGGAATACAAGGTATAACTTGAAAAAAAAATAACTCATGAAAGCATCTTTTACTACACTCGCGGCCTTACTCCTCATTTTACTAACAACTGCATGCAGCAGTACTCGAAAAACGGTAGCTACCGAATTGGAAAAAGCGCGTTTTGAAAGATATGCGGAAGATGGAGTTTGGGAATTGCGCGCCCATTGGGCCAGACCTTTTGCCCGAAGTAGTATGAATGCAATCGCTTCTGCTGGATTATTGCCGCCTGGCAGTACGGGTACCTCAATAAGTCTAACGGGAAACAGTGCCTATCTAAAAATTGAAAAAGACAGTGTGTTTGCCAATCTCCCTTATTTTGGAGAACGTCAAATGATTAGCGGATTTGGTACTGGAGATGTGGGTATCAACTTTAAAGGAGTACCTAAGGATTTTCAGATCACCTTCGATGAGGACAAACAGTGGTACAACTTTACATTTAGCATTAAAAACGAAGTAGGAGAGCACTTCACCGTAAACGGACAACTTTTACAGAATCTACGTTCACGCTTTACAGTAAGAAGTAGCCAGCGTTTTTCAATTACTTATGATGCACATATTAAAGAACCTGCTAAATCAGCAGCTAGCACTCAAAGCATACCTTCAGCGCCTTGAAAAAGCGCTTTGTCTTGGTGCTCCGAAAGATATAGCCCATAATGTAAACGATCCAGTTTTTGTAACAAGTGCAACAGCTGCCCCTTTTCTTTAGTATCAAGATGGGCCGTAATAAAGTTGGCCGCCCTCGGTACTTTTTGATAGCCTAATTGTACCGCTTGACGGCCTTTTTCTGTCAGTTGTAATAGCTTACTGCGTTTGTCTTGGGGATTGGGAAACTCCACAATTAATTCCTTCTCTAATAATCGTCGAATAACACCCATTCCAGAAGAACGATCAAAAGCCATTCGCTTAATAAGGTCCGTTTTTCCCAAAGGACCGTTGCGATCCAAAATCGCAGTAAACGTAAATTCCATATCGGTAGAGAAGGGGAGGCCCTCCAAAGTCAATTTGATATAAGTATTGGAATACCGACTTAAACGTCCTATAAGCGCTGCCAACTCCACAGCTATACTAAAACCAGTGATTTTCAAGTTTTCTTTAGCCATATCATCCGGCTGTTGGCTGCTGGCCCAAGTCAAAAAAGTAGGGAGATCCAATGGTTCAGTAGGCGCATCTTTGGAGTAGGCAGCTACAAGATCAACAAGGGTTTTGGTCAATTCAAAAGAAGTCATAAACTACTATTTAACACAAAATTAAAAATAAATACTATTTTTTGATATCATTTTGTTTAATATTTGACACAATAAATACAACAAAATGATTTTGAATCCTTTCCGACTCGGGATGACCTTAATATTTTTAGGGGTACTATCCTTTGCCCAGGCGCAAGTAACCACCACCATTTACGGAAAAGTCACCGCTGCCCTTGGGGAACCCATTTTTGGAGCGTCTGCTTTTCTCGAAGGTACAACCAAAGGGGCACAAACTGACTTTGATGGTAATTATACCATTGAAGGAATTACTCCTGGCTCTTATAATTTGGTGGTGAGCTATATTGGCTACGAAACGCAAACACAGTATAACATTATTGTGCGTTCTAAGGGTACCCCCAACTACAATTTTGTACTCAAAGAGGCCGCGGAACAGCTCGATGAAGTGGAAGTAAGTAACGCCAACACCATTAGTAGACCTCGAGAAACCCCACTATCAACACAAACGCTCTCTGCCGTAGAAATTGCTACCTATCCCGGTAGTAATAACGATGTGGTGCAGGTGGCCCAAACTTTACCCGGCGTGTCTCCCTCTATTGGAGGATTTCGTAACGATTTGATTATTCGTGGTGGTGCACCCAATGAAACGGTGTATTACTTGGATGGGATGGAGATCCCCAACGTAAACCATTTTGCTACTCAGGGAAGTGCTGGTGGTCCGGTGGGGTTAATCAACGTTTCTTTTATTGATAATGTGACCCTATCCACTTCTGCCTTTGGCGCGCAATACGACAATCCACTTTCTGGGGTATTGCAGTTTAGCCAACGCAATGGTAACAATAGAAACTTTAATGGCAATTTTAGGGTGAGTGCTAGTGAAGCCGCGTTGACACTAGAGGGGCCTTTGTTTAAAAGGGGAGAGGATGCTTCCAAAACCACCTTTTTGGCTTCGGTGCGCCGCAGTTACCTGCAATTTTTGTTTGAGGTAATCGGCTTGCCCATCCGGCCGGACTATTGGGACTATCAATATAAGGTAACCCATGAGATTGATGACCGTAATAACCTGAGCCTTATAGGTGTAGGCTCTATAGATGATTTTTCTGTGGCACCCCCCGATACTTTTGATGCCGAACAGCAAGCACAGCTAGAGCAAACACCTTTTATCACCCAAAGAACCAATGCCTTAGGTGTAAGCTGGAAGCGGCGCTTTGCAGATGGCAGTGGGTTTATGGAGACCACTGTAAGCAACAATACCCTGGTGAATGATTTTACCCGGTACCAAGATCCCATAAATGAAGAAGGGGTCATCTTTAGCAACGAAGCAGTTGAGTCAGAAACCAAACTGCGGTATGCGGTAACCAAGCTTTTAGGGGAATGGAAATTGACTTCTGGATTCAACACCCAGTATTCCTATTACGAAAACCAAACCGCTGATCTTAATAATGGATTGGCCTTTGACACTGAAATTGATTTTTTTAAGTATGGATTGTTCTCAAACCTTACCAGGTCATTTTTCTCGGATAAGCTGGATGTCTCTTTAGGTATTCGCATGGATGATGATTCCTTCACCACTGAGGAAAGCCTCTTGTCCACCTTTTCCCCGCGATTTTCACTGTCTTATGAGTTTAAAGAGAATTGGCGTTTAAATGGCTCTATTGGACGTTACTTTAAACTGCCGCCTTATACCATTCTAGGCTTTAGAAATAACGAAAACGACCTGATTAACCAGAATGTGCAGTATACCCGAAGCGATCACTTGGTCTTGGGCTTACAGCATTATTTTGGGCCATCGGCCAGTATTTCTTTAGAAGGATTCTATAAGTGGTACGATGACTATCCAGTTTCTTTACGCGATGGGGTATCCTTGGCCAACAAAGGCGGGGGTTTCGAGATATTGGGAAGTGAGCCGATTGCCACCGAGGGGCGCGGCCGTAGTTATGGGGCAGAGCTGCAATTTCAGCAAAAACTGGCCAACAACTTTTACGGGATTTTTGCCTACACCTGGTTTTATAGTGAGTTTACCGGTTTGGATCGCGATGTCTATTTACCCTCGGTATGGGATAGCCGCCATTTGATTTCCTTTACTGGGGGGCTCAAACTGAAACGCAATTGGGAGGTAAGTGCCCGGTATCGATTTGCCGGAGAAACGCCTTTTGTCCCTACCGATTTGGACGCCACTTTAGACCGATATCCCGAGGTAGTATTGGATTATAGCCGTTTGGGAGAGGAAAATTTGGAGATTTTTAGCCAATTGGACTTAAGAATTGATAAAAAATGGAATTTTGAACGATTGTCGTTGGATTTGTTTGTAGAGGCGCAGAATATTTTGGGTCAAAATATCCCGCAGCCCCCTGAATATGGGCTAAACCGCGATGCCAATGGCAGTTTGGTAAGCCCTAGTAGTTTGGTGGAAATTGAGCGTGACAATGGTCAAATCATACCAAGTTTGGGGTTAGTTGTAGATTTTTAGAAAAAAAATCACATTTTTTTCGGGAATTTCTAGAATGAAGTTGTTTTAATAACATCATACGTATAGTTATAGTTAGAAAAAGTTTCCCAAATCTTTTGAACCTTTTAGAAACCGACCCCTTGAACAAGGGTCGGTTTTTTTTATTCCGATAGATAACATCATTTCCATAAGGTTTATTCCAATATCGAAAAGCCAATCTAATAGCGTGGCAATACAGTACGATTAAAGACATGTAGTAATGACCTACCAGATTTCTGTATGCATTCTAAGACATGTTCAAACATTTCCTAAATATTGATGGGGTAACTATGAATACTATTAACAGCCTTTTGATCTGATTTATTGATTTTGTTTATTATTTTTAAAAAATAATTAAACAAAATTATTCTAGGTTGGGAAAGAGCTTGTTAATCTGTTGTTTAGTGCTGGTTTCCGCCTCCCTAACTGCACAGCGAAAAACAATCAATCTTCAAGGATCGGTTAAAGAAGCCGGTATCGATCGTCCGCTGGAATATGCTACGATTCTTATCGAGGATGCTAATCAACCAGATAATATAACCGGAGGGATTACCGATGAAAAGGGTAGTTTTAGTATTCAGGTTAAGCCCGGTACATATCGGGTGAGCGTTGAATATATCTCCTTTAGCCCTAGAACCATTGCAGCTAAAAAATACACAACGAACACCAACCTGGGTGTAATTCGCCTATCCCCAAATGTGCAGGAGCTGGATGCCGTTGAAATAGTAGAAGAAAGAACTTCTGTAGAAGTACGGTTGGACAAGAAAATCTACAATGTAGGCAAGGACCTTACCAATAGTGGCGCTACGATAAGTGATGCGCTGGATAATATTCCCTCTGTCACGGTAGACGTCGACGGTGTAGTAGCCCTTCGCGGAAATGACAATGTGCGTATTCTTATCAACGATAGGCCCTCTGCATTGGCAGGTTTTGGGTCTACCGAGGCCCTACGTCAATTACCGGCTGATGCTATAGAAAAGGTAGAAGTAATTACCAGTCCATCAGCCAGATATGACGCTGAGGGTACCGCGGGCATCATCAACATCGTATTGAAAAAGGAAAAGACACGTGGATTCAATGGTACCATCAATACGGTTGTGGGCGTACCAGCACGATTTCAAATCACCCCAAATCTTAATTTCCGCACAAATACCTTTAATTTTTTTACCACCTTGGGGTATACCTATAGTGAGCCACCCGGCAATGGATTTTTCGACAATACTTTTGAAGATGGCACCTTTGACAGAATTATTGAAGACCGGGATATCGCCCGTAGGAACAGCGGATTTAATGGGAATATCGGGCTGGAGTATTTTTTAACGGAAAACAGCTCCTTAACGACCAGCCTTTTCGGTAGAATCAATAATGGGAAGGACATCACCACGAACGATACCGACCGATTTTTGAACAGCGCGTTAGACAGCCAGACGCTTAGAAGGGAAATCGAAGAAGAAGATGAGGAATCGTTGCAACTTTCGATGAACTATACCAACGATTTTGATGATAAAGGGCAAAAGCTGACCGCTGACTTTCAATATTCGTATGATAAAGAGTTGAAGCCCATTACCATCACCGAGGTCAATACCTTTCCCAATACCGATACCGTTGGGGCTGAGAATATTTTAGAAATAGAAACACAAAACGAATTTTTGGTCCAAGTGGATTATGTACTGCCGATGGGGGAGGCCCAGTTTGAAGCCGGGTACCGCGGCAACTATCAAGAAACGGCAACAGACTTTAGCCTCGAAGAACTGGATACGGATACAGGAGACTTTATTGAAAATGATGGACTTACCAATCGGTTTGTATTCAATCAAGATGTCAATGCCCTGTATACCCAGTATGGCAACAAATTTGGAAAATTCAGTTTCTTGGCTGGACTGCGGCTGGAGCAGACCAGACAGCGCGGGGAGGTGAGTGGCGTGGATACGACCACCTTGCAAGAGCTGCTAGGGGAGGATGTACAGCTGGATTTTGATAAAAACTTTTTGAATTTATTCCCCACCTTGAACCTGACCTATGAACTACGGGAGGAGGAAAACGTTACTTTGGGCTACAACAGAAGGATAAATCGTCCCAGAGGGTGGTTTACCAACCCATTTCCATCACGATCGAGCCGCACCAATGTCTTTCAGGGCAATCCAGACCTTGATCCTGCCTTTGCGGATGCTTTTGATCTTGGCTATCTCAGGCGTTGGAAAAAACTAACCCTTACCGCATCGGTATATTATCAAAGAGAAGAAGATGCCTTTGAAAGAATCCAAGAAGAGACCGGGGAGGTGACAGGAGATGGCATTGTTATCATACGTTCCATACCCATAAACCTATCCACGAATGAACGTATTGGAGCGGAAGTCGGTATGCTGTACAATCCTACAAAGTGGTGGCGTATTAACAGCAGCTTTAATTTTTTTGAGTTTAACACCAGTGGTTTTTTTAGGGGCATTGACTTGGGAGCAACCAATACCAGCTGGTTTACGCGTTTTGGTTCCAAAGTAAGTCTACCGGGCAAGATCGATTGGCAAACCAACTTTTTTTATAATGGTCCCACGGAGAACGCCCAAACCAAAAGACGGGGCATTTTCACTATTAATCTGGCCTTAAGCAAGGATGTCCTTAAGGACAAAGGAACGATTGCGCTTAATGCCAGCGATCTTTTCAATTCCCGAAAACGACTTTTGTTTACGGAAACACCATTCTTTACATCGGATAGCGAGTTTCAATGGCGGGAGCGACAAATTAATCTATCTTTTGTTTACCGCATCAATCAGAAAAAGGAAGAGAACCGGCGATCAGGAGCAAGGGAGTACGATGGCGGGGATCGTTATTAAGGATTCCGATCATTACTGTTATTCATAATTTCTATTTGACATAATATAAATTATAGT
>JBCDGY010000029.1:0-17685 GCA_039414375.1 Bacteroidota bacterium | reverse complement strand
TAACCACGGCAAGGCAATTTTTATATGGGAATACTAAAAAAAATAGGTTTTCTCTTTGAATTTTAAATGGAATGCTTAATCTTCGCTGTTCAAACTGAATAATGCATTTGACTTATTTCTGGAACCGATTTTTCTTTTACTTCTTTTTTAAGAGAGGTACGGGATCGTTCTAGGTATAATTGAAATAGAAAAACCAGAAGTCCCGATACAAATTCGGGGCTTTTTTTTTGCAATGACTTTGAAAATTGCCATACAAGGAATCTTAGGAAGCAACCACCATCAGGTGGCATTGGAATACTATGGCGAAGCTATAGAATTGATCGAGTGCCTATCCTTTGATAAATTGGTAGATCATCTGGTGCAGGGCACGGCTGACCAAGGGGTCATGGCCATTGAAAATTCTATTGCAGGCTCTATTATTCCCAACTACAATTTATTGAGTCATAATGGTCTTCGTATTGTTGGAGAGCATTATTTAAATATTCACCATCACCTAATGGTGCAACCTGGTGTGACCCTAGAGGCTATTGAAGAAGTACATTCCCATCCAATGGCCTTACTACAGTGTAAGGATTTTTTTAAAAAACACGCGCATATCAAACTCGTTGAAGATGTAGATACTGCAGCTACGGCTAAAGCGATACAAGAAAAAGGATGGTCCACTATTGGCGCTATTGCGCCCGCCGTTTCAGCAGCGCTTTACAATTTAGACATTGTGGCAGCCGATATTCAAACCATTAAGAACAACGCTACGCGGTTTATTATTTTAAATAAGCATCCCCTCGAAGAAGCTACCGAACCAATAAATAAAGCCTCTCTACGTTTTTTAACAGATCACAAAAGAGGTAGCTTGGCGACAGTACTAAATGTAATGAGTGATTGTAATTTGAACTTAACTAAAATACAATCCCTACCAGTCATTGAGACCCCATGGAAATATGCATTTTTTGTTGATGTCACTTTTGATAGGTATGAAGATTTTGCCAAGGCTAAGTCCCTTTTAGCCATTATGTCTGAAGACTTTACGGTATTGGGCGAATATAAAAATGCACGGGTATGAATACAGCAGAGCGGCTACATAGCGTTCAAGAATACTATTTCTCTAAAAAACTACGGGAGGTAAAAGCACTTTTAGCGGAGGGCAAACCAATAATCAATATGGGAATTGGGTCTCCTGATTTAGCCCCTCCTCCATCCGCTATGGAAGCACTAAAAGGCACACTATATCAAGAAGGAGCGCACCAGTATCAAAGCTATCAGGGGCTACCAGAGCTCAGAGAGGCTATGGCCCATTTTTACAAAGACCGTTTTGGAGTAATCGTAAACCCAACCAAAGAACTTTTGCCTTTAATTGGTTCTAAGGAAGGCATTATGCACATTAGTTTGGCCTTTTTGAATCCAGGAGATGGGGTTTTAATACCAGACCCAGGTTACCCGACCTACGGTTCGGTATCCCGTTTAATTGGGGCCAAGGCAATTACTTATGGCTTAAAAGCAGAAAATGATTGGTTACCTGATCTCAAAGAACTGGAACAACACGATCTGTCACAGGTAAAACTGATGTGGATCAGTTATCCCAATATGCCCACAGGAGCCAAGATTACCATGCAAGGCATGAAAAGTCTCCTGACCTTTGCTCAAAAGCACGATATTTTATTGGTCAACGACAATCCCTATAGTTTTGTGCTTAATGACTCCCCTACCAGTATTTTACAACTCGAAGGGGCTAAAGCCTATGCTTTAGAGCTCAATTCATTGAGTAAAACTTTTAACCTGGCAGGCTGGCGCGTGGGTATGGTTTTGGGAAGTGCAGAACACATCCAAGCTGTACTCAAAGTAAAAAGCAATATGGACTCTGGGATGTTTATGGGGATTCAAAAAGGAGCTATAGAAGCGCTAAAGAGTGGGCCTACTTGGTATCAAGAATTGGATGCGGTTTACACCAAACGGAGAACACTGATGTTTCAGTTAGTAGATAAACTGGGGTGTACCTACGATCGCGATACAGCGGGAATGTTTGTATGGGCAAAATTGCCTGAAGGAGCGGAATCGTCTGAAGATTTTATTGATCAGCTATTACATGACAAGCATATCTTTATTGCGCCCGGCACTATTTTTGGGGCCAATGGAGCGGGCTATATCCGTTTTTCGCTATGTGTCCCTTGTGAACAAATAACAACAGCAATGGCAAGGTTATAAGATGAAAAAAGCGGTTATCATAGGAGTAGGATTGATTGGCGGCTCTTTTGCTAAGGGCCTGGCCCGTATATATCCTGACTGTACTATTCTTGGAATTGATCATAATACACATCATTTAGACGAAGCCCAACGGCTAGGACTTATTCATGCCGCAGGTGATGTAGAAGATCTTACAGAAGCAGATATGGTTGTTATCGCTATTCCCGTAAATGCTACCAAAGAACGCCTGCCGTATATTTTGGAAAGCGTTAAAGACAATGCTTTGGTGTTCGATGCTGGTTCCACCAAGGAGGCTATTTGTAAGGTAGTAGCGCAACATCCCAAGCGTAGAAACTATTTGGCTTGCCATCCTATTGCGGGGACGGAATTTTCCGGACCGGCAGCGGCTTTTGACGGTTTGTTTAAAGATAAAACGAATATTATTTGCGAGGTAGAACAAACGGCGACACCCATACAGGAAAGGGCTTTGGCCTTTTTTCAAGAATTGGGGATGCATTTGCGTTACATGAATCCGGAATCGCACGACAAGCATATTGCGTATGTATCGCACCTATCGCATATCAGCTCTTTTATGTTGGGTAAAACAGTTATCCAAGAAGAGGAAAACGAGCGCGATATCTTTGATATGGCAGGCAGTGGTTTTGAGAGTACCGTTCGTTTGGCAAAAAGCTCCCCAGCGATGTGGACCCCCATTTTCGAACAAAACAAGGGCAACGTCATCAAAAGCTTGAAGGAGTACATTAAAAATCTAGAGTCTTTCAAAAAAATGATGGAAGATGATGACTTAGAAGGCATCTACGAACAAATGAATAATACCAACAGAATAAAGGAAATTTTAAAAGGAATACCACATACTAAAACCAATTGATACGATGGAAAATACAAAAGAATTGCGAACATGGTTAGACGATATGCAACTACAGCACCCTTTGGTAATTGCTGGCCCGTGTAGTGCTGAAACGGAAGAACAAGTACTTAAAATCGCACACGAGCTAAAAGACTCTGATGTGAGTTACTACCGAGCAGGTATCTGGAAACCGCGTACACGTCCTGGTAACTTTGAAGGGGTAGGGGCTATTGGCCTAAAATGGTTACAAAAGGTAAAAGAAGAAACTGGGCTAAAAACCGCTACAGAAGTTGCTAACCGCGCGCATGTAGATCTCGCTTTAGAACACGATATTGACTTATTGTGGATCGGGGCACGTTCTACCGTAAGCCCTTTTATTGTACAAGAGATTGCCGATGCCTTGGAGGGTACGGATAAAGTGGTTTTGATCAAAAACCCTGTGAATCCCGATCTGTCTTTATGGCTTGGTGCAGTAGAGCGTTTGTATACCGCCGATATCAAGAAACTAGGGGTGATTCACCGCGGTTTTTCCACCTATCAAAAAACCAAGTACCGCAATATTCCAGAGTGGCAACTAGCGATTGAGTTACAAAGTCGTTTTCCAGATTTACCACTCATTAACGATCCGAGCCATATTACGGGTAAAAGAGATATGGTGTTCGATGTATCGCAAACTGCATTAGATCTTAATTTTGATGGGCTAATGATTGAAACCCACCACGATCCGGACAATGCTTGGAGTGATGCGGCCCAGCAGGTGACCCCAGCTGTTCTTAAACAAATGTTTGTTGACTTGCGTATGCGTAAGGAAACCGATGAAGAGGCGGAGTACAACGCTCAACTCGTTAACCTAAGAACGCAAATCGATGTATTGGACAACGAGTTGATCGATCTTTTAGGAAAACGAATGAAGGTTTCTGATGGCATAGGAGCGCTTAAGAAAATGCGCAATGTAGCCGTATTGCAATCGAACCGTTGGAATGCTATTCTAGGAAATATGATCTTGGAAGGGGAACAACGCGGCCTGAGTGAGGAGTTTGTCTTACGCATGTTTAAGGCCATTCACCAAGAATCCATTAATCATCAAGAAAAAATCATCAACACCTAACGTTTTACGGTTGTAGCATAGCATTTATAGCTACTTTTTTGTTAGCAAGTGTAACAGTGACCGTTTTTAAGCGTCTTTTCAAAGACTAATACACGAAAAACTATGAAAACTATCCCTGTTCTTTTGTTTCTAATGGCCGGGCTATGCGCTTCTGGCCAGCGTATCATTGATACCGATGTTGGTGCATTCCATAAGATCAAAGTTTTTGATCTTATCGAAGTAAACCTAATTCAGTCAGATGAGAATCGCATATTGATAAAGGGTCGTAATGTAGATGACATTAAATGGATCAATAAAGACGGTGTCCTAAAGTTGCGAATGCAGTTGGATAAAAAGTTTACTGGGGCAGATACGCTTATTGAAGTGCACTACACCGATATTGAGGTTATTGATGCTAATGAAGGAGCACACATTACCTGTAATGAAACCGTAAAACAGAATAAAATTGAGCTACGCTCTCAAGAGGGGGGTAGAATTACAATAGGTATGGATGTTGTGGTGTTAGATGCGCGAGCAGTTACGGGAGGTATTGTGGAGGCTTCCGGTTTGGCAGAGAATCAAAGTATTGTGCTTAATACCGGCGGTATATTTGAAGGAAGTGAATTGCGCACAGCGGTATCTGAAGTTAAAATATCGGCTGGCGGAGAGGCAGAAGTATTCGCTTCTGATAGGGTGGATATCAATGTTAAAGCCGGTGGCGATGTTACCGTGTACGGACAGCCACAAAAGGTTAACAAAAGCACCTTTGCAGGCGGTCGAATCTATATTATGGATTAGCGAGAAAGACCGTACCATGAAAATAATAAAGTCCGGATACCCATTTAGTATCCGGACTTTATTTTGAAATCACTACGGGTTAATTACCGCTTAAAAATATAACGGGTAATAAAGATACCTTTTCCATCTCCTTTACCACCTTCGCTTTCTACAGCGCTTATAACATGTTCTAAAGACCAACCTGCTTCGATCATAGAATTGATCATGTCGGTTATTAAAGCATCATTGGCAGCAATATTTTGAAAACGGATACCACCAATATTGTAAAAGTTTAAGAGTTTAGTTTCTTCGAAGTTCTTCACTCGAATTTCACCACGATCCGATTTGTTTCGGGTTTTGTCTTCCGCAGTTTGCACGGTCGTATATTCTTTGTAATCTTTTTGCTCTAAAGCATTGATAATCCGGGATCGCCCAAGACCATTAGGTACAATAGATTCTACACTGGTAATCACTTTGTACTCTTGTGCATGGGCACCTAAGGTAGCTAGTAAGGCAAAAGCCGTTAAAAAAAGAAGTCTCTTCATGTTTTAAAGAATGTTGATGTTAATTTGTAGTTCAATTTTAAAAGGATTTTGTAAGAAATGAAAATAGTTTCTTTAATATTTGTGTGAATTGTTGTCAATGTCGCATTTTATGCAGGGAACAGTGTACAAATCGACGGGAAGTTGGTACACCGTAAAGACCAAAGACGGTATTTTTCACGAATGCCGTATCAAAGGGAAGTTTCGCATCAAGGGGATTAAAAGCACTAATCCCATAGCCGTGGGAGATCAGGTGACCTTTGCTTTAGAAACGGTAGGGGATGAAACCGTAGGGGTGATTTCCGCCATATCGGATCGCAAGAACTATATTGTTCGAAAGTCTGTGAATCTTTCCAAGCAAGTACACATTATTGCAGCGAATCTGGATCAAGCCTTTTTGATGATCACTTTAAATAATCCTACCACATATACCAGTTTTATTGATCGTTTTTTAGTAACTGCGGAGGCCTACGATGTTCCGGTAGTGCTTCTCTTTAATAAACTAGACAGTTATAACGAGGAGGAAATGGTTGAGGTAGATCATTTGATAAACTTATATCGCACTATTGGCTACCCAGTTATTGGCCTTTCGGCTAAAGCCCAAGACAATGTTGCCGAAGTATGCCAGCTAATGCAAGATAAAACCAGTATGTTTTCCGGAAATTCTGGAGTAGGTAAGTCAACCTTGGTTAATGCCTTGGAGCCAGGTTTGGAATTGAGAACCGCAGAGATTTCGGAACAACATTTGCAAGGGCAGCACACTACCACTTTTGCAGAGATGTATGATCTTTCTTTTGGGGGACGTATTATCGACACGCCTGGTATTAGAGGTTTTGGCGTGGTTGACATGGATCGTGATGAATTAGGGGATTATTTTCCCGAGTTTTTTGAGTTAAAATCCCAGTGCAAGTTCAACAATTGCTTACATCTAGATGAGCCTAACTGTGCAGTAAAAAAGGCTTTAGAGGAAGGTAAAATAGCACAGAGCCGATACCGAAGTTATGTGCAAATGATGGAAGAAGATGTTACTGAAAACTATCGTAAGGACAATTATACCCCTTAACCAGCTGCTTTGGTAAAAACACTGTAGTATTTATGAGAGTAGTAGTGCAAAGGGTTTCCCAAGCTAAGGTTGTAGTTGACAATGCAACCGTGGCAGCCATTAACCAAGGGCTTTTGATCCTACTTGGTATAGAAGATGCCGATACCCAGGATGACGTTGTATGGTTAACACGAAAAGTAGCCAATTTGCGTATTTTTTCAGATGATGACGGTGTAATGAACCGCTCACTAAAGGAAGTGAATGGCGAAGCGATAGTAGTAAGTCAGTTTACACTTTTTGCGGCGACTAAAAAGGGAAATCGCCCCTCTTATATAAAAGCATCAAAACCCGATAGGGCCATTCCGCTATATGAACATTTTGTATCACAGCTAGAACAGGAATTGGATAAAAAAGTAGGTACAGGTATTTTTGGTGCAGACATGCAGGTTTCCTTGTTAAACGATGGCCCCGTAACCATTATCATAGACTCAAAAAATAAGGAGTAAGATTTAGGAAATTTTCGAGGCTCCTTTCATCGATTTTCAGCATCTTTGTGGAACAAACAAACCTAACTTGTTGTATATGCGTTCGTTAATAGGGTTCTTCCTACTTCCGCTCGTTTTATTTTCGCAAAATTTAGACTACAGTGTTGTCACCATCCCTGAAGGGTTAATCAAGGGTGCTAATGCAGTTGTACGATTAGATGCCCAACAAGTGCTCATCAAGGATATAGATCACCTGGAATGGACTTCTAAACGGGTGGTTACCGTACTTAATCAAAAAGGGGCGAGATTTGTAAATGCTTATTGCAGGTACGATAATCACAGCAAAATCAATCATCTTAGTGCCGTTGTTTATGACCGTTACGGTCGGCAAATTGAAAAGTTTAAAGCGCGTGATTTTATTGACCAAAGTGCCGTTAGTTCGGGTACCTTATACTCGGATGATAGGGTTAAATATTTAAGATATACCCCAATTTCATACCCTTATACTGTTGTATATGAAGAATCATATGAAACTACCGACACTGCCTTTATGCCGGTTCGGTACTTCTTAGATGATTACGAATTAAGTGTTGAAAACAGTAGTTTTTCCCTGCAAGTTGAATTTGACAGCCCTATTCGTGTCAAAGAGCAAAATCTTGAAGCCTTTGGTGTTGCCGTTCAAAAAACTGATAAAGCGTTTAATTATGCCGTATCTCATATTAAACCGATCAAAAGAGAACCCTTCTCTCCTTCCTTCTCAGAAATTGCCCCTAATGTTCGCTTTTCATTAGAAAGTTTTCATTTGAAAGGGGTTAATGGCACCGCTCGTACCTGGAAGGATTTTGGACAGTGGATTTATCGAGATCTTCTAACAGGTCAACAAGAATTGAGTCCAGAGATTAAGTCAAAAGCAAGCAGTTTGGTGCAAGGCATTGACGATCCAAAAACCAAGGTTGAAAAAATCTACGAATACCTGCAGAACAATACGCGATACATTAGCGTGCAATTAGAGATTGGAGGTTGGAAGCCTATCAGTGCTCAAGAAGTGGATAGGGTAAAATATGGAGATTGTAAAGGCCTTACTAACTATACCATGGCGCTTCTAAAGGAAGTGGGGGTAGACTCGTATTACACCATCCTCTATGCTGGATACGAAAAACGCAATTTAGATCCAGAATTTCCAGGCTTAGCGGGGAACCACGCCTTTTTAAATGTTCCTTTAGAGGACGATGAGCTGTGGTTAGAGTGTACTAGCCAGGATACTCCAATGAATTTTTTGAGTACTTTTTCAGACGATCGGTATGTACTTAAAGTTACCCCAGAAGGAGGGGAAATGGTAAAGTCAAAAGCCTATAGCTCCGAAGAGAGTTCGCAACACACCGAAGCAGCCATTGTTATTAATGATAATGGGCAGATGGAAGCCCAAGTTACCATTCGTTCTAAAGGCACTCAGTACGACAGCAATGACAGAGATCGACTTCCTCAAAAAAAGGCAGTGGATATTGAAGCCTATTACAAGGAATATTGGGATTATGTAACAGGTATTGATCTGGTAAAAACGGACTTTGAAAACGATAAACGAGCGATTGAATTTACAGAAAAGGTGTCTGTGACTTCAGATCACTATATCTCTAAAGCTGGGGAGCAATGGCTTCTAGCGCCCAATGTATTTAATAGAAATACCTACGTGCCCAAGCGCGTACGTACCAGAACGCAAGATGTAGTCATCAAACGTGGTTATGTAGACGAGGATCACTTTACGATACAGCTCCCACAACAACTAAAAATTGAACAACTCTTGCCCAAAACGACATTTACTACAGATTTTGGGACCTACCATTTAGAAATGGAACAGTCGGGGGAAAATGAGATTACCTATCATCGAAAATTAACCATCCTTCCTGGGGTTTTTCCGAAGGAAAAGTATAATGAGTTTAGAGCGTTTCGCAAGAAGATTGCCAAAAACGATAACGCCAAAATTATTTTGACCAAAACCGAACCATAGATGAAATCGAAACTATTTTTTGCAGTCCTGTTTGCAAGTACCTCGATGTACGCCCAAAAGCCAAATTATAAATTTGGTAAGGTATCTCAACAAGAGGTTACACAGTCTCAACACAGTAAAGAACCTGATGCTGAAGCAGCCATTCTATACAAGAGCGAAAAGGTTTTTTATACCTATAATGATGGCGAGGGCTTTCAAACGATTCGCGATGCCCACTACCGTATTAAAATTTACAATAAGAATGGGCTCGATTGGGGTACTTTTGAAGTGCCTTTATACACCTCTGGAAATGGGGAAGAGCGTATTTCTAATGTGAAGGGATATACCTTTAATATGGTTGAAGGGAAGTTGGAAGAAACCAAACTAAAAAAGGAAGGGATATTTAAAACTAGCGTTAATAAATACCGAAACAAAGCCGCTATTGCGATGCCAGAGGTTAAAGAAGGTAGTGTACTTGAATTACAATATCGAATTACTTCTGACTTTGCTGGAAATCTAGATGATTTTCAATTTCAATATGGCATCCCTGTTGACAAAGTAGAAGTCAATCTCGAAATACCGGAGTATTACGTATTCAAACGGTACAGTCGTGGTTTTTATCCTATAAATCTTGATCAATCTCGTAAAAATAGGGTTATGACCTTTAGTTACAGGGAAGAAGATGATCCAGGAAGACTAAATGGTGGTAAACGAACAAGTGAGATCGAATTTATGGAGAATGTATATACGGTGGATGCCAATCATATCCCTTCACTTAAAGAAGAAGACTATACCGACAATATAGATAACTACAGAAGTGCGATTAAGTTCGAACTGGCTTCAACACAATTTCCGGGTAGACCTTATAAAAATTATAGCCTAAGTTGGGAAGATGTTGCAAAGTCAATTTACAAATCCAACAATTTTGGCGATCAATTGCAAAAAACCAAATGGGTTGCAGCGATCGTGGATAATATTAAAAATGAAAGTAGCAGTTCCAACGCTGTTTTGTTCAATATCTACAACCATGTAAAGTATAATATAGCCTGGAACGGCTATCACGGGTTCTTCTGTGAAAATGGGATAAAGAAAGCACTAGAAGAAAAAAAAGGTAATGTTGCCGATATAAACCTTACCCTGGTTAATATGTTGCGCTATGCTGGTTTCAAGGCCAATCCTGTTTTGGTGAGCACCAAAAAACATGGTATCCCGCTATTCCCCACTCGCGAAGGGTTTGATTATTTTATCGCTGCGGTTGAAATGGATGGTGGGCTCTTGTACATGGATGCCACAGATAAAATGGGGGCTATTGGGGTACTGCCAAGGCGCGCATTAAATTGGAACGGTAGGTTGGTAAGAGAAGATGGTACTTCAGCCAGTGTTAAACTGGCGCCTTCAAAAACTTCCAATAAAATCACTTTTGTGAATGCCACAATAGGGGAAGACGGTAGTGTAGAAGGAAAATTGCGTACGCAATTAACCCAAAATTATGCCAATGATTACCGTAGGGAACATAAAGACCATACCGTAGAAGATATCATGGACGAGATGGAAAATAATTTTGTATCGATGGAGATTGACGCTTTAGACCTCAAGAACCAAAAAGAATGCTCGAAACCTATTGTAGAGTCTTGCCATTTTATCAAAGAAGCACAAGCAGAAGAAATTGCTGGAAAACTATATTTAAAACCTGCAATGTTCCTAGGGATAACTGAAAATCCTTTTAAGCTGGAAGAGCGTATGTACCCCGTAGATTTTGGATTTCCAAAATCGAATAAGCTCACGATTAACTTCAAGATTCCAGAAGGCTATTCAATAACTGCAATACCAGAAAATCTGAGTATCGCATTGCCAGATAGCTTGGGAAGTTTTAAATATATGGTACAACAAAGAGGAGACCAGCTACAATTTTCTTGTAGTACTACTTTTAAGAGTGCGATCATACCACAATACCATTACGCCTCTCTTAAGGCGTTTTTCGATCAAATCGTTGTAAAGCAGTCAGAGAACATTGTTTTATCTAAAGTATAATGCGAACCTTTTTAATTGTAGTTTCTTTCTTAGCGCTGTTGCTCAATTGTCTTAAAATCTACGGACAGTTAGAATTTGGGCAGCTTACAGCAGACGAACGTGAGTTAACGTCTTATCCTCAAGATACTACCGCCACCGCCGTGTACCTATCAGAAGTAGGGAAGAATTATTTTGAGGTTAGAAACGGTTACGTCTGGTTGATTTCAGAATATTCAGCAAAAATCAAAATCCTTAAACCTGAAGGAGTTGAAACGGCTAATATTAGTATACCTTTAGATCGTAACTCTGAATGGAAAGAAACCCTTCATAAACTAAGAGCTGTTACCCATAATGGTACCGTTAAAAAGGGCGTTACAAAAGAGGATATTTATGAAGTGGATATCAATAAAAATAGAATAGAAAAGCGTTTCACCTTTCCAGACGTACAAGTGGGGTCAGTTTTGGAATACACCTATGAAATAAAATCTCCCTTTTTTCGGAATCTCAATGGGTGGAAATTTCAATCCGAAATTCCCAAAATCCGTTCCGAATACCATGCTAAAATTCCAGGGAACTATGTGTACAACAGAGCACTTATTGGAGCGTTGAAGCTAAACGTAAACGAAGCTTCCATAAAAAGAAACTGTTTTACGGTCCCTGGGGCTAGCGAACCGGCTGATTGCGAAGTGTTAAAGTATGTTATGAAGCAGGTACCCGCTTTCGATGATGAGGAAGCTTTTATGTTATCTGGCGATAACTACCGATCGCGACTCGAATTTGAAATGGCCGAGTATCTTAAATTCAATGGGGGAAGACAAGTATATACGAAAACTTGGAAAGACGTTGATAGAGAGTTTAGAAAAGACCCAGATATTGGCAGTCAGCTTCGGAAAAAGAACTTTTTTGAAAAGCGTGTTCCTCCAGAACTATTAACTGAGGGCACCCCATTGGAAAAGGCCCAAAATATTTATGCCTATGTTCAAAACCACTTCGCTTGGAACGAACAATATGGCCTTTGGAACAACAATAGGGTAAAACAAGCTTTTGATGAAAGGAAGGGTAGCGCCGCCGAAATCAATATCACCCTAATCAATCTGTTAAATGCGGCAGGCATTAAAGCCAATATGATGTTAATGGCCACGCGCGCTTATGCACTTCCCAAAATAAGCCATCCTGTAATGAACGATTTCAAGTACGTAATTGCCAAGGCAACTATTGGAGAAGATAGCTATCTTTTGGATGCCAGTGATCGTTACGTGCCCTTTGGAATGCTGCCCTATCGGTGCTTAAACTATTATGGACGGGTGATGGATTTTGATACCGATAGCTATTGGCAAGATATTATCCCTACCGATAAGAATAAGAAAGTGACCCATGTCCGTATGGAACTTGAACCAGTAGCCGGTAAAGCCAAGGGCTTTATGTCTAAAACTTCAACAGGGTACTATTTTATAAACCGATACAAAACGGTGCAAAGCATCCCAGAAGAGGAGTATTTGATATCATTAGAGGAAAGTATAGGAGATGATTTTTATATTACCTCTTATGAAAAAAATAAGGTTCCTAGAAATACTTCTAGGATTACCGAAAAATTTGGATTTGAAATTGAGGGGATTCAGCAAAACGGCGACCTCCATATAAACCCCTTCTTGATCAAGTCTTTTGAAACCAATCCTTTTAAAGCTTCGGTCCGGAACTTTCCAATTGATTTCGGCTTTAAAAGAAGCAACACCTACACCCTCAATATTAAGATTCCTGAAGGGTACAAAGTCAAATTTATCCCGGAACAAAAGGCAATAGCCCTTCCTGAAAGTTCTGGGATGCTTAAATTAGAATGTAGAGAAACCAATGGTTTTCTCAGCGTTTTTTATCACTTTGAGCTTAAAGCTACGCAGTATACCAGTGATGCTTATGACTACGTTAAACAATTTTTTCAAGAAGCAGTCGATATTCAAGGACTGTCTTATATTGTGCTCGAAAAAGCATAATAGCAACAACCTACATTTTATTTAAGGCCCAGAATGAATATTGAAGATGCACAAAAAGCGGTAGACGACTGGATCAAAGCGCACGGCGTACGTTACTTTAATGAGCTAACCAATATGGCGCAGCTAACTGAAGAAGTTGGGGAGGTGGCTCGTATCATTGCAAGGCGTTATGGAGAGCAAAGCGAGAAGGAATCTGATCGTAATAAAGATTTGGGAGAAGAGCTGGCCGATGTTGTGTTTGTGGTGCTCTGTCTAGCCAATCAAACTGGAGTAGATCTACAGGCCTCCTTTTCAAAGAAACTGGCTATCAAAACCAAACGTGATCATGATCGCCATCACAACAATAAAAAATTGCGCTAAGGGCCACAATGGATTACAGCGAATCCTTTTAGAGGAATCATATCGCTGTTACGGTATGTTTTGCTAGCTTTACGCTTCTTAAAAATTACTACTCTTGACACTTCATATTGCAGCGCCTGATACCCAAAAAATTCAAGCTGAGATTCAGATAACTGGCTCCAAAAGTGAGACCAACCGATTATTGCTCTTGCAAGCTTTGTATCCCAACTTAGAAATTACCAACCTTTCAAATTCCGATGATGCCGAGGTAATGCAATTGGGGCTTAACAAAAGCACCGGTGTTGTTGATGTGCATCACGCCGGTACCGCCATGCGCTTTTTAACCGCCTACTTCGCGACCCAACCAGGGAAAGCAGTGGTGCTAACAGGTTCAAAACGCATGAAAGAGCGTCCTATCAAGGTTTTGGTGGACGCCTTAGCGCAACTTGGAGCATCCATTTCCTATGAAGCCGAAGAAGGGTATCCCCCAATGCAAATTAAAGGGCGTGACGCCACTGGTAGTAAAGTGAGTTTGCCAGCCAATATAAGCAGCCAATATATTTCGGCCCTTTGTATGGTAGCTCCTACTTTAAAACAAGGATTGGAACTCAACTTGGAAGGTAAGATCACCTCGGTGCCTTATATCAAAATGACCCTGGCCTTACTAGATGAAATAGGGGTAAAAACCAACTTTGTTGGGAATACCATTACCGTATATCCCAAGGAAGCGGTTCAGCCAAAGACAATAGTAGTAGAGTCTGATTGGAGTGCTGCAAGCTATTTTTATAGTGTTGTCGCGATGGCCCAAGTAGGTTCCGAAGTAGTGCTAGGGGCCTACAAAAGCAATTCTCTACAAGGAGATAGTGTACTTTCTGAAATCTATACGCAGTTTGGGGTTACCACTGTTTTTGGAGCACACACCATTAAGCTCAAAAAAGAAAATCAACCTAAACTAAGTACCATTACGCTGGATTTGGCCAATGCGCCGGATATTGCCCAAACCATAGCAGTTACTTGTTTTGGAATGGGCTTTGGGTGTCATTTGACAGGACTACATACCTTGCCCATTAAAGAAACCGACCGGCTCTTGGCCATGAAAACAGAACTCGAAAAATTTGGAGCTGAGGTAGCCATAGATCATGAAAGCCTTACGCTTCAACCTAGTAATGCACAACCTTTATCTGATGTTGCCGTAGATACCTATCATGACCATCGCATGGCTATGGCCTTTGCGCCACTGGCCATGAAGATCGATTTTCAGGTGAATGATGCCGGGGTGGTCTCTAAGTCTTATCCAGATTTTTGGAAAGATTTTGAAAAACTTGGTTTTCATATCCATACAACTATGGAGTAGGGCTTCTAACGCTTTTCTGACTAAAAAGTTTGCGGGTACAGTTGCGTTTCGATCGGGCAGTAGCTATTGCGTTTTAAGTTACTTGTTTATTATTGACGAATTGCTTGACAAGGCCTGTTTTCACATTGTATATTTGCACCCCTTTAAAATGTGAATTACTATAATGAAATTATCCAACTTCAATTTTGAGCTTCCTAAGGATTTATTAGCAGAATACCCTGCAGAAAATCGTGATGAGTCTAAGTTAATGGTCATCCATCGAGATACGGGAAGAATCGAGCACCGAATGTTCAAAGACCTTATTGAATATTTTGAAGAAGGAGATGTTATGGTACTGAACAATACCAAGGTATTTCCTGCTAGACTTTACGGCAATAAAGAAAAAACAGGGGCACGTATTGAAGTGTTTTTATTGAGGGAACTCAACGAAGAACAACGCCTTTGGGATGTGTTGGTAGACCCTGCACGAAAAATTAGAATCGGGAATAAACTCTACTTTGGAGAAGATGAAAGTCTAGTCGCTGAAGTTATTGACAATACCACTTCCAGAGGACGTACCCTTCGTTTTCTATATGACGGATCGTACACTGATTTTAGAAGAAAACTACGGGAGTTGGGAGAAACACCACTACCGAAATACATCAAGCGTGGCGTGGAACCTGAAGATGAAGAACGCTACCAAACTATTTATGCCAAACACGAAGGTGCTGTTGCGGCGCCCACTGCTGGACTTCATTTTTCCAAGCACCTTTTAAAGCGTTTGGAGATCAAAGGCATCGATTTCGCAGAGGTTACTTTACACGTTGGCTTGGGTACTTTTAATCCCGTAGAAGTTGAAGATCTCTCCAAGCATAAGATGGACAGCGAAGAGCTGGTTATTGAAGAGCGGGCCACGGAAATTGTGAATTCTGCCAAAGCAAATAAAAAGAGAGTGTGCGCTGTTGGTACAACGGTAATGCGAGGATTAGAAAGTGCAGTATCTTCAGAAAGAACTTTGAATACTTTTGAAGGGTGGACCAACCGCTTTATCTTTCCCCCTTACGATTTTAGTATTGCCGATTGTATGGTGACCAACTTTCACCTTCCTAAATCAACACTTTTAATGATGATTTCTGCCTTTGCGGGGCACGATTTGATGAAGAAGGCATACAAGCAGGCCATTTTGGAGCAATATCGCTTCTACTCCTATGGAGACGCTATGTTGATTATCTAATATATGACAGCCTTACCCCTTGTATGTTTTGACTTGTTATGGACCCATGGAGGAATTCCATCAAAAGCATCAAATAGCCAAGGAGCAATATGACTAGTGCTAAAAAAGATATTAGAGCACTCACGAGAACCCAACTTCGGGAGTTTTTTACCGCACATGGCGACAAAGCCTTTAGAGGCGATCAGGTATACGAATGGCTTTGGCAAAAAGGAGTACATTCCTTTGAGGGGATGACCAACTTGTCAAAAGACACCAGGGCAATGTTAGCTGGGGATTTTGTAATTAATCATGTTGAGGTAGACCAACTGCAACGTAGTGCTGATGGTACTATTAAAAATGCCATCCGCTTGCATGATGGGCTTATGGTAGAGTCTGTTTTGATTCCCACAGAAAACCGCACTACGGCTTGTGTGTCCAGTCAGGTAGGTTGTAGTTTAGATTGTACCTTTTGTGCTACGGCTCGTTTAAAACGCATGCGCAACCTGAATCCGGATGAGATTTACGATCAGGTGGTTGCCATAAACCGACAAAGCCAACTATATTACGACCGTCCCCTGAGTAACATTGTTTTTATGGGGATGGGTGAACCCTTGATGAACTACAAGAATGTATTGCAGTCTATTGACAAGATTACTTCCAAAGAGGGGCTAGGGATGTCTCCAAAAAGGATTACCGTGTCCACTTCGGGCGTACCTAAGATGATTAAAAAGATGGCAGATGAAGCGGTTAAGTTTAATCTTGCGGTCTCCTTGCATTCTGCTATTGAGGAAGTGCGTACCGCTATCATGCCCTTTAATGCTACCTTCCCTTTAAAAGAACTTAGGGAAGCCTTACAGTACTGGTATGCGCAAACCAAAAATAGGATTACCTATGAATACGTAGTCTGGAAGGGCGTAAACGACAATCAGGCTGCTATTGATGCCTTAGTACAGTTTTGCCGTTTCGCCCCTTCTAAAGTCAATCTTATTGAATACAATCCTATCGGAGATGAGCGGTTTCAACAAGCCTCTGAAGCTGCGGTACAGCAATATGTTCGCGCTTTGGAGCGCAACAATATAACAGTAACCATCCGTAGATCACGTGGAAAAGATATCGACGCCGCCTGTGGGCAATTGGCGAATAAGGTATAAGTCGTTGGCAAAACACCTTTTTGCGATTTCCCTATCCTATTCTGAAAGGTCTCTTTTAAGCACAGCAATTTAGATGTAAAACCAATCTCCACAACCGGTTTCTAAAGACTTTTTTTACTTTTTTGAAGGTTTTTTAGGGGTACAATGCCCCCATTTCCACTAAAAATTGGGGTTTTGTAAGCGGCTTACGATGCATTTCATCGATAAAAACGCACACTTTACCCCCGAAATCTGCATTTCATCCAAAAATCGTCTTTTTCCTTTTTTTTGTAGTCCCAATCAAATAGCTTTGTTTCGTCAATATTTTTGCACCTCTATCGTTTTCGGGTGCGGAACTATCGACGAAGAGAACCCAAATCTTACAACCGATGCACGTGAAAAACTACCTCTGGGTAGCCTTTGCCTTAGTGGCTATGGCGCCCCTGCAATCTCAAAACTTGTTAGACCCGCTATTGGTCAACTGGACGCCTGGCAATGGCGATATCAATGGCTTTAGCCGTATTGGTCCTTTGGCCAATAACAACCGAGAGCAAGGCGATGGCCCTTTTGGCGATGCACTACTCTGGGTAGGCAAGGGTAACCCCAATAACTCCAACAACGGCGGTTTTGTTACCGATCCCCTGCCTATTGATGCCAGTAAAACCTACCGCCTTACGGTATGGATGAAGCGCAGCGGCTCCTTAGAGGG
>JBCDGY010000028.1:0-17759 GCA_039414375.1 Bacteroidota bacterium | reverse complement strand
TGCTGAACAATTTTAGCAATATAGCCACTGTAAAGTAGAACCATTTATAAAAAGAGCATTGGTTTCCAAAAAGTATTTGATAAGTATAGCGGATAAGGCAAGTAAGAAGACACTATACGCTTCTTGCTCTTTTTATTTTTAAAGTCAGCTATTCCCAAGAGGGCGTGTTCGCAGAACAGTCAACTAACAGGCAACTAATTGATAGTATAATGATTTAAATAATATATCATTCCATACCTATCCTAGTACCAAAACTTAAGCCTTTTTAGTTGCCCTGGGCTTTAAATCGCTTAGTTCGGTTATTTTAATGGGTTTCCCTCTTGCAATACTGCGGCGTGCAGCGATACCAATTAATATAGACATTGCCCCATCACGCATTCCAGCAGAACGTTGGTAGGGGTCCGGTGTCCCGCTTGTAACAAACACCTTGTCTTGCAACAATTTATCGCCTCCCCCATGACCTTTACGTTCAAAAGACACCGTTTCTGTTTCGAATTCGTTCCAAAGTTTGTGAATAATAATAGGTTCCTTAGCCAAGTCTAATTCTTCAGACTGATCCATTTCACGAGCGTGCATTTCTTCTTGAGATACCTGCTCACTTTTTTGATAGGGGATGTCCAACCAGGCTTCTATACGACCTTCGGTGCCATTAAATGCGATACGCCACCCCTCAAAAGGGGAGTAGGTCGTCAAAGAATAGTTTACAATGGTATTATTGGCATACTTTATCTGTGCAGACATTTTATCGTAGATGTCTATTTCGCTTCTAAAAAGGCAATTATCCCTTATGTAACCATCGTGTTTCTCGTGATCAACGTATAGTTTGGTATGGAATTCATCGGCAAGAATATCCCAATGAAAAGCACACTGTTCGGTATGGGCACAATCTCTGCAATTGTTTCCGCTAAAGGGTCCATTTTTACCGTAATGCTCTAGATCGCCATAGGCAAAAACCTCCTCAGGCTCGCTGTTGAGCCACCAGTTTAAAAGATCAAAATGGTGAGTAGCTTTGTGTACCCATAACGATCCTCCACTATCCATTAGGCCGTGCCAGCGCCTAAAATAGGAAGCTCCGTGATAGGTGTTTAAGTACCAGTGAAAGTCGACCGAGGTAATCTTGCCAATGGCATTGTTCATTAACAAGTCCTTTATTTTGGTGTTATAGGGACTCCAACGATAGTTAAACCCCACGATTAACTTCTTTTTTGATTTGCGCTCAGCGTCTAATATCGCCTGGCATTTGGACTCATCTGTTGTCAAAGGTTTTTCGGTAAGCACATCACACCCCATCTCTAAACCCTTAATTATAAATTCGTGATGAGTGGAATCCTTAGTGGTTACAATAACCAAATCGGGTTTTGTTGATTCAACCATTTCTACAAAATCGGAAAAAGTAGGACAGCTGGTTCCAATGTACGCCTTACCATAGGCCAAACGGCCTTCGTTATTATCACAAAGACCTACGAACTCTAAGATCTCTTGATATTGTTCTTGTAAACGACGCCCCCAAAAGGTAATACCACGTATTCCTGTACCGATAAGGGCTACCTTCAGTTTTGCGTTAGTCGAAAAACTAAAGGCCGAGATGGGCATGGCAGATGCTGCGGCTAGCATACCAACCGATTGTAAAAACTGTCTCCTTGTATTCGTTCCCATAGATTTCTAAAAATTTGTTAGTGCTTCTCTTGTTGCCATTATCTACTCAAGAATTTAAAGCCTTAGAGATCGAGGTCTGCTCCAAACTTTACAGGTCCTTATAACTGATCAACTGAATATTGTGTTTTTTAAGAGCCTTGGCAACACGCTTACTTTGATATACTTTTAACTCTCCGCTGCGATCCAAAGCTGCATTGTCATATCCACGAAGCGCTAGCGCTTGGGACTCTGGAGTATTCTTCATTAAGTGCCCAATTATCATGTAGGTGTCTTGCGCTAAGCTGTCCAACATTCTCAAAAAACGTTTTTCCTTTTCCTTAGCACTATAAGCACTCCCATTCCATTTTGGAACTTTCTTGACATTTGCGTCAGGCACCGCAATTTTTAGCCCATAATCTTTAGCCAATTGCTTGTAAAGGGCTTGCGCATCTGGATGTACAGACAAACAACCCATGTGCTGACTTAAATGACTTATATGTGGAATGCGCTTTAAAGCCAATTCAATCTGAGCTCTAAGTTCTTGCTCTATCTCTTTTAGACGCCATTTGTGGTTTGTAAGGGCTTCTTCCGCAGTATAGGCCGGGTTAGGCCAAATCATAGGAAAAAAACATCCGGTTTCATCTACCAAGGAAGGACATGCTGTTAAAGGACGCCATTTGTAATGGTTCCACTCGCTTGATAACACCAAATGTACGCCTACATCAAGATCCGGATTCTCGTTTAACAATTGTACTGCTTCTTCGAACCATGGGCCTGTAACCATGACCTCCACAGCGGTACCTATTCCTTGTTGATAAGCCGCAATACAGGCAAGATTGACACTATGAGAAACACCCATATCGTCCATGCGCATTAACAATCGCGATTGTGCACTTAGTCCGCAAGTAAAAAATAAGCAGCCTACAAAAAAGCACCTTAAAAGCAGATTGTGTTTACCTTTCATATTTAGCACATTATTAGTTAAGAAAATTGGTGAAGACTATTGAAGATGAAGGTATTTCCATGCCCCTATTTGTTACTTAACTAATTTAGGTCCTTATCAGATAGCGGTAGTTCTTTAAACAATACTTTTTGTTCTTCATACATCGCATCAAGCCCCATTTGTACACAAACGGCAGCCTTGGCACCTGTTAACAAATTGGATGCTGGTATTTTCCCTTCCCAAATAGCGTTTCGGAAATCGATTAACGCCTGTTTACTTGGATCTTCGTGAACAAGATTTAAAGGTATTCCTCTCCCTTGTTGCCAATTGGTAGTTGCTCCGGAAACCCCATCTACGTTACCCCATTTTTTTTCGCCCCCTTGTTCGGGATAAAACCAAGCCTTGGAATAGTCCAAGATCAAGGTGCCTTTATCGCCATGCACACGTACTTTATAGTTGTCCATAGCATTTGAGGTTAAACAGGTAAACTTGGCTTTGGTGCCATTAGGATAACTATAAATTAGATGAACATTATCAAAAGTCTCACGCCCATCTTTCCAATAATCGATACCACCTACCCCTAAAGCACTTTCAGGCAAGGATTGATTGACCCAGTTTACAAAATCAAGTTGATGGGAACACAATTCCGCAACCAAGCCCCCAGAATATTCCCGATACATACGCCAGTTGATGGCTTTTTCCAATGAGGGATCGGGCAAATCACGACGCCAATTGCCATTCCGATTCCATTGACAATTAAATCCAGTTACCTTACCCACTTTTCCCGCTTTTATAAGATCAACGACCTGCGTGTACATTCGAGAACTGTGATACTGATGACCTGTTTGAAATACTTTCTTAAAATTTTCCGCCTTTTTTAATAAGGTAGCTATTGCCGTATACCCTTTAACCAAGGTTTTTTCGCAATAAATGTGTTTATCGGCGTCCATAGTTGCCATTGCCACTTCTTGATGTAAGTAAAAGGGAGTAGCTATGAGTACTGCGTCCACTGCGTTGTATTCCAGTAGCTTTCTATAGTCGGTAAACCCCTTAGCACGTCCTGCTGTTTTGGAGAGTGCATCGTTTAAACGAAAAGGTAGTACATCGCAACAAGCAACCACCTGAAGCCCTTCGATACCCTCAATAATAGGGATAAGCCCAGCTCCACGGGACCCCGTCCCAATAATACCGATGTTAATTTGGTCATTAGCCCCAAAGGATTTCTGTTTTTTTGCTACTAACTCGGAGGAAAGAGCCAAGCCAGTCGCTGTTAGCGCTGTATTGCGGACAAAAGTTCTTCGTTTCATCAATAAATCTTGTTCTTTAGTTGGCTACAACTTTGGTTCCCAGCCAGGGGCATACGCTCTTTTCCAAGAGGCCATTGCCTTTGAATTATTCCGTACTTTTCCGGTGGTAGTATCTACTTCAAGGGTTTCCCCAGCATCTTGGGCCATATTACCCAAATGACATAGCATTGTGGAGATGCTTGCGTCTTTAATATCCGCATGTAAAGGCTCTCCTTGCCGTATGGCAGCGAAAAAGTTTCCTACGTGCTGTATATCTAAAGCGCCCTCCCCTACGGTATT
The DNA here is from genome assembly GCA_039414375.1 of Bacteroidota bacterium. Lineage (GTDB taxonomy): Bacteria > Bacteroidota > Bacteroidia > Flavobacteriales > Flavobacteriaceae > Croceivirga. The sequence goes on along the minus strand of JBCDGY010000028.1, from coordinate 13,595 downwards.
GGTGGTTTCGGTTTGCCCCATTTCTTCTACTTTCTTGATAAGGGTACCATCCAGGCCATAGTGCTCGTAGGCATTTCGACTTAACGTGATAATACCTTTACTACCGTAAATTGTAGCTCCTCGTCCAGGCTGCTGTGGTTGTATTAGTCCACGGCTGTGTCCTGTCCAGGTGATAAACTTATTATCATCAAATTGAAAGGTAACCTGTTGATTGTCCACAAATTCCCAGTCGTCATCATAAGTGTACTTCCCTCCAAACGAGGTCACCTTTTGTGGCAGATCCACCCCTAGAGCCCAGCGGCAAATATCAATCTCGTGGGTACCATTATTGTGAATTTCACCAGTACCCCATTTGCGGAACCAGTGCCAGTTGTAAGGATGTATATTATCTCTGTATTCCTCTCTTGGTGCGGGACCTTGCCACAACTCCCAATCTAAAGTATCAGGTACAGCCAAGACTTGTCCCTTACCTATAGATCCGCGATTACTGGAGTAATAAGCTTCCCCTTTAAAAACATCGCCTATAATACCTGCTTTAATTTCTCTTACTGCTAGCATAGAGGTTTCTGCCGAGCGTTGCTGATTGCCCATTTGCACTTGTAACCCATAGCGTTTTGCAGCTTCTACCAAAAGTTCATTCTCATGGGGATTGTGGCTACAGGGTTTTTCGACGTACACATGCTTGCCAGCTTGCAATGCCATTATGGCCATGGGAGCATGCCAATGCTCCGGAGTGGCTATAAAAACCGCGTCAACATTTTTATTATCCAGAATCTTTCGAAAGTCTTTGACCACCTTAGGGGTGTAGCCTATGTTTTCCTCACAAAACGTAGAACTCATGGTGATAATGGAATCATCCACATCGCAATTACGTACAATCTTGGCATTACCATCACTATGGATAGCCTTAATTAGTGCTTTTGCCCTACTGCGCAAACCAATAACGGCCACCTGTAATCGGTCGTTCGCTCCAATTGGAGCAAATTTGCCATAGTGCGCATACCCAAACCCTGGAAGAGTAAGTGCCGCAGTGCCCAAACCAGTTCGTTTGATAAAATCTCTTCTGGTACTCATATTACGGTGCCACTTTTATTTTGATATTTTTAAAACTCACGCGATCGCCATGATCTTGTAATAGAATATGCCCCACTTCAGCCTCACCAAAATTGGGCCACTTGGCATATTTGCTTTCCGATACCAGTTGGCGGTAAATTTCACTACCGCGTCGATATTCCAGGACCTTAACCCCATTCAACCAATGTTCCACATGGCCCTGATCACTTTTTATATGGGCGGTATTCCACTCACCTATGGGGAAAGCGGTTTTAGCCTCATCTGCTTTTATTAAATCGTATAGAGAGGCAAGCGTGCGGCTTCCTTCATGACTTCCTAGTTTGGCATCGGGATGCTTAGCATCGTCCAAGAGCTGATACTCTAATCCAATGGCAGACCCTTCCGCTTTATTGAGTTCGGTATCTACGTAATACTTGATGCCGCTATTGGCACCCTCCGTCAGCTTAAAATCTACTACTAACTCGAAGTCACTAAACTTTTCCATAGTAACAATATCTCCCCCTGCGGCAGACTCGGCTCCTCCAGAGGCCAACACGGTTAATACACCATCTTCTACTGCCCAGCCACTTTCTGGAAAAGTATCCTGTTTTGCCCCGCGCCAACCCGAAGTACTTTTACCATCCCAGAGCATTCGCCATCCCATCTTTTTCTCTTGATAGGTAAGCGCATTCTTTGTAATGACTGGTGTTAAAGGAGATGGAGTGCTGTATTTAGCGATACTGTCAATCATAATTTTGGCGTTCTTCCATTTGATTTCAGTACCAGGGCGTTGTTCCCCTCCTATGGCATGTACCTGGAATGCGATAAGACCTGAAGCTGTTTTATCATCTACTAAAAAAGAGGCAGGAACACCGTTCACCCAAGTTTTGAGGCTATCGCCAATAGCTTCGATACGATAATGGTTCCATTCATTTTGCAGGAACGCTTGCTGCGCTTTAGGGTTATTATCCAAAGGATGTAACCACCCCCTTCTTGCCTCATCATAGATACCACCGCTCCAAGCCCTTTCGGAAGGATCTATTTCTACTTGGTACCCATGCACCCTACCATTTTGATACCAATCGTAACTATTACTCCTTATTTGAATACCGGAGTTCATAGACGAATCGACAAGGTACTCGACTTCAAGGATGAAATCCCCATACTGCTTTCCATTACTTAGAAAGGAATTGGGGGTATCTGCTACTGTTGTCCCAATTAAAGTGCCTTGCTGAAACTCGAATTGCGCTTTTCCACCGAGCTGTACCCAGTTTGCTGTTGTTGCCCCTTCAAATAGTGGTTGCCAAGGAGGCGTATCTTTTGGTTTTTCCGAACAAGAAGTTGCCCAAATTAATAACAGTCCTAATCCGATTCTAGTGCTATTCTTTTTTATCATTATCCTATTTATCGCAAATTTTTAAGACTTACAACAATTATTTTAAGGTATTGATCCATTGAGCAATACGTAAAGCTTCATCTTTGGGCACCTGAGGCATGGCAGCCATTGGTGTCGCAAAATCCGGCCAATTTTCTGGCTCTGGATTATAGATAAGCTCTACAATGCGTTCAGCACTATAGTTTCGCTTGGCGATGTTTGCAAAGGAGGGCCCTATTTGTCTGGCATTAATCTGATGGCAAGCCACACAGGTATTTTTAGTAAGCAATGGCTCCACTTCGGCATAAGTAATCTTCTTAGTATTGGCCTTCTTTTTAGAATGTGCTATGCGCTTTGCCGCTTTTGCTTTGGCCAGTTGTCGTTTCTTAGCCGCTAGGGTTTCGGAAGTACGAAAGGTACTGAGTTCCGAGAGTGCCACTTTTGCACCGTCAGGGATATTATTTAGGGTGTAATAGGCATCGTGATGCAATAAGGGTTGTCCATCTTCTGCTGCAATTATTCCTTTTAATCGCAATCGATGTACATAATACTGTTTCATATTATCGACAACAATATGCACTTTTAACCCATCTTCAGAAACTTTAACTCCTTTGATATCCAAAGGTCCTTCATTAACAGTAGGGCTTCCGTAAACAGGATGGTACTTGTAGATAAAATGGCGACCTGAATAGTTATCTAAGTCCTTAGCGACTGTTTTGTTTACTGGTTTGGTAAAAGTAATCTCAAAACCATCTGGCTTGGCATGCACCCATTGTATTTCAAAGGGAACAACACCTGTCCATAACAATCTTTCTAATCCGGAATTCTTGGTTCCTGCAGAACCCCATCCTCGATTGGTTTCTCCTACATAAAGTGATCCATCGTTACCCCAAGTCATCCGTAGTACCCCAGATTGAAAACCACTTCGGAAATCGAAGGCGACACCTTGATACTCTCCTTTTACCTTTTCCATAGCAACCCTCATGATTTTACTCTGACCCTGATCCCCCACCAGCAGCTGCCCTTCAAAAGGGGTGATGGTACCTTTTTTCACTTCTAAAACTTCTGAGTTAGATACCCCTAAGATGCCGTGTGGTAACCATACGGCTGGTAATTGTAGCTCTGGAAATTGTTCTTTAACGGCAAATAAAAAGTTAGGATTTTCTTCGTCTTGAATATTCATGGGTCTTTGGTACAACCCATCTATTATTACTTGCCTACGATCTATAGCAGCGAAAAAATCTTCCTGTTTTAAAGCAACTGGTGAGTTGGCTGCTTGAGACCAACGCAATCCTGCCGGGTGTCCAGTAAATGATCCTTCTTTGACATGCCACACTCCTCCGGAGCCCATCCAATCGCCTTGATTATCGGTGTAAAAGAGTGATCCTTCGAAAGTGCCAAGACCTGCCGGAGAACGCATACCTGTGGCCCATGGAAACATCTCGCCCTCAGGAGTAATCCGCATGGTCCAACCGCGCCATGGCACACGACTCTCACCACGCCACCATTCCTTATCCCCAAAAGCAACATTTGCCGTAACCATCATACTACCATCATCCATTAGTTTAGGGCCAAAGGAGTATTCGTGGTAATGTCCAGACAAAGGCCAGTCGTAAATAGTTTCGTACCGGTCGGCCACATCGTCTCCATTGGTATCAACTAACTTGGTCAATTCGCCACGTTGGGCGATATATAGGGCATTTTGATGATAAACCATCCCCAAGGCCTCGTGTAAGCCCGAGGCAAACTTTTTAAATTTAGGGAGCGCCCCATCTTGCATGCTTTGGTTCTCAATAATAAATACATCTCCCCGCCTAGTGCAAAGGGCAACACGCCCGTCTGGGAATGTAGCCATTCCTCCAACTTCCAAAAGCACATTCTCTGGTGCTGGTAATGTAATTATTTTAAAAAAGGTATTCTCTTTTTCATGCACCGGAGTTTCTAAAACGCCGAACGTTTCCTCGGGGGCTTCTTGTGCTCCCAGCAAACTGGTCCAAATTGCTAATACTAAAAACGTAAGGCGACACTGTAATTGATCTTGTATTCGCATTGTATTCATTTTACCAGATGATAGTATATCCTACAGCACCACCATTTAAAGGAGCTATAAGTTCTTGTTTGCCTTGTACTTGCCTAATAATAGCGGTGTTTCCACCATCTAAATCGATATAAAATCGCTGGCCAACTGCATACTCCCCAGTTGCCAATTGCGTTATGGTTTCTGCCTCTGCTAATTTCATCCACAAACCAGTAGCAGCTGTATTTCCTTGTGCTACCTGCATCGTACGGCGTAACGATCGCCCATTATCCACAGGATAGACCGCATCTTTTAATTGCAAGTCTCCAACCTGATACAAAAAAATGGGATAGCCAGTCTCTTGATCAATTTCGTATCCTTTGTTCTTGAACCCTTCTAGAAGTAAAGGGTCTTTAGGGAAAGTAGTTTGTGGGATATCAGTCATTTTCGTCAAAGTCATCCCTTCAAAAAGCGTTCTTGTGGCACCTCTTGGTCTGAAAGAACCATCACCGCGATCATTCCACATAGGGGTGGCATCCACAAAAGGGCCGCGCCATACACAGGCTACCGATGCGCGTTTTAAATCATAGATGTAATGAGTACCTTCAGGACTACCCACCCCGATACTATGGGTTAGTCGCCTAGCGCGATCGCCTTCGAAATCATAAAAAGCACGCAAAAGTCTAGGGGTGCCTTCGGGTTCAATATAAATTGGGGAACTTGAGGGCGCAGCGCTGGCATTGGAGCTAAAATCATGAAGCGGTCTTGGAAAAGAATTCACATCAAAAATTCCTAAAAGTGGAGGCCGCCAACCAATCTTTTTATAATACAGTAACTCGAACGGCGTTTCTCCTTGGTCTAAGGTTAACGTAATGGTATTTTGACCATAACTAGAGGGCGTTTGTTCATTCAACACCGTAGCACCATTCACTTTAAATTGCAGTCCCCCCAAATGATCTAACCGCAGTCGATATGCCCCAGTCTTCGTCACTTTTAATTTGCCCTTTACCGCAACTGCAAATTGATCGGACTTTTGAGCTACGGTATGGGTTAATTTAGGTAAAGTTCCCTCAAATTTGACAGGAACTCCCGAACAATCCTCACCCTTATCAAATATTCCATGATAGACTTTGTAATTCATATCAACTAGTGAAACCGCCGAATCTTCCAGCAATTGATACTTGGTGTTTTTAAATGCTACCGGGCCGTGATCGCCTTGGATCATAAGAGGACCTCTGGCCACTTCATTTTTGGCAATAGGACCTCCTGTAAGTAAGGGAACTTCAACATTTTCATGAATACGTACCCCATTGAGATCTACATATACAAATTTAGCGTTAGCCACCTTTTGACCATTGGCATCAAATCTGGGTGCTTGAAAGGCTATTTTAAGGTGTTGCCATACCCCTGGAGCAAAGGCCGCATTGGTAAATGGTGCCTTACCCATATATATTTTCTCAGGGACCTTTTCCCAATTTCTGTAAATACCTCCTATATCACTATACTTGGGAGACTTTACCCCCCAGCTATCAAAAAGTTGGACCTCGTAACTACCCTGCAAATAGATTCCAGAGTTGGATCCCTTTGGAAGTAGCACATCCGTCTCAAACAACAAATCGCCGTGCTCCCAAGTGGTGAGTAAATGACTTTTTTTAACCTCATCATTATAATTGAGCAATATGCCTTGGCCCTCGGTATAGGTAAGTCCTTTAAGAGGTGCTTGCCTATTCTTCTTCCGCTTTTTCTTTCTTTTCTTATTGGAATTGGTAGATTCTTCTTGAGCATGAATATCGATAGTCGGATTAACTGAAACTCCACCAACTATACTCCAATTCCCAGCTTGTGTTTTAAAAGCACTCATGTCGCTATAGGGCATGGACACCATCTCATCTATTTGTGCGGTAAGCTCACTCTGAAGAAGGCATAAAGCGACAGACAAACTCAATAAGGCTACCCTGGGGCTGATCTTACCCTTCAGGAATTCTTTTCCTTTCATTTAAAATAATGTTTGTATTAGTTAAGGATATTTGGTCATTACTGTACTTACCACATTTGTATTAGATCGCTGCCTGTAAAACGTTCATATCATCTCAACAAAATGCCGATGAATATTATCGTTTTTCTAGTGTTTTACACCAGGCAGTCAGAAAAATAAACCATTTTTAATGGTAACGTAAGTTGTCCAATACGCTAAAGATATGGGTTTCCCGATTGTCATGCAATTCAAGATATTCGTATATAATTTTAAGAATACTTCAAATAATTAAGGCTACAATTAAAAAAACATGATGTGTTTGAAAATTAAATTACAGATATGACAATGTAATTACCCGAAAAACACATCAAAAACACATCAAAAACACGAAGACTACTACAGTAACAAACCGATAGACTTATTGCCATCCACTCCAAACATGAATTCTCAACAACAAGATGTACTTTAATTATTTTGCACGCTTGTATTCTTTGGGCTATAGCCTTTGGATATGAAGTTCCATCGGACGAGGCTCGCCTTCTTTGGGGATCGCCCTAAAGTTTTCAATCACCAAATCTTTGGTATAGTAGGTTACCAAACCATAAGCCGGTAGTCGCGTACCGTACATGCCCCTACCTGGATAGCCATCTGCCTTCCAGTTGGGTGGTGTTTCTAGATCTTTTTGATTTCCTTTTTTTCCTAATACCACGGTGATGTCTCTTAAGGTCACTCGGGTTACAGGATGATCCTTATATCCTGCTATAATTACGGGATAGGGCCCTACATTATAACATTTGATGTTGGACAAGGTCACATCCTCTAAAACAGGTTCGTTTGTAATTGTCGCACCAGCACCTTTATTTTTTACACCTTGAAGTTCATCGCCATTGCCTTGATACCCTTGCCGAGCTACATTACCCGAAAGGCGATTGCCTAGCCGCACATGGATGGGGTTTTCTACATCTTCTATAGTTATATTCGATACGGATACCTGACGCATGGGGCCGCCATCCGAAGTTAATAAGTCAATACCAGTAAGTCCCTCCCATACTTTGAGGGGGTGTAGCATTTTTTTGGAAGTAGACCGTCTTACTACGATATCAGAGATAACCACATTTTCGTAGCCCCCTACAGAGCCAGTACCCAATTTAATCGCTGAGGCATGAGAAGCAACGATACAATTGGTAACTACAATATTCTTCGCGGGGTGTTCCCCTTCAGATTTTATAGTTAAAGCATCGTCACTAGAGTCTATGGTACAACCAGTAATAATAACGTCTTCAGAGGAGTCAATATCAATACCATCATTGTTTTTATTGGCATGATTGTAAACGTCTAAATTCTGAATCTTTAGGTTGCGACAATTAAAATAGCGTTGCATCCAAAAGGCAGAAGACCTTAAATGAAGATCTCTCACCACTATGTTTTCACAATTGATCATATGAATGCCATAGGGGCGATTAGGACTGTTTTCAATACCATCAGCGAAGCAAGGCGCATCACCTGAGCCATCAATAGTTCCTCCGCCGTAAATACTAATATTCTTCTGCGAATCGGCATGAATAAAAGCCTTCCAGGGTACTACATCCATACGACTAATTACGCTGGACTGTATGGGTTGATAGGCGGTAGAATCGGCAATTCCTTTTAGCTTAGAACTAGGTGTTATTTCAATATTTACATTGCTCTTTAGCTGAAGGGTTCCACTTAGGTAAGTGCCTTTAGAAAGTACCACAGTACCCCCTCCATTGTGGTGACAAACGTCAATAGCCTTTTGTAGTGCCTTAGCATTATTGACTGCTGTATTGGCTTTGGCGCCAAACTTTTCTGCCGGATAAGACTGTGCCACGAGTGCATGGCCAACAAGCCCTAAAAAAAGCGCTAGGAGACACTTTAAAGATACCCTTCGAAATATGGGCTTTCTATTCTTTTGAATCCTTAAATACATATCTGGATATTATTATTTCTCTATTGAAACTAAATTTGATCAAGTTCTAAATTATAAGTCATCCAAAGATCACCATCGGCTAAGCATCATAGATGAGAAGTCGTTTGGATAGCAGTATGGGCAAAATTCTCATAAGCCTATAAAACAACTCTACAAGATGAAAATGCAGTTCTATTTATATTAGAGGATTCTACTGATACATGTTAAAGTGGCTATTATTATTTTTCTTCATTATTAACAGATCTAATCCTTCTACTTCAAGTACCTAAAGAAATTTAACGGCTTTACTGCGACAAACGATATGCGGCTAGGCTATCGTTCAATACACCTAGTAAAAGTACCTGCTGACCGTCTGATAATTTGATTTGTTCTAACTCCCGAACTTCACTTCGAATAGAGAGCCCACTTTCATCAGGTGACAGAGCACGAAACTTTTCAGTTCGCTGCATATCGTTTAACAAGCAAACTCCATCCAAGGCATTGCTATATCCAGAGAGTAAATCAATATCTGTAAAATTACCTACAGCCACAATGTCCATAAAACCATCATGATTGATATCAACAATCTCCATATCCATAATGGGTGCTCTTTGGGCTTCTGCTGGTAATTGATGTACCTCAAAAGTACCATCCCCTAAATTTTCTATAAAGATAGAAGCAAAGGAATTCGCGCTAAAAACTTCATTTTTTTCAAAAGACCACGCACCAAAAACCTCTTTAAATGTGGCTTGACCATATTTTCGGTAACTATTGATGCTTCTTCTAACTACTGGAAAAACCGAGCTCAAGGTACCCAAAGGATGATAAATAAACTCTTTACCATTTTCTCCGTATGTAATTATGGATTCAACTGTTCCATTAGCATCAAAATCTTTAGAGTAAGTACGTATTGGAAAATTGGTGGTGGGATTGATGATATTATTCCACCCCCAGTTACCCACTACTAAATCCAGGTCGCCGTCTTTATCAAAATCACAGCTTTTAATACAATTATACCAACCACTAGTGTTTTTCAAACCATTCTTGGTATCATCCTTTACGAATCTACCGTCGCTATTGATGTACACAGATACTTCCATGTATTCACCAACAAGTATCAAATCATCTTTACTGTCTTTATTGACATCTATGAGCGCTGCTCCTGTAACCATTCCAGGATACAACAAATCTGGAGCCAAGGATGCTGTTTGGTCTGTAAACCGTCCGTTCTCATTAATCAATAAATACGATCTTGGTGAGAAGGGATAGTTATTTGGATCCAAGCGGCCTCCAACAAACAAATCTTGGTCATTATCTCCATCTATATCAAGAGAGATAATAGTTTCTGTTGGCACATCTATATTCGGAAGTGCGTTTGAATCTGCAGTAAGGACACCATCCTCATTGATAAACAATTCGTCTTGGTATCGCTTCTTATCGAAGTAGTGCTCAGAACTGCTATAAGCGCGATAAAGGTCCAAGTCGCCATCGTTGTCAGCATCAAAAAAATGAGCACCACCGTCTTCGTGGTCTTTTTGATTTTCACCATCCAAAACAACGGGGACAAAACCTTTATTGGGATATTGGTAAAATAATTGACCATCTTGAGTAGCACTACCTCCAATAAAAACGTCATTAAGCCCATTGGCATCAATATCGCCTACTGCCAAAACGGGACCCGACTTACTATGAGAACGATAGCGTAATGGCCATTTTTTAAAATCGTCAAAAAGATTTTCCTTGTTTTTAAAATCAATACCCATAGGAACAGGCATTGGCTCCATAAGCAGTGTTTTTTGCGCCAAAGGTTTTAAAGGAATTGGTTTTCCTGCTCCAGTATTTTCGAGGGTTAATACTTGATTGGGCATAATAGCATACCTTTTCTCCTCCAAATCATTAGGCCACCAAATCTTTAGAGAATCGACCATTTTTGATTTTCCCAATCCAAAATGCAATACAGGCTCCATACTTGAAAGGTAACCACGTTGGGGATAGTACTCGGCATAATGAGCAGTACCATTGGTATAAACCCATAGTTTAGTTCCTAAATGTTTAGCATTAAGTGGCATTTTAACCCGAAGAAAATTGTTGTTGGTGGAGTCCAATTCCCTACATTGATTTTTAAAAAGCAAGACAGGTTCATTAATATTATTGACGACAAGTTCCAGGTCTCCATCGTTATCTAAGTCAGCATAGGCTGCGCCGTTAGAATAAGAGGGAACTGATAAACCACTTTCTTCAGTGGTATCCGAAAAAGAAACATCTCGCCCTGTATTCTTAAAGAAGAAATTGGACTTATAAACGCCCTCCATTTCAGACAACTGTTTTTTTAGCACTTTTTTAATCTCTTTTTCTGAGGTCATCGCACGGGCCTCTCTGTTAAAATCAATAAAATCCATGTCCGTAATATCCCTGTAGTACCCATTGGTAATGTACAGATCTCGTAATCCATCGTTATCATAATCGGCTATCAACGGCGACCAACTCCAATCTGTAGCTGAAAAACCGGCATAATGCCCGAGCTCATTATATTGTTTGTTGGCATTACTTACTTGAAGCACGTTTTTTACGAATTGTGGCTGATAACCCACAGAAATAGAAGAAAAGAAACGTTCTCTTGGCGCCATGGAAAACATGGTTTTCTTTCTTAGGTTGTCTTCTGGCAACATATCTAGGACCACGATATCGAGTTGGGAATCACCATTAATATCTGCCACATCCATACCCATACTGTTATGACTCTGATATTTGAAATACTGGTCTATTTGATTGCTAAAAGTACCGTCGCCATTATTGATGTAAAGAATATCATTCGACATAAAATCATTCGCCACATAAATATCAGGATAACCATCCGTATTAATGTCCAATACCATTACACCCAGGCTCCAACCCTCAATAAGAATACCCGCGTTCTCAGAGATGTCCTCAAAGTGAGGCAATCCATCTGCTCCTATACCTTTATTTTCATATAGCTTATCCGTACTATTTCCCCTACCATTTTTGCGCTGCCCAATCGGGTTATTTTTTGGATAGGATTCTTCGGAATTCACAGCCAGAAATAAATCTAGATCTCCATCTTTATCGTAATCGAGCCAAGCGGATTGCACGGTGTATGAACTGTCCGCCACATTCATGTCTACAGCCTTATCCATAAAACGAGGACTGCCTTTTGAGGTAGTTACGTTTATAAAAAAATGATTTGTAGTTTTATTTAATAGCGTATAGTGAGCACTAGAAACATAAATATCCGGCTTACCATCCTCATTAATGTCCACGATAGAAACTCCATTACACCATGAGTTCGTTATGAATCCGGACCTTTCAGAAGCTTGTTTGAATACTAAATCCCCAGAATTTAAAAATAAAGCACTTGGTACTGTATTACCGGTAAATAAAATGTCTTGAAGGCCATCATTATCAAAATCTGCTATGCCTACTCCTGCTCCATTATACATGTATTCATACTCCAGAATGTTCAGTTTATCCGTTTCCACAATGCGGTTGACAAACGACATTTCTGAATCACGAACACTTATTTGTTTAAAAAGCTGATTTTGAGAATCAAATTGACTGCACTGCACTAAAGTACAACTGATCAAGAAGAGCTTTAAAATTCTGAAGGCTGACACTGAAACGTTTTTAAAAGCAAGAGGGAATGAATATAATTATTCATTCCCTCTTTTAAAATTATACTAAACGGTTATTAGTAACCAGGATTTTGATCTGCCTGCGTAATTTCCGAGTTGTTATCAATTTCCGCTTGTGGAATTGGCAACATTTCATGTCTGTTTGCAACAAAATAGCTAATAGGATCACTGGACAGTTTCCCTTCGGAACGCCATCTCAAAATATCTCTATTTCTAATTTGCTCAGAACTCATCTCTACGCGCTTCTCGTGAATGATTGCAGCCATAACTTCATCATTCGTTGACACTGGATAATTTGCTGTTGGATAAGGTGGCATATCCACGCTTGGTCGTGCTCTCACTTGATTTAATAAAGCAACTGCTGCACTTGGGTTTCCTGTTTCAAGCTCACACTCCGCTAGGTTTAAAAGTACCTCAGCATAGCGGATAACTCTGTGATTAATTCCAGTATTTAGATATCCTCCTGGATCTGTCTTATACATGATGGAGTATTTTCTCCAGCTAATTTTCTGATCTACACCTTCAAAGTTAACTGTATTTCCTTGTACAGAAGTTTCCTCTAGTACCGATTCTCCATTATTAAAAGTATCCCCAATAGAGAAAAAGCTTTTCGCAAAACGCGGATCATCTTTGGCATCCCCTTTGCTAACACGCTCAAAATCTTCGAGTAGGGAAAGTGATGGGATTAAGTTTCTCCATCCAACCGCGGAATACTCCTGAGATCGTACGGTACGCTCGTTACCAATACCATCTCCACTACCATAACCACCCCAGTTGAAATCTCCAACATCCGCAAAACCAATCTCCATAACACTTTCTACACCGTATTCTGCTTCTTCTTGAAAATTATCATCGTACTCATCGAACAATGCGTACTCTCCTGAGGCTACTATAGCATCGAAGGCTGTTTTGGCCGCTGCATAGTTCCCAGCAAACATTTGCGCACGCCCTAGATAGGCCAATGCAGCACCTCTATCATATCTTCCTGGCTCACTGGCCGATTTAGAAGGTAAATTGGCAGCCGCTTCTGTTAGGTCTTGAATAGCTTGCTGAAAGGACTCTTCCATACTACTTCTTGGCTTAAAACCATTAAATGTCTGTGCTGGTTCCAAATAGATAGGTACACCCCCCCAAATACTTGCCAATTCATAATAAGCCATGCCTCTAAAGAATTTCGCTTCTGCTATTAGTGTAGTCCGTAAACTTTCTTCAATATCCTCTACTCCAGGACCTGCTTGTATTATGGCATTTGACCTTAGAATAACCTGATAAAAACTGTTCCAAACTGAGGAAGCCACAGCATTCGCAGCATCATTGGTTCCATCAAGCAGTCGAGCTCGAGGTGCTTCCAATTGCCCACCTCCAGCTTCGTTATCGTCGCTTCTCAAATCATGGGTAAAAAAGTATTCTCTACCCCATAAGCCCGGAGCTTGTAAGGAAGCATATATAGAATACACCCCGGCTGTTAACTCATCACCATCTTGGTAAAAGGTCTCAATGACCACTTCGTTAGGATTTACCAGTGACAGTTCATCTTCCGTACAAGAAAATCCAACAAATAACATTATTACTAATGTTGCTTTAAATCTCATTTTTTT
>JBCDGY010000027.1:0-18115 GCA_039414375.1 Bacteroidota bacterium | reverse complement strand
AGCAAACGCTCTTTTGGTACCAATACCCGTTTGTAGTAGGCCATTAAAGAGGGCTCCAATACTAAAAAACCGGTTATTCCCAAGGTGTACCAAATAAAGTTTTTTGCGTTTAATATTGCTTCGGGTGCATCATGTTGCCCACTTTCAAAACCCAGGGCAACATACCCAAGCTCATTAATATAGCTTAGCAATGCACCAGGCAAGTATTCTTCAATACCCAAAATTATTGGCAAGGGATAGTTTTGGGTAAACCGTCGGTTGAGGAGGCTGTCGTTCACCACAATAAAAGGCATGGTGACCCCAGAAGTGGTATGCAGGTCAATGCAATAAATGGGTTTAGGAGCAGTCTTTAGAATTTCCTGGATAAGACTGTAGAGTTCACACATTTCTCCAGCATCTACACTAGTCGGCACCATAGTTTCGTTAGCAATCGGCATACGATTGGGCAGCCATATCCTATTTAGATCTTCTTCAACATAACGGATCTTTAGGGTCAATGCGGATAGATTACCCAAAATACCATACATTCTCCCAGTAAAGCTCATTTCTGCTGCTTCAAGTTGGGCAAATACCGCTTTGAGTGCTTTTACTCCTGCTGGCTCGTTACCATGAATACCCCCAAAAAAAAGTAGTGTTGGGCCTGAAGTGCCCCTCTCGGAATACCCAAGAAGATGTTTGCTATGATTCATAGTCAACGACTAGGATAATTGGAGGATATCTGTTTTGCTTACGATACCCACCAAAGTTTGCCCCGAGACTACGGGTAAAGCATCCATGCCACGGGTTTCTAAAAGTTTTTTTAGTGTTGTAATGGTCGCCTCCGGCGAAATACTTACCATATCGGTAATCATAAAATCAGAAACTTTGGTTGTATTCAAATCAACCTGCTCTAGCCCTTGCCTTAGTTGCTGTAAAGGTAGTAAGCCAACAAGTTGACCTTTGTTGTTTTCAACAGGCAGCTGACTAACCTCGTTCCATTCCATAATAACTTGAGCCATGCTAAGGTAATCTTCGGGAGATAACCTCAATAAATGTGTAGTCATAATTTCTTTGACCAAAAGTGGTGGTTTGATTCCTTGTAGTTGCACAGTGTCCCATTCATGGACAGGAAGGCTTTTGGATTGGTTGTTCACCATACTATGTGTAAGGAGTACTAAAGACTTATCCGTTTTAAACTTTTGCTGTAGCTTTCTGAAGTTTTCAATTTGCCATTGTGCCCCAGTCTTTCCCTCGATCCGGGCAGCAATTATACCAAGTAGGTGTTGGATATCATCTTGATCGACACTACAATTTTCCAGCCCTTTATAAGCTATTGGCAAAAGTACCTCCTTAACAAGCGCTTTAGCGCTATAAGGGTTACCACACCAGCTAAAGAGGGTATCCATACCCGTACGCGCTGCTTTTATAAAATTCGTTTTAACCGCTTTGAAATCCATACAAGAAGGCATGTCATCAAATTGTTTAGGACGTCCTTTCATAAGTCCTACCCAGAAAGCGAAATTGGCCATTTGGTCTATAACTGATGGGCCCGAAGGAATATATCTGTTTTCAATACGAAGATGGGGTTTGTTCTTCGAAATACCGTAGCAGGGGCGATTCCATCGGTATACCGTTCCATTATGAAGACTTAACGCCGGTAATTTGGGGATCCCCCCTTGCTCTAACACCTCCCATGAACTTCTAGCTATGGGTTTGGTTAATAGAATACGATGCTTAGAAATATCCTGCTTAAAAATTTCAGCCACATTACCTTTTTCCCAGTGGTCTCCAAAACCAACACGTGGGGTTTGGTTCCTTAGGGCGGAAGTGGTTTTTCTGGTATCCAAACTCTGCTGGAATAAGGCAATACGCGTTTCTTGCCACAATTCTCTTCCCATAAGTAATGGGGCGTTACAACATATGGATAGTACTGGACCAGCGATGGCTTGTGCCCAATTGTAACTTTGTACGAAATCGTAAGACGGGATTTGTAAATGCAATTGAAAACTAGTGTTGCAGGCTTCAAACATTACAGAATCATGCTTCATAAAGAGTTCGTCAACACCACGTATTTTCAAATTAACATCGCCTCCTTTGAAAGCCATTAACATTTCATTGAGTGCACGGTATCTGGGGATTGGGGTCAAATGATCCAAACTCACTTCTTTTTTACCAATCGTAGGGAGTATGCCTGCCAAAAGTAAATGTGCTTCATAAGGATCTGCATGCTCTTGTGCTTTTTGCAGTAGTTGGCGCAACTGTGTTTCAACCTTTACAAAACAGTCCGCACGAAGCTCAAAAGGGTCCAAATTAATCTCTAAGTTATAATTGGCCAATTCGGTGGTGAAGTGTTCGTCCTTGATACTTTCTAATAATGCCAAATTGATCCCTATGGGACGACAGTCTTCATCGATAATACATAACTCTTGTTCTGCTCCAATACGGACCACATCATCTTCAAAACGTTGATCTGCTAACAGCTTTTCAAGTACTTCAATATCTTCAATTAAGTGTTTTACAAATGCTGCACTTTCGGAAGCGTCTCGATTGGTTTTTGCGATACTTTCGCCCATAATATCTTACCTGAATCACAAAACTACCCATCCTAATCTCCTGATGATATGATAAATATCAGGATAAATACAACCACCCTGATATTTATCATTTTTTCCCTTTGGCAATGCAGGTAATTTTGATCCTATAAACAAGTCTATGTGCAGTTTAACCCATAAATACAACGTTCCTGGTCCAAGGTATACCAGTTATCCTACCGTACCTTATTGGGATACCTCCAATTTTTCAGGACAGCAATGGAAAGAACGTGTAAAATGTAGTTTCCAAAAATCAGTTCAAGAAGGTATTAGTGTCTACATCCATTTACCCTTCTGCGAGCAAATGTGTACCTTCTGTGGTTGCCATAAACGCATTACCAAAAGGCATGAAGTAGAACGCCCCTATATAAAAGCAGTACTTCAAGAATGGGCCTTACACCGTGAATTGTTAGGAGAACGCCCCTTGATTAAAGAGTTGCACCTAGGTGGTGGCACCCCTAGCTTTTTTTCACCGGAAAACCTGGCATATTTAATAGAAGGCATTTTCCGTATGGCTGATACAGATCCCCATGCCCAGCTAAGCTTTGAAGGACACCCCAACAACACGACGTCCGCACACCTCCAAAAACTTTATGATTTAGGCTTTCGTAGGGTATGCTTCGGAGTTCAAGACTATAATAGTAAGGTACAAAAGGCCATTAATAGAGTACAGTCTGTTGCACAAGTGAAAAAAGTAACCGATCTGGCCAGAAGTATAGGTTACCAAAGCGTGGGCCACGATTTGGTTTATGGCCTTCCCTTTCAAACTTTGGAAAATGTTGAAGAGACACTTTACGAAACCGCATTACTACAACCAGATCGCATCGCTCTATACAGCTATGCCCATGTGCCATGGCGTGAAGGGAACGGCCAACGTGGTTTTAAAGATATTGATCTGCCTAGCACTCATGAGAAACAAGCACAGCAAGAAAAAGGCCAAGCCTTTTTAATCGCAAATGGTTACCACGAAATTGGAATGGACCACTATGCCAAAACTGAAGATCAGCTGTATCAAGCTGCCCTAAATAAAGAACTCCATCGCAATTTTATGGGCTATACGCCCACTAAAACAAGACTTATGATTGGTCTTGGCGCTTCCAGCATCAGTGATAGTTGGAATGCCTTTGCACAAAATGTAAAAAGTATTGAAGAATACCAACATTTAGTTGCAAACGATATAATACCAGTATACCGCGGTCACTTATTAAATGAAGAAGACCTGATCATCCGAAAGCATATTCTAAATCTAATGTGCCGTTTTGAAACAAGCTGGGTAGCCAAAGAAGCATGTCTAATCAACTTTGAACAACTTAAAGATCGACTTGGCCCCTTAGCGGCAGATGGGTTGATAATCATGAGTGCGGATAGCCTAAAAGTAACTGCAAAAGGAAAACCGTTTGTGCGGAATATTTGTATGGCATTCGATATCAAATTACAGCGAAAAAAACCGGAAACCCGTTTGTTTTCAATGACTGTTTAACCCTAATTTATAAACATAACCCTAAATCTCTACATATTATGAAAAGTATTATTGTACCCGTAGATTTTTCAAAACAATCAGAAACTGCCTTGAAAGTAGCTGCACATATTGCCGAAAAGAATGATGCAGAACTGGTTGTTCTACATATGCTAGAACTTTCGGACGGCATTATGTCTAATGCTGATAGTATTCCTGAAGTGCATATTGTTCATCTGATTAAAATTGCAAAGCAACGATTTGAACAGTTTTTAGATCGCCCCTATTTAAAAGACATTTCCGTAACTCCAATCATTAAACACTACAGGGTATTTAGCGAAGTGGACGAGGTTGCTAAAAAGCATGAAGCAGATCTTATTGTAATGGGATCCCATGGTGTTGATGGTTTGGAAGAACTGTTTATTGGCTCCAATACAGAGCGTGTTGTGCGTAATTCCGATATCCCCGTATTAGTTGTTAAAAAAGAAGGAGCAACGCCTGACATTAAGCGCTTTGTGTTTGCCTGTGATTTTAAAATTGAAAGCGTGCCTGCAGTAAAAAAGGCAGCAAGCTTTGCCAGACTATTGGGTGCCAAAATGCAAATGGTCTATATCAATACCCCGGCCGATGCTTTTTTAAGCACAGAAGATATTGAAAAGCGCATCTCCAAGTTTATGAACATTGCACTGTTGAATCACGAAGTAACCATTTTTAACGATTACTCAGTAGAGAAAGGGGTACTGAATTACGCCGAGCTCAACGGAGCTGATCTTATAGGCATTCCAACCCATGGCCGAAAAGGTCTGGCCCACTTTTTTATGGGAAGTATTGGTGAGGACATTGCCAATCACAGTGCTATCCCCGTGGTTACTTTTAAAATCTGACACTATGGAAAAACAGGTTCCGATTGCAAAAATCATGACCAAGCCGGTTATCACCGTAGGTCCTAATGATGCCTTAGCAAAGGCAGAAACCCTTTTTAAAAAATACCATATCCGCCATATCCCCGTGGTAGAAGGCAAAGAGATCATAGGGATGCTTAGCTATACCGATCTGTTACGGATAAGTTTTGCGGACGCTGTGGATTTAGAACAGTCTAAAGTGGACGAATCCGTTTATGCCATGTTTAACATCAAACAGGTTATGGCCAAAGACGTTATTAGTGTTTCACCCGAAGCGTCCATACAAGCAGTGGCCCATTTTTTAACACAAAAAGAATTTCACGCGCTGCCAGTAGTAAGCAATAATCGGTTGGTAGGCATTTTAACCACTACCGATATTATACGTTACTTATTGTCCCAATACGAGCGTACTAGGATTGCGTCGCCTATTTCGGAATGCCCCAAACGCCCAAAACAGGGCCAATCAGAAGTAGTTTGACTTTTGGTGTATTTTATCACATTACCTTGGCTATAGACCTAAACTAAACTCTCTTGTTAAAGTAGTAAATGTTTTGCGCGCTCAAAATAGCGGCTTAAGATTACCTTCTGATAGGTATGCTAAAAATGTGTTATGAGATGTTGAAACGAGTTCAGCTTGACGAAAACTTCAACATATTCCAATGATAATTACAAAGCGGGTAGGTTAACCTGGCATTATTCCATGGCATATCCACATCTTAGCCTCTTATATCATAGGAAGGTTTTTCTAGCTGTGGAGCATCTATAATAATAACAACTCTTCCTGAGCTACCTGCGCCAATGCTTCTCGATGGTCGGGATGGGCAATAGAGATCATAGCTTCGGCACGTTGTTTGAGGCTTTTACCAAAGAGGTTAACGACACCGTATTCTGTTGCTACGTAATGTACGTGAGCTCTTGTTGTAGTAATTCCAGCCCCAGGCTTTAAAAAGGAAACAATTTTTGAAGTTCCATTTTTAGTAGTAGAAGGCATGGCGAAAATGGGTTTCCCTCCTGGAGAAAGTGCAGCACCTCGAATAAAATCCATCTGACCACCAACTCCAGAAAATTGAAAGCTTCCAATAGTATCGGCACATACTTGCCCTGTTAAGTCAATTTCAATAGCACTATTGATCGCTGTTACTTTAGGGTTTCTACGAATGCGAGCAGTATCATTAGTATAGGCGGCATCGCGAAAGTCACAACTAGGATTGTCGTCAATAAAATCATATAATGCACGGCTGCCTACAGCGAAACAGCTCACTACCTTTCCCCGTTTTACTGCTTTTTTACGACCATTTATTACGCCCTTTTCCAATAAGGGCAATACGCCATCTGAAAACATTTCGGTGTGAATGCCCAAATCCTTGTGGTTGCCCAGATTGGTTAATACGGCATCAGGAATAGTACCAATACCCATCTGTAGCGTAGCCCCATCTTCAATCAAACCAGCTACATTAGCACCGATTTTATGGGCTGTTTCCGATATAACCACCGGTGGATGTTCATGTATGGGCCTATTCACCTCGCAAGCCAATGCAATTTCATTAACATGAACCATTCCAGTACCATGCGTTCTTGGCACGGAGGGATTGATTTGAGCGACTATCTTTTTCGCTGAACGTACTGCAGGCAAAGTAACGTCAACGGAAACCCCCAAAGAACAGTAGCCATGTTTATCGGGAGGGGACACTTGAACAAAGGCAACATCTATAGGTAAATAGCCATCGAGAAACAACCGATGTATGTCACTCAGAAAAACAGGGATGTAACTGGCTTTAGGCGTATTCACCGTTTTTCTCACATTTCCACCCACAAAACAAGAGTTTAAATGAAAGGTGTTATGGTAAGGAGCTTCCGTATACTTTGCGTTTCCTTCAGTATGGATCGATACAATTTCTACATCTTCCAATTCATGATGGCGTTCGCAGAGCGCATCGATAAGTTCATTGGGCGTCATGGCGGCTCCTTGAAAAAACAACCGGTCGCCTGACTTCACCAGTTGTACAACTTCTTCTGTTGTTGTAATTCTCATGATCTTCTATTATACTAAAAGAGAGATACCATATCCATGCTATCGTCTTTTCCCTGATACTACTGCCATATATGTCGCTATGGGCTGTGGCACTCCATATCCGAAGCTACCATCTCTTGTCCTACCTGTTTAGGGGATAGGTATGGTATCCCAAGACCGAGACCGCGCACTATAAATAGCACTCCCATTAGCGCTACGAAAATAGGCAACAGTTGCTTTACTTTGGCACGAACAGCCTTACCAAAAAGTTTACCCGCAAAGACCACTGTACTCATTAATGGAACGGTACCTAGTCCAAAAAATAGCATGTAAAGGCTTCCTTGGAGGGCATTGCCCATACCAACAGCACCAAATAGTGCAACATAAACTAAGCCACAAGGGAGGAAACCGTTTAAAAAGCCAATGGTTAAAAAAGTATCTGATTCCTGCTTTTTAAGGGCCACCCCTAATCTGGATTTGAGGTGTCCTATAAAATGATATAAGGGTTGCGTAAAGCCAACATGTGCTAGGCGTGAGACAGGTACCACTGCCATAAGAATCATGAATAGGCCAATACCCAACGATAGCTTTTGTTGTACTCCAAAAAGCTGCAACCCTTTACCAACTAAACCAAAGGCTAAGCCCATCAACGCATAGGCCATAAGCCTACCGAAATGATACAAGCCCATTTGAAATAACTTTCGCCTAGGATGCTTATGATCTAAAGGCAGCATAAAAGCTATTGGCCCACACATGCCCAAACAGTGCAGACTACCTAAAAAACCGAGAACTAGCGCGGAAAGCAAGAGCATTAATATGTTATTTTTTGTTTGTGTAAAAACAGATTACCATCGTATTCCCACGATATAGCAATGTCCCATCGACCGTCTACCAAGCGATTGTCAGGTACGAGCAAATGTGTATTGGATAAACTTATTGGAAAGCTAAAATCCAAATGCCTGTTCGACGGTCGGTATAGGGACACTTGTCCATTAATTAGACGATGATTTAAATTCTCAGGAAAAAACACCAGCAAACCTTTATCGGTCCTTTCAATTTGCAACTGAGCTTTATGCGTTATGGCATTCTGCACAGCATCAATTTCTTGTTGATAAGCCAACTCTTTTTTGTAGTAAGCTTTGGTTACTAGTTCGTGATCTGCACGGTTTTGCAAATTCATTTGAATAACGAAATACATAATAAAGCCTATAAAGGCTACAAACGCTATAACAATTCCAGTTCCCCAATTAAATTTCATCTTTTTAAATTTTATAATGAGACCTTTGCAGAATGGGTAATAAAAAGTGATATGCAATCCAAACTATGGGAAATTTCATCCTTCTCAAAAATTTTAAGTCCTCACAACCAGGAGGTTGTTCCGGGTTAAAATTTCATCGGGCGTCGAACTTTCCACATACTTTGAATTTTGCAAACGTCTCATAATATCTTTTGTTCAAGGAGTATGATTTTCTTTCAAATTGCCCCTTAATGATAGCTTCTAGGTGCCAGAAAATGGGTAACAGCTGTTTCAATCAATTCTCCCTTGCTATACACCCCTATCTTTAATTGATCTCGATCTCCAGTTAAGGCACTATTGTTAATTTCTATAAACAGCGTGCCTTCAGCCAAATCTTGTGCTGGAACTTGGAAACTATCCATGGAAACCAAGGTTACCGTCCCTTTATGTGATAACAACTCAAAATGCACCGATTCTATAGTTACCGTAGTTTTATTAATCAGTTTATAAGTGTAGACATTGCTAATCATATCATTGGCTTTTCGCTCATACAACTGCCCAGGTAAGCGAAAGATATTAGCTTCTAAATCGTTGCGTAAAAAGAGCATCCCAACCAGTACCCCAATTAAAATGGTAAGCACTGCCGCATATCCCTTCATACGTGGAGTAAACTGAAAACCTTCTTTAGTAGTAATTTCCTGTTCGCTTGCATATCGAATAAGACCTTTCGGCTTATGAATACTTTCCATAATATGATCGCATTCGTCTATGCAGGCGGTACAATTAACACACTCTAGTTGGGTGCCATTTCGGATATCAATGCCCGTTGGGCATACATGCACACATTGGAAACAATCAATACAGTCCCCATGGCCCAGCGCATCGCGATCTTCATTCTTTCTAAATTTCTTTCTGCCATTAGATCCTTCCCCACGTTTGTGGTCATAGGCTACCACAATAGACTTCTCATCGAGCAACACTCCTTGTAACCTACCATAAGGACAGGCGATAATACATACCTGTTCACGAAACCATGCGAAGACAAAGTAAAAGACCGCAGTAAAAATCAGTAGCGGCAACATCGTTCCTAAATGTGCCTTGGGGCCCTCAATAACATACTCCAACAGTTGATCGCTTCCTATTAAATAGGCCAAAAAAACATTGGCAATTAAGAAGGAAATCAGGAAAAACACCCCCCACTTTAGCAAGCGCTTCTTGATTTTTTTAGCGGTCCATGGCGCTCTATCCAAACGCATTTGGGCACCACGATCACCATCTATCCAATATTCGATTCTCCTAAAAACCATTTCCATAAAAATGGTCTGGGGACATACCCAACCACAAAAAATTCTACCAAAGGCCACAGTGAAGAGGGCGATAAAAATAACCCCAACAATCATGGAGATGACGAAAAGATGAAAGTCTTGAGGCCAAAAAGGAAATCCAAAAATATTAAAGCGCCGCTCTAATACATTAAAGAGTAAAAATTGGTTGCCATTAAGCTTTATAAAAGGAGCGGTAAAAAGAAAAAGTAGTAATCCATAGCTAACGTACTTACGGTATTCGTAAAAATCACCATTCGGTTTTTTGGGATATACCCAAGCCCGTTTACCCTCTGCATTTACCGTTGCTATCGAATCTCTAAAATTCTCTTCCATTGCCTTTAACTATAATCCCCTACACCGTCTGCGAAACAACCCGCTTTCATGAATACTGTTAGCACTTTCCCATCTTGACCGTAATCAACTAAGGTTCCTCAAATCTATTTCCAGCGTAGTTCCCGTTACCTAATTCATTGCCACAGTTGCCGAATCTTTAGCTTGTTCTGGTAATAGGTTGTCTTTTTTGGGTAACGCAGGAGCATCAGGATCTATCCAAATTTCACCTTGAGCGTCCTTAGGGTTTGCGGGTTCGGTACCTTGAAACTGTAATACGTAACTTGCCACCTGGGCCATCTCAATCGGTTTAAGACTATTCTTCCATGCCACCATTCCCTTTCCATCACGTCCCCCCTCTGATATGGTTCGGAAAACGTTTTTAATACCTCCCCCTAAAATCCAGTAGTTGTCTGTTAAATTGGGGCCGATACCGCCACCACCATCAGCCATATGACAAGCCACGCAGCTTGCTGTGTAAATCTTTTCCCCTGCGGATAGATCAGCAACATCGGTCAATACTGTTACCGTATTGACGTCTACCAAATTTTTGGCGGTTTTCTTATATTCCTCAATCTCAATTTTGGCTGCGGCTACTTCTTGCTCATATTCCAGGGCTTGATCATAATCTCCAGTAATATGGAATCGCACCAAATACACGACTCCAAAAATGATGGTCACGTAAAACAAGTATACCCACCAAGGTGGCAATACATTATCCAATTCCCGAATACCATCGTAGTTGTGATCCAAAATAATCTCTTGTTCCCGCTCTATAGCCCTAGTGCGTGTAAGGCGTTGATACAACTTGTTAAACCAAGTAAATGATACTTTTTTGTGCTTAATCGCTAAGTAACGTTCCTGAGCATCAGCAGAAAGTGTTTGGAACATGACATGCTCAATGGACTTCAATATAATCTCAATGGCGATCAAAATGAGAAGTACCAGCAAAAGGAACAATTGGGTAATAGGATACTCAATAATAGCAAGGCTATCTCCAGCATCTATGGAATATTCTACAATTCCAAAAACGATAAAAAATACGACTGGAATACGTAACCACCATGGCGTTCTAAAACTCATAATTTTATTGATTTAAAGGTTGGTCATCATCCAAAGGCAACTCGCCCATTGCTTTTATATGTGATTTTCTCGCCGTAAACACCCACCAAAACAATAGGCTGAAGAACACAAAAAAGATCAATAACGATATCATGGGATAGGTGGCTATCCCATCGATACTCTCCATATGGCTTTTTACAAATTTTAACATCTTTCTTTGTTTACGAGACCTCGGTAGCCAGCAGCTGATATGCTTTGCGCCATTACCAGGTTTTTGTTACTTTGATCTCTATTTGGTTTTAGTTGCGATTTTCAGACAGTAATTTTTCAGTGTCTTTTACCTTGATATCGGTACCTAGTCGTTGCAGATAAGCGATGAGTGCCACGATTTCGCGGTCTCGCATTTCCACAAACTCCAGTCCATTTTCTTTGGCATATGTTTTATCGGCCTCATAGGTCTTGGCAAACTCTGGATCGCCGTACAGGTTTTCTTCAATTTGCTTCGCCTGTTCGGCCATACTGGTTTGGGCCTCAGTAATATCTTGATCGGTGTAGGGCACGCCTAACTTGACCATAGCATTCATTTTTGCCTCCACCCCAGTACGATCGTGTTCATTTTTAACCAACCATTGATAGGCTGGCATAATGGAGCCTGCAGAAGTACTCTGTGGATCGTACATATGGTTCAAATGCCAATTGTCGGAGTATTTACCGCCAACACGCAATAGGTCTGGTCCAGTACGTTTGCTTCCCCACAAAAAGGGATGGTCATACACAAACTCTCCCGCCTTGGCATACTCGCCATAGCGCTCTACTTCGCTTCTAAATGGACGAATCATTTGGGAGTGGCAACCCACACAGCCCTCTCGTATATAGAGATCACGGCCTTCTAGTTCCAAAGGGGTATAAGGTTTGACGCTGGTAATCGTTGGAATATTGGATTTCACCAAAAGGGTGGGCACAATTTGAATTATTCCCCCTATTAATATGGCGATGGTCGCTAGTATGGTTAATTGTACAGGTCTCCGCTCCAACCAAGTATGAAAAGTTTCCCCAGCCGTTCTGCGGTAAGTAACCTTGGCCAAAGCAGGTGCTTCTGCCAATTCATCTTCTACAGCGCTTCCCCTTCTTATGGTTACCACTACATTATAGACCATAACCAACATTCCTACAATGTAGAGGCTGCCTCCTATAGCGCGCATCCAGTACATAGGGATAATCTGCTGAACGGTTTCTAAGAAGTTACCATACACCAAAGTACCATCTGGATTAAAGTCTTTCCACATTAAAGCTTGGGTAAATCCAGCTACATACATCGGTAGCGCATACAAAACGATACCTAAAGTCCCGATCCAGAAATGGAAATTGGCCAATCCTTTGGAATACAAATTGGTTTTAAACATTTTGGGTGCCAAGTAGTACACCATCCCGAAAGTGAGAAAGCCATTCCATGCTAATGCTCCCACATGAACGTGGGCTATAATCCAATCGCTAAAGTGTGCAATAGCGTTTACATTTTTTAGGGAGAGCATGGGCCCTTCAAAAGTTGCCATGCCGTATCCAGTGATAGCGACCACCATAAACTTAAGGGTGGCATCACTACGTACTTTATCCCATACCCCTCTCAATGTTAGCAAACCGTTGATCATACCTCCCCAGGAAGGGGCAATCAGCATTATTGAAAAGACAACCCCGAGATTCTGAGCCCAATCTGGCAGGGCAGAATACAAGAGATGGTGCGGCCCAGCCCAGATATAAATAAAAATAAGGGACCAAAAGTGAACAATGGATAATCGGTAAGAATACACAGGCCGATTAGCCGCCTTCGGAACGAAGTAGTACATCAATCCTAAAAAGGGAGTGGTTAAGAAGAACGCTACGGCATTGTGCCCGTACCACCATTGCACTAAAGCATCTTGAACACCAGCGTATACGGAATAACTTTTGAGCGCCGCAACGGGAAGCTCTAAGCTATTAAAGATATGCAGCACTGCAACAGTGACAAAAGTGGCTAGGTAAAACCACACGGCCACATAAAGGTGTCGCTGCCTGCGTTTAAAGATGGTCCCTATCATATTCCATCCAAAAACCACCCATATTACTGCTATAGCAATATCTATGGGCCACTCTAGTTCTGCATATTCTTTAGAAGTGGTATAGCCTAAGGGTAAAGTAAACGCTGCCGCTACTATGATCAACTGCCAACCCCAGAAGTTGATGTTACTCAGGGTATCGTTGAACATCCTGGTTTTTAGTAACCGTTGTAAAGAGTAGTAAATCCCCGCGAAAATAGCGTTCCCCACAAAAGCAAAGATTACCGCATTGGTGTGTAGTGGACGCAGTCTACCAAAACTCAACCAGGAAATACCATCGGTTACATTTGGAAATAAAAACATAAAGGCCAGCAAGAGGCCGACTACCATTCCCACAACGCCCCATAACATGGTGGCATAGAGAAATTTTTGTACGATTTTGTTATCGTAATGAAATTGCTGTACTTCCATAATTCCTAATCCGTTTTATCTGTTTTTTGGTTATTGGTTGTTTTGGAATTGACCAGCTCGTCTTCAAAAAGCATGCGAACCGATGGGGTATAGGTATCGTCGTATTGACCACTGCGTACCGTTAATATGAAGGCTAAAAAGAAAATAAGAGCCACACACACGCTTATGCTCAATAACACATAAATAACACTCATACCTACCTGAATTTTAATGTAAAACTAGGGGTAGCATCATCCCTAAAAAATGATATTTATCAGTTTACGGTATTTAATTTTTGAGACAACAGGCGTATCACCGTTGTCGTAAATACCACAATACTTATGGAGCTTAAAGGCATTAAAATCGCTGCAATGACAGGCTCCAATTGCCCCGTAACAGCAAAATAGAGCCCTACTATGTTGTAACAGAGGGATAGTATAAAACTTGCCTTAATGACCGTTATCGATTTTTTAGAGAGTTGCAAAAAGTGATCTAAACGCGTCAATTTATTAGCGTCTAAAATAGCATCACAAGCTGGCGAAAATACATTAACATTTTCCGAAACAGCTATACCAACATCACTTTGCGCTAAGGCTCCTGCATCGTTTAAACCGTCGCCTATCATAAGCACCGATGCTTGGGTTTGGGCGTTTTTTATAAAAACCAACTTATCTGTTGGTTGCTGCCGAAAAAACATCGGGAACTGAAAGGGAAACATCCGCTGTAGTTTTGATTTTTCGCTATCGTTATCCCCTGAGAGTAACATTATTTGATAGTTTTTAAAAAGCCGTTTAAAAAGTGGCACCACTCCGTTCCTATAATTGTTTTTAAAAACATAGCGCCCCTTATAATCTTCATTAACACTAATATGCACGGCAGTCTCTGAAACAGCAGTGTCTGCTGTAGCGCCAACATATTGTGCCGCTCCTACCTTTATAGCTTTTGCACCATTCCGGCCCTCAACACCCTTTCCCGTTTCTTCTACAAACTCATCCAAAGTGCTAATCTGATGGCCTATGAGAATGTTATACAATTCCCGACTCAATGGATGGTTCGAAGCACGGATGGTTGTTCGGAGTAAGGAGGTTTCTTCTGCGGTCAATTCCATTCCTTCGTAGACCAGTTTGTTTCCAGAACTACTGGTCAACGTACCTGTTTTGTCAAAAACAAGCGTCTCTATTTTAGCCAATCGTTCAATGGTATTGGTATCCTTTAAATACAAACCATGTCGGCCAAAAATGCGTAATAGATTTCCTAAGGTAAATGGGGCTGCCAAAGCAATCGCACAGGGACAAGCAATAATGAGTACTGCCGTAAAAACGTTGAGCGCTTTACTCGGATCGTACCACAACCAAAACAAGGTAGCTACCGTGGCTATGGTTAATACTGCCATGGTAAACCGTTTCCCAATAGCGTCGGTTAGCGTTTGAAAACTGCTTGCTTTGTTTTTAGAAAAGGCGGTATCTCCCCAAAGTTGGGTCAAGTAACTTTGCGATACCGATTTAAGGGCTTCAACCTCTAGCGCACCCCCCACTTGACGACCTCCGGCAAACAACTTATCACCAGATAATTTAGACACCGCAATGGCCTCCCCCGTTACAAAACTGTAATCGATTTGGGCATTGCCTTTAATCAAAATACCATCTACTGGAATAATCTCCTGATTGCGCACCAATAAACGATCGCCTTTGGCGATCTTATAAATCGCTACATTCTCCTCTGTTCCATCAGCATTGAGTTTGGTAACCCCGATAGGAAAGTAAGAACGGTAGTCGCGTTCAAAAGAAAGGTGGGCATAGGTCTTTTGCTGGAAAAAACGCCCCACCAGTAAAAAGAAGACCAAACCTGTAAGGCTATCGAAAAAACCAGAGCCCAAGTCAAAAAAGATGTCAGTAGAACTCCGTAAAAAGAGCACCAGTATTCCTAATGCAATGGGCACATCAATATTCAAAATTCGCGAGCGTAGTCCTTTAAGGGCGGATTTAAAATAGTCCTGTGCGGCGTAAAAAACTACTGGCAGCGAAAAGACAAACATCAATATTCGGAAGAATGGCTTGTACTGATCTAACCAAAACTCTTGTGATTCAAAGTATTCCGGAAAAGACAAGAGCATGACGTTCCCAAAAGAAAAACCGGCTACCCCAAGTTTATAAATCAAACTACGATCCACCTTATTTTTGGATCTCGAATAATCTTCCAGGGCTATTTCTGGTGCGTAGCCAATTTTAGCCAATAGTAGCACTACTTCTTTTAAGTTAAGTACACTACTATCAAAGGTTATTTTAACCTTACGCTTTGGAAAATCAACCTGAGAGGTCTTAATACCCTTGTTTAATCGTGACAGGTTTTCTAGTACCCAAATACAAGAACTACAATGCATATGTGGTATATGCAGTTGTACTACTTGCGTACGCCCTTCATTAAAATCCAATATTTTTTCAACCAGCTCTGGATTGTCTAAAAAATCGTATTTGCCTACTAAAGCCTTAGGCGTAGTTCCCGCAGCGGCTTCCAGATCGTAGTAACATTCCAGACCATTATGCTGAAAGATTTCATATACTGTTTTGCAGCCATTACAACAAAAATGCCGCCCATCATACCTCACTGGGTTAGATCCACAAGGGTCGCCACAGTGGTAACAAGTTGAAGAAGTCATTTCACATTTGCTTTATACCTAGCACGAAATTGGCCATTGCCCCTCTAAAAAAGTATGATTTATATCAGGTTTTGAGATTTTGCCAGCGCCTACCTTTGTGGTATGGAGACCTATAAAGCACTAAACGCAGAGCAGTTAAAAGATTTCGAAGCACTTTCGGAAGTCGCTAAGAAGGAACTACTAGCTTCTTCAGAATCCATAATTATTCCTAAGGGTACCTTGCTATTTGAGGAAAATGAGCCCTTAACCAAACTGTATAGTATTGAAAAGGGCGCTTGTAAATTCAGTAAGGTAGATTCTTCGGGCCAAGAACACATTCTTCGTTTTTTGGGAGCAGGTGAAGTGATGGGCAAACGTGCTGTGTGGACACAGGAGGGGGCTAAGGTTAGCGCCACTGCTCTTACAGAGACACAGCTATGCTGTTTTGATAAAGATGCAATTTTAAAGCATCTGGAAAAGAACCCGAAATTCTGTCGAGACTTCTTGGATGCGCTGGTTGAAGATGTCAATATTAACGAACATATCCGCATGATCTTTTGTATCCATAAGGGCATCAAATATCGTCTTGCACAATTGTTGTTATATCTATTGGACAAGTTTGGTGCTGATGAGAAGGGAAAGCTGCGGGTTCGACTGAAACGGGAGGATATGGCCCCGGTTCTAGGTACTTCGCAAGAATACATTATCAATCTTTTAAAGTCGTTTAAAAACTTTGGATTGATTGATGTGATTAAGAGTGAGATTTACATCCAATCCCAGGCTGGATTAATAGAGATGACTCGGTAAATATCTAAAAAATTTCAGGGTTCATTTTTAGCAGAACTTGTAATTTTAAGTGTCAGGTAAATTTTATTATAATGGAGCATAGTCGATGTGAAAACTGCATTATTAGGCAGTTTAACGCCTTGAGGGCAATGAGCAAAGAGGAACTAAAACAAGTATCCGACTCTAAAATTACCAAGCAAGTCAAAAAAGGAGAGGCCCTATTTGAGGAAGGCGATAAGCTAAATGGCGTGTATTGCGTGCGACATGGGGTTTCCAAACTCTCTAAATTGAGTCCTAATGGCAAAGACCAAATTGTAAAACTTGCCAGTAAGGGAGAGGTCATGGGGCAACGCTCCGTTATTGCCGAAGAGCATACGAACCTCACTGCTGTGGCAGTAAATGATATGGAAGTATGCTTTATCCCTAAAGAAAGTATTACCACTACCCTTCAAAAAAATCCCAACTTTACACTAGAGGTATTGCGCCATATGTCTCATGACCTTAAAGAAGCGGACGACGTTATTGTCAATATGGGGCAAAAAACCGTGAAGCAAAGGTTGGCAGAAGCTTTTCTGTACTTAAGAAATAATTTTGGAGAAGACCAAGAAGGGTTTTTACTCCTCAATCTTTCTCGAGAAGACATAGCCAGCGTTGTGGGCACGGCTACGGAATCGGCCATTAGGATCATTTCTGAATTCAAGAAGAAGGGCCTTATTGAAACCTCCGGAAAACGCTCAAAAATTAAAGACGAGAAGGGGCTGCAAAATCTGGCTAACGGACTTTAATTCACTTTTTTTCTTTACCTGACATTTGTCATAGTATTACTCTTAAGGTAGGTTTACTTTTATCCCATCTATTGACCATTGGGATGAAACATATATTAATACCTACAGATTTTTCGGAGAATGCGTGGAATGCCATAACCTATGCTTTATCACTCTTCCGAAACGAACAATGCACCTTTTTTCTGTTGAATACTTATACCCCAGTAATAACCAGCGGGCGTTTTATGGCACCTACGGCCAATGGTGTTGGTATTGCAGATGCCGTAAAGCTCGCTTCGGAAAATGGCCTTAACCATACCGTAGAACGCATCCTTGCGCTGTCCGATAACGATAAGCACAGCTTTCAAACCATCTCGTCCTTCAATCTTTTGGTAGATGAGGTAAAAGATGTGGTAGAAACCTACGGTATCGATTTGATTGTTACCGGCACTAAAGGGGCCTCGGGAATGGAAGAGGTTTTTATGGGCAGCAATACGGTACGTATTATTAAAAACACCAAAAGATGCCCCATTTTAGCCATCCCACAGCATTTT
>JBCDGY010000026.1:0-18744 GCA_039414375.1 Bacteroidota bacterium | reverse complement strand
TTCGTCCTTCTCAAAAATTTTAAGTCCTCACAACCAGGAGGTTGCTCCGGGTTAAAATTTCATCGGGCGTCGAACTTTCCTCATACTTTGAATTTTGCAAAGGTCTCTTAAATTCTAAATATTTTTAACCAAAAATAGTATGCCCTATTTCTCTTATGATAGATTAATGGAAATGCCATCCCGATTTCGAGGTCAACTCCTCAACAAAGTATCGGGACCCAAACCAGCCAATCTTATAGGAACCTTATCTGCTGATGGGAATACCAATTTGGCCATTTTTAATTCTGTAGTGCACATTGGCGCCAATCCTCCCTATCTCGGTTTTGTCTTACGGCCTACCACAGTAGCGCGCCATACCTACGAGAATATCAAAGCTACAGGAAGCTATACCATCAATCAAGTTACCGTGTCCATACATCAACAGGGGCATCAAACTTCGGCAAAATACGATCGCTACCAATCTGAGTTCGATGCAGTAGGTTTGACGGCATCATATCACGATGATTTTCCAGCACCTTTTGTAGCCGAAAGCGCTATTAGAATTGGCTTACACTTTGAGGAAGAACACTATGTAAAGTGTAATGATACCCGTCTGGTGATTGGTAAGGTGGAACATTTAATAGTACCCGATGGGGTAGTTGGTGAAGACGGAGACCTCAATTTGGAAGCCCTCGATAGCGTAGCTACTGGTGGGCTAGACACCTATTATGCGCTTACCCAACTAGGTCGATATCCCTACGCCAAACCTTAGGAAGAACCCAAAACGCCATTGGCTACTTCTAGAAAGAAGCACATCACTTTTTAGCTATTCTGCAACGGTCTTCTGTTGTACGGGAGGCACCAAAGGTTGTAATACTTTCAAAGCACTGTTTACGGTTCTAATATTTTCAAACACCAACAACAGTCGCAATCCGTTGCGTGTTTGCTTTTCTTTTAATTGGCAATACTTTGGATGCTGCTGTACGTATTGTAAAACATGTGTAAATGCCGAGGTTTGATAGAAAGGGGACTGCTGATCGGCCAAAAAATAGCCCAGAAACTTCCCTTTTTTTAAGATCACTTTTTCCAAACCAATTTTGGTAGCCAACCACTTTATCCGAACGGAGTTCAAAAGGTCTACCGCGGGTTCTGGAAGTTCTCCAAAACGGTCTATCAACTGTTGCTCGAACAATTTTAAGTCCTCCTCTTGCTGTACTTCATTGAGTTGGGTGTATAAGTTGAGCCTTTCTGTAACATTATTGATATAGTCATCGGGGAACAACAATTCAAAGTCGGTATCGATTTGGGTATCCTTAATAAAAACTTTTTCTTGATCGGCTTCCACCTCGTCGTACAAGGTTTTAAACTCTTGCTCTTTGAGTTCTTCAATGGCCTCGGCTAATATCTTTTGGTACGTCTCAAAACCAATCTCGTTGATAAAACCACTTTGCTCACCACCTAGTAAGTCTCCCGCACCCCTTATTTCAAGGTCTTTCATAGCAATATTGAAACCGCTACCCAGCTCTGTAAATTGCTCCAAGGCCTCAATACGTTTTCGGGCATCGGAAGTCATCACTTCGTATGAAGGTGTAATAAAAAAGCAAAAGGCTTTTTTATTACTACGTCCAACCCGTCCCCGCATTTGATGCAGATCGCTTAGCCCAAAATTATTGGCATTATTGATAAAAATCGTATTGGCATTACTTACGTCAAGACCATTTTCAATAATTGTTGTAGAAACGAGTATATCAAATGCACCATTCATAAAGTCCAGCATCAGTTCCTCCAGCTTTTTACCTTCCATTTGCCCGTGGCCCACTCGGATTTTGGCATCTGGAACCAGACGTTGTAACATACCTGCTACCTCTTTGATGTTTTCGATGCGGTTGTGGATAAAAAAGGCTTGTCCTCCCCTTTGGATTTCGTAGGAAAGCGCATCTCTAATAATCTCTTCGTTAAGTCGAATGACACGACTTTCGATAGGGTAGCGATTGGGGGGTGGGGTGTTGATCACCGAAAGGTCTCGTGCGGCCATCAAGCTAAATTGCAATGTTCGGGGTATAGGGGTAGCTGTTAAGGTAAGTACGTCGACATTTTCTTTGATGGATTTTAATTTGTCTTTTACCGACACTCCAAATTTTTGCTCTTCGTCTACAATAAGCAGTCCCAAATCTTTAAAGGCCATGTTTTTATTCACCAATTGGTGGGTTCCGATAATGATATCGATCTTACCAGCGGCAAGACGTTCATAAATGTCGCGTTTTTCTTTTGCGGTACGAAACCGGTTCAAATAGTCTACGGTTATAGGTAAATCATTCAGTCGCTTTGTAAACGTATTGTGATGTTGAAAGGCTAAGATGGTAGTTGGTACCAAAACGGCTACTTGTTTCCCATTATCTACAGCTTTAAAAGCGGCTCTAATCGCCACTTCTGTCTTACCAAAGCCTACATCGCCACAGATAAGACGGTCCATAGGGCGTGCACTTTCCATATCTTTTTTAAAGTCTTCAGTGGCTTTGGCCTGGTCGGGCGTGTCTTCGTATAGAAAAGAGGCCTCCAGTTCGTGTTGCAAATAACTGTCTGGTTGGTACTGAAATCCTTTTTCCAATCTTCTTTTCGCATAGACTTGAATAAGGTCGAAGGCTATTTTTTTAACCCGGCTCTTGGTTTTTTGTTTTAGCTTTTTCCAAGCCGCCGACCCCAGCTTAAAAATTTTAGGCTCTTTGCCGTCTTTACCACTATACTTAGAGATTTTATGAAGCGAATGGATGCTTACATAAAGAATGTCGCGGTCGCCATAAACCAGCTTAATCGCTTCCTGTTGTTTGCCTTCTACATCTATTTTTTGAAGGCCGCCAAACTTACCAATACCATGATCGATGTGGGTTACATAATCCCCTATTTCTAGTTTGGTTAATTCTTTAAGGGTGATCGCTTGCTTTTTGGCATAGCCATTTTTCAAGTGAAACTTGTGGTACCGTTCAAAAATTTGATGGTCCGTGTAACAAGCCAATTTTAGATCAGGAGCAACAAATCCTTGGTATAGTGGTAATACCAAAGTGTGGTAGCCGATACTATCGTTTTGTTGGTTGTTATCACCTAGAAGTACGCTTTTAATAATGTCTTCTAAACGTTTGGCCTGTTGTTCGGTGGAACAACAGATCACATTAGTAAGTCCTTTATCGTGATTGTCGACGAGGTCTTCAGCCAGCAATTCAAATTTTTTGTTGAATGCGGGCTGTGGACGGGTATAAAAAGTAATGGATTGGGTAGCAGCTAGGTCGCTGAGCGGCTTGCCCTGAGCGTAGTCGAAGGGAGCCGAAGCACCCATCTCAAAGAGCGTAAACCGCTCTAAATCTCTTTGTAATGATTTGGAATCTATAAAGAGGGCCTCTGGTTTGCTGCGTTGGATACCTCCTTTTTCTGCAGTGTAGGCCTTTTGGGCTTTCTCTTGATTGCTATCGATACGGTCATAAACCTGTTCTAGGTTCTTGGTAAACAATATGGTATCGGAGGGAATGTACTGCATAAAGGACTCTCGTGCTTCTTGCATGTGTTTATTAGCCACATTGGGGACAATGGTGATTTTTTGGACCTTGTCCGTAGATAGTTGTGTAGCGACGTCAAAGGTGCGTATGCTATCCACTTCATCTCCAAAGAATTCAATACGGTAGGGTTCGTTGTGGGCAAAAGAGAAAACATCAACAATACCGCCACGCACTGAAAACTCCCCGGGTTCAGTTACAAAATCAACCCTTTTGAAGTCGTATTCAAAAAGCACCTCGTTTAAAAAGTCTAGGGAGAGCGTGTCCCCTGCCGTAATACTAAGGGTGTTTTTTTTAAGGGTTTTACGGGTAACCACCTTTTCAAAAAGGGCATCGGCATAAGAGACAATTACCGCTGGGTTTTTTTGGGAGTTGATACGGTTAAGAACTGCTGCCCGCAACAACACATTAGCATTGTCTGTTTGCTCTACTTGGTAGGGTCTGCGGTAGCTACTAGGGTAAAACAATACAGATTCTTGTCCTAGTAGTTTTTCGAGATCGTTGAGTAAGTAAGCGGCTTCCTCTTGATCGGCTACCACCAATAAAAATGACTTTTCTTGATTTTTAAATGCTTCGGAGATGACAAAGGAAATAGCGGAACCCAATAAGCCTTTTAAATGATGCCACTGCCCAGGTTCTTGTTGGTCTTTGAGTGGCTTGCCCTGAGCGTAGTCGAAGGGAGTCGAAGCGGGGTTGCTGAGCGGAGTCGAAGCAATAAGCGTTTGCAGTTTTCGGAGTTCCGAAGACTGTGCAAACAAATTGGCAATGGCGGAAAGCGTCAATTCAAAAATTTGCCGCAAAGCTACCAATGTTGGTCATGCAAAGCAATGAACTTATTTAAACTTTTTGAAACGACCGAAGATTGGTTTTATACTTGTACGACTTCATTATCTACGATCACAAATACCTCATCCTCTTTTTTTGGCGTTAAGGTATAGTTGCCTGTAAATGCTCCGAAGGCGGGCAGAATCATTTGGTGCTTAGTTTTGAAAAAGCAAGGTAGTTTTAAACGTTGGCGACCAAAACCCTGTAGCCGTACTGCTGGGTGTATATGGCCACAAAAATTAAACATCCCTTCATGGGTCTCCGGGTGATGGGTAAGCAAAAATCCATCTAAATAAAGCGATTCAAAGATTTCGATACCGAGGGCTTCAAATTTTGAAGGAGCAATAATGTCGTGGTTGCCCACCACCAGAGAGACTTTCGCTGGTGTCTGCGCTAGCCAGTTTTCGAATAAAATCCATTCCTTATTCAGGCTGGAGTGAAATAGATCCCCCAAAAAACAGATATGAAAGGGTTGAAAGTGGGTCACCAAACGATCTAAAAGGATAAAGTTCTGATGCAATGCACTGCGCGGAACGGCAGCACCAAATTTACGGAAATGGGCCACTTTGCCTAGATGAACATCGCTGATGAGTAAAAGCGATTGCTCTTCCCAAAAAACACCACCAAGGGGATGAAGAATAAAGGTATTAGAGTTTATAATTAACCGCTTAATATCGAAAGTCTACAGTTTTTTTAATTGTAGGTTAGCAATGGATCTGGAATACGTTGTGAATGGCAAAATGGCTCAAAGCTAAAATTTGATTGGATCTTTGTAATGAGGCATAAAAAGCCTTGCTCGAGAAATATATTCTCATTTTCAATAATAACTCGGTATTCGTAGCTACCTTGAGACAATCCTTCTCCGGTAAAATAGGTAGTCAGATTTCCTGATCCGTAATCTTTAGATTCAAATATTAATTCACCATTTAGTCGAAAAATTTCAACACTATGATTTTCATATTGCTGAATGTTTTGAATAAAGAATACATCGTTTAACCCATCTCCATTAGGAGTGAACCAATTGAATACTTGAATATCATCAAGTGATTCAAATTCCTCAAAATCACTCAGCTTATTTATGTTGTTATCGATTCGATTCGAGCAGCAAATCAGTTGACCACTATTGTTATCATCATTTTGGCATGAAAGGAATGTAGAAAAGCAAATTAGTAAGACGTGAATTTTATTTTTTGTTCTCATAGAAAATTCTAATTAAATATAGTTTATTTCATTAAAATTTTAGTCATCCGTTTGATACGGTCCGCCAATTTTTCATTAGAAAGTTTTTCGCGTAGGCGGTCCGTAATTAAGGGAAAAGAGAATGGCGTTGCTTTTTGGCACTGCTTCCAAACAATGGTTTGGGTATCGATCCGTTCTAGGGCTACTCTTAGACGGCCTTCTTCCAGTTGGTGTTCAAAAGTCTCCGTAAAAGCCTGTTGAAACAGTAGATTGTCGGCCTCATAGTCTCGAAATACATCAAACAGCAATTGCGAGCTACTTTGTAAATGTTTCATTTTAATCCCCTTTTCGGGATAACCGGTAAAGACCATACCGCTGATTACCGCAATGTCTCTAAACTTCCGCCGGGCCATCTCATTGCTATTCAAGCTTTTTTGAAGGTCAGCTAGCATATGGTCCGTGGTGAATAAATTGTTGTCGATAACGGCCTGTATATCAATAGGTTTGTCCGAAAGCATTTCAAAACCATAATCATTAAAAGCCAGAGAACAGGTTATGGGGGATAAAAGGCTTATGCGATACGATAGCAAGCTGCTCATGGCCTCATGTACCGCACGCCCCTCAAAGGGATAAAAGATATGATGGTAGCCATCTCTAGTTTTGAAAGTTTCGATTAAAAATTCATCGGGCCTAGGAATCGTGCTTTCTTCGCGTTGTTTGTCGAAAACGGGCTTGAGTGCGCTTAATTCTGCAGATGCTTTGGTGCTTACTAATGGTATTTCAACGGCCGCTTCGAGTTTGCCAGCGTTCTGGGAGGGGGGCACCTTATACAATTCCAATCTTAAGAGTTCTGACATTTGGGCCGAAAAACTCAAACGACCACCCATCCAAGCGGGAACTTTATTGGTACGCTTGGTAGAATTCCGCACCTGTACCTTCATTCCACGAATACGAATAAACTCCAAGTTCCTTCCTGCGAAAGTGAAGACATCCCCTGGATTGAGTTTAGAAACAAAATACTCTTCCACAGAACCGATATACCCTCCTTTCTGGTAATGCACCGAAAGGTTAGCATCGCCGACGATAGTACCAATTTGAAAGCGATGCCGCATGGCGATACCTTTGTTGGTTACTCTAAAGCATCCATCTACTTCAATGTCCACTTTTTTATACTCGTCATAGGCCTTTAAACTTTGACTGCCCATCACCAAAAAGTTGAGGAGCCATTGCCATTCGTCACGAGTTAGCCCTTGAAAACAAAAGGTTTGCTGAATCTCAGGAAAAATCTCATCAGGATAGAAACCGTTAGAGACCGCCAAGGTGGTAAGGTATTGTAGCAATACATCGTAACTATTGAGAAACGGCAGTCGGTCTTCTACCGCATTTTCTTTAACAGCCACTTGTAGGGCAGAAGCTTCAATAAGTTCTATGGCATGGGTTGGTAAAAAGTAAATGACACTCTCTTCTCCAGGGCGATGTCCGCTACGTCCTGCGCGCTGTAAAAAGCGGGCAACACCTTTTGGTCCTCCAATTTGAATAACGGTTTCTACGGGGGCAAAGTCCACACCCAAATCAAGGCTCGAGGTGCATACCACAGCTTTAAGACTTTCATTGCGGATGGCCTGCTCTACCCACAATCGGGTTTCCTTATTCACGCTTCCGTGATGCATGGCCATCTCACCAGCAAACTCCGGGTATTTCTCTAAAATCTTTTGAAACCAAATCTCGCATTGGCTTCTGGTATTGGTAAAGAGCAAAGTGGTTTTGCTGTTATTGATAATGGGGATTACCTCATCTAAGAGGTGTAGCCCGAGGTGACCACGCCAAGGAAAAGTATCCATCTGCTTTGGGATAATACTCTGCACCTTAATTTTCTTTTTAAGGTTAGCCCTTACCAAAACGGAATGTTCCATTTCCTTGGAAGTAGGACCTAGCAATACCTGTCGGGCTTGTTCTAGATTACCGATAGTTGCCGAAATACCCCATATGCGCAGTTCGTTGCACACTGTTTTTAATCTGGAAAGGGCAAGCTCCATTTGAATACCACGTTTGGTGCCTAACAGTTCGTGCCATTCATCAATAACAATGGCGGTACAAGCCTTAAACACCTGATCGTATCCCTTGGAAGAAAGCAAAAGCTGTAAACTTTCGGGAGTGGTTATCAATAAATCTGGCATGGTTGTTTTTTGCCGTGCTCTTTCTTTAGAGGACGTATCTCCTGTGCGAATACCAACTGTTAATGGGAGTTCTAAATCGGTTACAATCCGTTCTGCCGATTGTTTTATTTCTTGCGATAAGGCGCGCAAAGGGGTAATCCAAATGGCTTTTAGGCCCTTTCGGTGTTTGGTTTTGTAATCGGGATTGTTTTTTAGGTAGTGCAAGACAATAGGAAACCAAAGGGCATAGGTTTTTCCACTTCCAGTAGGGGCGTTGAGTAGACCGTGTTTTCCCTGTAAAAAGGCTTTCCAGGTTTCTTTCTGAAAGGCAAACGGCTTCCAACCCTGTTCTTGAAACCAGCCGTTGGCAATATCGAACAGTTGTTTTTTCACGGAATAAGGGCTTTCAGGTCTTCTAAAGTATTGGCATCTTCAATTTTTTTGTCCTTACGCCATCGTAGTATTCTTGGGAAACGGGTCGCTACACCACTTTTGTGTCTTTTTGAGAGCGCAATGCCTTCAAAAGCAATTTCAAACACATGATGTGGCGTTACGCTACGTACCGGACCAAAACGTTCTAAGGTATTTTTTTTAATCCAAGCGTCTACGGCTTTAAATTCTACATCTGTTAACCCAGAATAGGCCTTGGCGAAGGTAACTAGCGCTCTTTCTCCGGCTTCATTTTCTTGCCAAAGTGCAAAAGTATAATCTGTAAAGAGGTTACTGCGACGGCCATGACCGCGCATGGCATAGGTGAGCACGGCATCGATAGAGAGGGGGTCAACCTTCCATTTCCACCAATCTCCCTTTTTGCGTCCCACTTGGTAAGGAGAATCTAAACGCTTTAGCATAAGCCCTTCGCTACGTTGCTCGCGTGCTTTAGCACGTTCTTGGGCTACAGCTTCCCAAGAAGAAAACTGTTGTCTCGGGGAAAGAAGCAAGGGGATGGCCTCTACTTTGTCTGCATTTAAAGTAGATGTAGCAACCGATGCAGGAGGCGATACCTTGGTAGTTGCCATTACTAGTTGCTCTAGCAGTTTACGCCGTTCTAGAAAGGAATAGCTGCGAAGGTCTTTTCCTTCCCATTCCAAGAGGTCATAGGCTTTTAAAACCACAGGTGTTTTTTGTAGTAGCGCTTTGGAAACTGTTTTTCGGCCGATACGGGTTTGCAAATCGTTAAAAGTGCCTATTTCACCATTAGGGAAGGGTAGTAGTTCACCATCAAGCACGGTACCATTGGGAATGATGCCAACAAAACTTTGGAACTCTGGATATTTGTCCGTTACCAACTCTTCTCCACGACTCCATACAAAAAGGATGTCGTTGCGAACAATAACTTGGGCTCTAATACCATCCCATTTATGCTCCACAGACCATTGC
This sequence comes from Bacteroidota bacterium, assembly GCA_039414375.1. Lineage (GTDB taxonomy): Bacteria > Bacteroidota > Bacteroidia > Flavobacteriales > Flavobacteriaceae > Croceivirga. Next base: position 9,680 of record JBCDGY010000026.1, on the reverse strand, counting down.
GCAACATCCCCAAGGGCTTGAGGCCTGTCTTCCAAGGCATAAGCCAAATAAAAAGGGTAAGGTTTTGATAAAAAATCACTTTCATTGCGATGGAGTACCAGGTCTTCAAAAGTGATGGTGCTCGGATCCCATTGTCCCATGAGTTTATAGGCTAGTACATCTTCATCAATACCAGTGGCCATGGCCAATGCTTTGGTCATCAACTTTTGACTTACCCCAATGCGAAAGCCTCCTGTAATGAGTTTGGTAAATACAAAACGCCCATAATAATCAAGTTGCTGCCAATTCTCGAAGAGGTAGGCCTTTTTTTGAGGATCTGACTGCTTTTTAAGCCAAATCATTTCCTCCAAAAATGCGGTAAGGGTTTTATCGGTAGACCGCTCATCTGCTGGAACTACCAAAGCAATGGTTTCTGCTAGGTCCCCTACAATATGATAGCTATCTTCAAATAACCACAGTGGAATATGTGCCAGTTCCGAAGCCCATTCCCGTAGTAAGGTAGTATTAACAGGTCGTGGGGGGCGTCGATGTGAAAGAATAGCAATAGTCCAGACCTTATCCTTATCAGGAGCGTGATTAAAGTAATCTGCTAAAGCACGTACCTTAGTATTGGTTTTATTGGTACTATCCAATATTTTGATCAGTTGCGAAAACTGTTTCATGCTACTTCGGCTTTGTCCGTTCCAGAATCAAGCTCTGCGGCTTCGCCTTCAAACTGGGTGCTTTCTGTTCTGGCATCGTATCCTAGCGTTCTCAGGTACTTGGAAAAAATATCGGTATACCCATGCGTGCAGATAATCTTTTCGGCCCCGCAATTTTTTATGGCGCTAAGCAGGCCATTCCAATCGCAATGGTCACTAAGTACAAAGCCTTTGTCAATAGCCCGTCGTCTTCGCGCTCCCCGAAAAGCCATCCAGCCACTGGCGGTGGCCGTTACAAAAGGGGCCATCTTACGAATCCAAGTACTGCCATGAGCAGAAGGGGGTGCCAGGACCATATGGCCCTTTAAATCTTCCTTCTTGGTATCTCGCGTAATGCGTTCTGTTTCTGGAAAATGCGCCAAAGGGCGAAGTACTTCTGTCATATTCTCAACTGCCCCGTGGGTATATATTTTTCCTATGGTAGGGTCCAAACAATGGAGTAAGCGTTGGGCTTTTCCCAACGAATATCCAAAGAGGATGGAGGTATGGCCGTTGGCCTTATTTTCGGCCCACCATTGGTTGATATCCGTAACTACTTCCTCTTGGGGACGCCATAAAAAAGCGGGGAGTCCAAAGGTGCATTCTGTGATTAAGGTATGACAAGGGATAGACTCATAAGGAGTTGCTAGGCCGTCATCCTCTACCTTATAATCCCCCGTAAAAACCCATACCTCTCCTTGGTGTTCAACCCTTATTTGGGAAGACCCGATAATATGACCCGCTGGGTGAAAGCTAAACTTCACCCCATTAACGTAAATGGGTTCTCCCCATGCGATACCTTTAATGGCGATGTCACCAAGTCTATGGTTTACAATGGGCACATTCCTATGATGGGTAAGGTATTGCTGATGCCCCCAACGGCTGTGATCGGCATGTCCATGAGTAATAAACGCTTTGCGTACTGGCTTCCAAGGGTCCAGATATACATCGGCAGCTTCACAATAAATCCCGCGATCCGTAAAGGCAAGTAAAGGTGTACTCATGTTGTGTTGAAGATACAAATTTATGAGGCAATCTTATTCTAATACAAATAGGGATAAAGGTATCATGCACGTGGTACAATCGTATTTCTTAGGTGGTGGTTATGTGTAGTAGTCGCTATTGAATGAAGCTTAAATAAGCCTTTTATAGTGCATAAGAAGGCATTCAAATCAATTATATTTGCCATCAAAATTTTAGAGATGCCGATTATCGATCTTTACGAACATAGTGGTCAAAAACACAATCTTGCCCATTTTGCTACACTAGCGAGTCTAGCAGCGGTAGATGGAGAGATTAATGCTGCTGAAAAAGCAGTGCTTGACAAATTCGCTTTTAAACTCAACATTTCCCAGTCTGAGTACGAAGAGGTCATGAAAAAGGAGAACAAGTACCCCATCCAAACCCCTCAGAGTAGCGAGCGCAGACTAAAACGATTGTATGAGTTTTTTCAGATGGCCGTAGCAGACCAGTCTATCGATGCAGATCAATTAAAACTTATTAATCGTTACGCTATTGGATTGGGCTACGCTCCAGAGGTTGCCTCTAAAATGGTGCAGCAGTCCCTTGATATCTTCAGTGGTAAAATCCCATTTGAGGACTACCAATATCTTATGGAGAGATAGCCTAATTTATGGTAGCCCTTCAGTGGTACTTGGCCAAAAACGCTTGTAATTTAAGCACCATATTACGGCTTCCACAGAAAAAGGGAATACGTTGATGTAGTTTTTCTGGAATAATGTCTAGGATACGGTTTTTCCCGCCAATTGCTAAACCATTAGCTTGTTCGGCTATAAAAGCCATTGGATTACACTCATATAGAAGTCGTAGTTTCCCATTTTCGGTGATACTACTTTTGGGGTACATATAAATACCTCCCTTGATCATATTTCGATGAAAGTCGGATACTAAAGAACCTATATAACGTGAGGTGTAGGGCCTATCCCCTTCTTCCATCTGGCAATATTTGATATAATCTTTCACTCCTTGTAAAAAGTGGATATAGTTACCCTCGTTTATGGAATAAATCCGACCATTTTCCGGAAATTGCATATTCGGGTGTGAAAGATAAAATGTCCCTATGGCTGGGTTAAGGGTAAAACCATTAACACCATGCCCAGTTGTATATACCAGCATCGTACTTGTTCCATAAATAACATAACCAGCTGCTACTTGGTTTTTACCCGGTTGTAAAAAGTCTTTAAGGGTTACCGGGGTACCTACAGGGGATATCCTTCGATAAATTGAAAATATCGTGCCAACAGAAACATTGACATCAATATTGCTCGAACCATCTAGGGGGTCAATTAAAACTACATATTTGTTCTGATGGTTGTCATCATGGCTATTGATAACTATGAAATCTTCTTCTTCTTCAGAGGCAATACCACAAACAATTTCACGATTTTTAAGCGTTTGGATAAACTTGTCATTAGCAAGAACATCTAGTTTTTTTTGATGCTCTCCTTGGATGTTGGTGTTTCCAACATCTCCTAAAATATCCACTAAACCCGCTTTATTGACTTCGTGATTAACTACTTTAGCCGCTAGGCGTATAGCATTAATGAGCTTAGAAAGTTCTCCTGTTGAATATTGAAAATCGGCTTGATTTTCGATAATGAATTCTCCTAGAGTCTTATTAGCAATCGACATAATAGGGTGGACTTTTAGGATAAAGTTCGGTTTTTTTGTGACAGGAGATACTTTTATTGGAAAAATCACTAATTGTTATTTTTTTGCAGTCAATATGGAGTTATTTAACATTCGAGACGCGCATAAAGCAGATATGACTGCCGTTTACAAGCTTATTAGAGCTTTGGCAGAATTTGAAAAGTTATCAGATGCTGTGGTAATTACGGTTGCTGATTTGGAGCGTGACGGTTTTGGTAGCAACCCTTTGTTTCATTGCTTTGTAGCAGAAGCTGAAGGTGCTATTGTAGGTATTGCAGTGGTATATCCCCGTTATTCCACCTGGTGTGGTCCGGTGATACACTTAGAGGATTTGATTGTGGACCAGGCTTATCGCGGTAAGGGTATTGGCAAAGCATTGTTGGAGCGCGTCTTACAATATGGTATTGAGAAAAAAGTACGTCGCGTTGCATGGGAGGTTTTGGATTGGAATGAATCTGCTATTGCTTTTTACGAAAGCTTTGGTGCCAAAGTACTCCGAGACTGGGATGTGGTACAAATGGACGAAAAAGCATTGCAAAAGTTTAGTGAACGATGAGAATATTCAAATTTGGTGGGGCTTCGGTTAAAGATGCTGATGGTATTCGTAACGTAGTGAGTGTGCTGCAAACCGTGGGTTTTGACAATACCTTAATGGTAATTTCCGCGATGGGTAAAACCACAAACGCTATGGAAGCAGTGGTGGATGCCTATTTTGCAGCAGACAATACCCTAGACCGTAAAATACAAGAGGTAGCTGATTACCATAAAGAAGTGGTTAACACCCTTTTTGCGGTAAAGAATCACGATATTCATCATCAATTGAATGCCTTGATAGAAGAGTTTCGTGGGTTTTTACTTTGGAATAAATCTCCAAAATACGCCTTCGTATACGATCAAGTAGTGGGTTATGGGGAATTGCTATCTACCACCATTGTAAGCGCCTATTTAAACGATATTGGGATTACGAATACCTGGTTAGACGTACGTGATTTGATCAAAACGGATAGCAATTATAGGGATGCTGCGGTACAATGGGATACCACAGCAACCAATGTAAACGCCAAGGTCAATACCCAAACCTTGAATATTACACAAGGGTTTTTGGGGAGCGATGACAATAACTTTACCACTACTTTAGGTCGTGAAGGCTCCGATTATACCGCGGCTATACTAGGGTACTGCTTGGATGCGGATTCGGTAACCATTTGGAAAGATGTACCAGGAGTGCTGAACGCGGACCCTAGGCATTTCAAAGAAACCCAAAAACTGGAGCAGATCAACTATAGAGAGGCTATAGAGTTGGCTTTTTACGGGGCATCGGTAATTCATCCTAAAACCCTGCAACCGCTACAACGCAAAGAAATTCCATTGTATGTAAAATCTTTTGTGGAACCTTCTGCTGCGGGCACTAAAGTAGGAAAAGGGGTGCCCATTGCGCCAGAAGTCCCCTGTTTTATTATAAAAAAGGATCAAGTGCTCCTAAAGCTTTCCTCCCTTGACTTTTCCTTTATTGTAGAAGATAACATTAGTGCTATTTTTAAACTTTTCCATGACCATCGTCTCAAGGTAGACTTGATTCAAAATTCAGCCATTAGCTTTTCGGTTTGTCTTGATAATAAGTTTGGGGGACTTCGAACACTAATACCTTCTTTAGAAGAACGGTTTAAGGTAGTTTGCCATGAAGATGTTTCGTTATACACCATCCGGCATTTTAATGAAGAGGCAGTGGATTCGGTATTGAATGGGTATGATATTTTGGTCGAACAACGGGGTAAGGAAACTGTACAATTGGTGGTGAAATAAGCGACCGGATCATATCGATTCAGCTTTTTTCCATACTTTAGGGTATCAAACACGTACAATGGGATTGGTATCTGCGAAAGAGGTAGCCAAGGTAATCCATTTTGGGAGCTATGGCTTTCTGGGAACCTTCGTGGGGTGGTTGTTGATGAAGATTACGCGAATTTCTAATCTTAACCGATTCTACAATAAACATAAAGATCTAGAGGGACCCCAGTTCTGCGAGGCTATATTAGCGCATTACGAGATCGATTTTGACTTGGTTGAAGAAGAGCTTAAACGCTTACCTAAAGACGGGCCTTTCATTACCATTTCTAACCATCCTTTGGGCGGTATTGATGGGGTATTGTTGTTAAAGCTATTGTTAGGGCAGCGTGCAGACTTTCGCATTATTGCTAATTTCTTATTGCACCGGATCGCACCTCTTAAGCCTTACATCATGCCGGTGAATCCCTTTGAAACCCACAAGGATGCTAAAAGCAGTGTCTCGGGCTTTAAAGCTGCACTACAACATTTAAGAGCAGGGCATCCTTTAGGTATTTTTCCGGCAGGGGAAGTTTCTACTTATCGAGATGGCAAACTGGTGGTAGATCGCCCATGGGAAGAGGCAGCACTAAAACTAATTCGCAAGGCAGAAGTACCTGTAGTACCTATTTATTTTCATGCCCGTAATAGCAGGTTATTTTATCGGCTTTCTAAAATAAACGATGTGTTTCGCACCGCGAAACTGCCTTCAGAACTTACTACCCAGCGACGAAGACCCATTAAGGTAAGAATTGGGCAACCGATTTCTGTTGCTACGCAACAGCAGGAGCAAACCTTAAAAGATTTTACGGAACTGCTGCGGAAAAAGACCTATTTGCTGGCCAATGTTTTTGAAAAAGAACGCTTAATTGATAAGGTACCCACCAGTTTAAAAATTCCGCGATCTCCTAAAAAAATTGCCTCGGCAGTACGAACAGAGGTGTTACAGGGAGAGATAGAAAAACTTCGAGAAAAGGGATTGCGATTGTTGCAAAGCAGGAATTACGAAGTATTTCTTGCCCAGGAAAAAGACATGCCCTTTGTGCTTAAGGAGATTGGGAGACAGCGCGAGATCACCTTCCGTGAAGTTGGGGAAGGCACTAATAATCCCATTGATTTAGATGATTTTGATCGGTATTACCACCATTTATTCCTGTGGGACAATCAAGAGCAACTGATTGTTGGGGCCTATCGTATGGGGCTTGGTGCGGAAATCTTTAAAGCACATGGTATTGACGGCTTTTACCTACAAGACTTATTTCGCTTTGAACCTGAGTTGCACGGGATGATGGCCCGATCTATTGAAATGGGAAGGGCCTATATTGTAAAGGAATACCAACAGCGACCCATGCCGCTCTTTTTGTTGTGGAAGGGCATTGTACATACAACATTGCGCTTTCCAGAACATCGCTTTTTAATAGGAGGGGTGAGTATTAGTAATCAGTTTTCTAATTTTTCGAAGTCTTTAATGATTGAATTTATGAAGTCGCACTATTGGGACCCTTATGTAGCACAGTATATAAGACCCAAGAAAGAGTTTAAAGTGCAATTAAAAGATGCCGATAAGGAATTTGTTTTTGACGAGACCAAATCGGATCTAAATAAGTTTGATCGGCTTATAGAAGAAGTGGAACCGGGTAGTTTGCGTTTGCCCGTATTAATTAAAAAATATATCAAACAAAATGCTCGGGTTGTGGCTTTTAATGTAGATCCCTTATTTAACAATTCTGTAGATGGGCTCATGTATATTAAGATTGCCGATCTGCCTGAAAGTACGGTGAAACCAGTGATGGAAGAATTTCAAGCAGAACTGGAGAAAAAACACCATTCGGAAAACAACGATGCGGTACGCTAGGGCCGCTAGTAGTATCGTTCACTATTTACAAAGTAGGTAGGGTATCTATATAGTGGAGCGCATATATCCATTTAGGTTAAAAACTACTGTTTTATTTTATATATATAAAACTATGCTCTCCTCCCTATGGTCGCTTTGGCACATTGTAACAAACCAAATCAACATGAATAGAATTCTGAAGGCTTTTCTAATACTTTTAGTCGCATTTATAAGTTGTAACAATTCTGAAAAGACGATTGACAAGCTCCAAATTGCCAGGAAATATTTTGATGCATTGGACGAATCGAATAGTTGCAAGATGAATGAAGTCTTAACGGACAGTTTAATCACCAAAATACCCGAATATGAATATGAAGTGAGGTATTCTAAAAATGACTACACAAATAACTGGCTTAAGTGGGATTCAGTTTTTGACCCAACTTATAAAGTGCTTGAAATGAATGTGGAAAAGGGAATTGTCAAAGCTAAAGTTTCTAAGACCGACACAAGAATTCTTTTCTTTATGCAAAAACCTTTTCTAACGAATGAAATTTTGAGGTTTGAAAATGATAAAATTATTGCGATAGAAACGGAATACTTGAACTTTGATGAGAAAACTTGGGGTGAAAATAGAGCCAAACTTTTGAGCTGGATCTCAGAGAATCATCCTGAATTGGAAGGTTTTATCAATGAACAAACAAAGACCGGAGGAAGGAAATTCCTAAAAGCACTTGAACTGTATGGAAATAGAAGTAACAGATTATCTACCACGCTTATATCGAATGAGGCGCAGTGATAGCTTCTGTTCAAGTACACTTATGTATCATATTCAAAGCCTATTCCATTACAATTAGGCATAAAATTTAGACAAGAATTGAAAAAACACAAGGCTTTAATCATATTTGGAGTTATTATACTAGTAATCGCCGGAGGTTTCTATGCTTATTTATCTGCACTTGCTTCTGTATGGACGCTAAACAAACCAGATAAAAGGCCTTTTTTTATAGTTCCTGAACCCACAGTTCTCAAAAGGGTCATGTTACCAAAAGGGACCAAAATAGTTTATGAAAGACAATTCTTTTGGGAAAAGTATGAACAAAAAGAACCACTCAAAGAGAAAGATATTGTAGAAGTTTCCTTTGTGAATGGAGCGACAATAGACTGGGGAGGAGTACCAATTACTTCAATGGTAAAGTTTTATAATTCAGAAATGAGAGGTTTTTCTGTTTATCCTGACTTTAGCAAATTAGAGGATAACCAAAAAACGGAATTCTCTAGTCTTTGGCAAAGTTGTGATGGCGATTTGGGGATAACGGTGAAGAAGGTAGAGGATTGGTCATTTAACAAAGAAAATATTTTAGATGTTCAATCCTGTAGCGTAAGTTTTCAAAGGTACTTTACTGAAGATACAAAACAACAAATGTTCTTAGATAGCTTGCATGTTGCCTTGATGAAAATAGAATGATTATGGATAAAAAATCTGAAAATAATGGGATAGGTAGCAAAGTGTAAATGTGATAGCTGCTAAAGGTTGTAGTAAGAATAGCTTCTTGTATAAGTAGTTTTATGCCCAAACTATGGGCATGCCAACCATATCCCTTATTGCTAATGGCAGTATCCCTTCAAGAACATAGAACCAAGAAAAGCATACGCTTTTATTGTACCCATCGTTATCAATTAGCTTCAAATATTGCACCTGATACCTAAAGGAAGTTTTCCCTATTTTTAGACTAGAGTTCTGAGCATTAGTTATAGCTATTAACCACATTTATGACAAATTAGGAGCAATGATGGCTACTTCAGGGACTGTCTTACGCGCTATAAACAAAAGCTGTTAGCTGCAATGGCAAAAACTCTCGTCTAAAATGGGTTGACTAAAAAAGAGCTTCTAATTAATGCGTATCCCACAACCAACCAATAATACACTTAAAACAGTATGGCATAAATTTATGAGTAGTGCTGCATGGCGTTGGTTTCAAAAGGCTATTCTATTAACAGCTTTCTCTTTAGTAGTAAATCATTTAGCAACGCGTGATAGTTTTCCGGGTAGTGAATCTTATAGGTTTCCAATCGAAGGCTTTCTTTCGTCTATTCTTTTCTGTATCCTGATCGGACTCATAGCGCATTTCAATTTTAAGTTTTACAAGAAAAAATACTTCGACAAAAAGGTAGAAATTGCCGCTATCGCATGGTATATGGTTTCTACCCTAGCTTACATTACTATGATGTATGTTCCTTTAAGTATTGCATTAAATATAATTGCAGGTGGCGAGACTGAAATCTATTATTTATTAGTTGGTTTGCTAATTACCCTACTATTGAGTTTTATTCTCATAGGTTTAACCTATGCGCAGGATGTTTACAATTTGTATAAGTTGTCTATGAAAGATGGTGAGATTACTATTGAGAGCGGCGCAAGAATGAAAAAGCTTACTTACGAAAACATTGCGTGCTTTTACAGCGAAAACAAAATTGTATATACGGTTCAAAAAGATGGTGCTACAATTAGCACCGATTTTACATTGAATGAACTCGAGGAAAAAGTAAACGATCAGTTGTTTTTTAGAGCCAATCGTCAAATCATCATTCACAAAGATGCTATAGCCCAAATTGAAAAAATTGAAAATGGTAAGTTGCGAATTCGGTTAAAAGCGTCCATTAAAAACAATGCG
>JBCDGY010000025.1:0-19300 GCA_039414375.1 Bacteroidota bacterium | reverse complement strand
TTTCTACAAAATTTAAACTACAAATAAAATCATTATGAAAATACTTGTTGTTGACGACAAACAATCGCTTAGCGAATTGGTCGCACAGTTTTTGGGGCAGTCCCATCAAGTAACCACCGTCGAAAATGGTTTGGCGGCTTTAAATTGGTTACAAGATGGCAATCTTCCCGATTTGATCATAACCGATTTAGAAATGCCCGAAATGGATGGTTTTGAACTCATAAAAAGGGTGAAGCAAACCGGGGTGTTTTCAGATATTCCCATCATTGTTTTGAGCTGTAGAGATAGCAGTAAAGATAGAATAGAGTGTCTTCGATTAGGCGCCGACGATTACATCGTGAAGCCATTTAATCCTGAAGAACTACTCATAAGAGTAGACAAGCTTTTAATAAGACAATAATTTATGGAAATCCAAGCGAAAAAAGTTACTTCGATATTGTACATCGGATCGAATGTACGGTTCTCACAAGAGTTCCATCGCCATAGCGAAGCCGTGATGGTTAATGCTGTGGGTACGACCGAAAGTGCGCTGCGATGGCTACATAACCACAGTGATTTTCGCGAGGGAAAATGGAGGAACGCCCAAAATGTTGCAGATGCCATCTTATGCGAAAACGACGTCTCTGAAAGTGAGGTAAAAGCGTTTTTGAACTATTTGGGTAACGTTTTTGATCCTACAAAAAAAATACCGATTGTCTTGTTATGTACAGCGGCATCTAAAGCTGAGAAACTAGCGGCACTTGGAAATGGATTTGACGATATTTTTGTACACCCTATTCGGTTTGAACAGGTTTTAGAACGTATTGGTTTTTTACAAGAACTCAAGAACAATTTAAGGGCACAGGAAATCGAATCGGTTAAGGAAAGTGCCCATCAATATCAAATTGGTTTTTGGAAGCGCTCTTTTGATATCTTTTTGGCAGGTAGTGTACTGTTGGTAGCAGCGCCTTTTTTGTTACTGGTTATACTGGCCATTCGCTTAGAGTCTAAGGGCAAAGTGTACTACATCTCCAAAAGAGTAGGTACCGGTTACAAAATATTCAACTTTTTAAAGTTGCGGTCCATGTATCCTGATGCCGACAAACGGTTGAAAGAATTTCAACATTTGAATCAATATGTGCATGAAGATATAGTAGCCACTACACCAAAGGTAAGCCCACAAGATGATTTGGGCAATAAGCTTATTGGTGACGATATGGAGGTTGACGAACTGTTGCATAACGAGAAAAAGAAGAAGAGTAGTGCGAGCGCTTTTGTCAAGTTTGATAATGACCCTCGCATTACCAAAGTAGGGAAAATTATACGCAAGTTGAGCATTGATGAATTGCCACAGTTGATCAATGTGCTCAAAGGCGATATGTCCATAGTTGGGAACAGGCCATTACCACTTTATGAGGCGGAAATGTTGACCACCGATGAATGGACCGAGCGTTTCAATGGACCTTCTGGTATTACCGGTTTATGGCAAGTAGAGGCAAGAGGACGTAGCTCAAAAATGTCCCCCGAAGAGCGCAAGCAGTTGGATGTGAAGTATGTAAAATATGCCAATAGTAAATATGCCTTCTTAATCGATATGTGGATCATCTTGCGAACCTTTAAGGCGGTATTCCAAAAAGAAAATGTCTAGTAATGCGCGTTTTATGTACTACACTTTTATTGCTGGTTTCTTTTCAATGGGCTACTTCCCAAGAACTAGAAGAATTTATCAATATTACCCTTGAGAAGAACGATATTACAGCGCGACTACCGCCACTAGATTCTCTAATTCAAAGAGCTTATAAACGTTCTGCTGAACTACGACGTAATAGGGCCGACCAACAATATTTTAAAGGCTTACATCGTTTGGCACAAACCCGGTGGATTGATTATTTCTATTTGGAAGCAACATACAGTTATGGCGTTTTTGATAACCTAACTGCGCAACAGTTGTCAGGTACACCGCAAGCCTCACAAACGCTCTTTTCTACAGAGCAAAGCCGATATACCTTTGGGCCATCAGTTAAAATCCCGCTCTCGGCTATTTTCAATCGCTCAAACGACATCAAAGCAGCCCGATCAGAATACAAAAGATCAGTAGAAGAAGCTGGTATTTATAAGGAACGCCTTCGCGATGAAGTTATCCGACGCTATAGCGAGGTTATCAAAACCCATAGGCTTCTATTGGTTTATGGTACTACTGTGGATACTTACAAGGTGCAGTCGCTAAGGGCAGAAGCCGATTATCTTAATGGTATTATCGAGGTAGCCGAGTATACACGACTACAACAGATGTTTAACGAAGCTATGGTAGCACTAGAAGCGCATAAGTCTGATCTTGCCCTGGCGATACTGCTGTTAGAATCTATTACCGGGGTGCAAATTGAAGTCTAATTATGCAGCTGAATCTCCTATTTTTTATTCGAATACTCATGCGCCATGCGGGCCTCCTCTTTGGAGTTCCCATCATTTTGGCAACCATGGTATTCTTTTTAACCAAAGGCCAACCAAGCGTTTATGATTCGAAAGCCAGGATTTATACCGCCTTTGCTAGTGGATCTACTATAGAATTGGACAATACCAAATTCGATTATAGTAAAACCAATATTGCCTACGATAACTTACTGAATCTCATACGTTCCCGTACCACTATAGAAGAGGTTTCGCTGAAGTTGTTAGCACAGCACATGATGCTTGATGGTCCTAACAAGCGCATTATTTCTAGGGAAAAGTACGAGCAACTTATGGAAATAGTACCGTCAGAGATTAAAGATTTAGTAGTTGCCGATGATTTGACGGCTACTTATGAAAACTTCAAAGCCTACAAAGAAGCAGATCATAACAATTTTATCAATGAGTTGCTAAATCTGGAGCATCCTGATTATAGTATTAATGAGATTTTGAGTAAAATTACGGTTCGACGGATTTCTATTAGTGATTTTGTAGATGTTGGCTACCAATCTGAAGATCCCGGGATTTGCCAGAATACCCTTTTGATACTTACTGAAACCTTTATTGCTGCAAATGCGCAAATAAAAGCCAACCAATCCGACGCTGTTGTCCAATATTTTGAAAACCAGCTCAACTTAACAACAAAAAGGCTTAATGATGCCGAATCAGAGTTATTAGAATTCAACAAGGGCAACAAAATCATGAACTATTATGAGCAGACAAAGCAATTGGCCATGCGGCGCGAGAACTTTGAACTACGCTATCAAGAAGTAGCGCAACGCCATAATGCTTCCAAGGCTGTAATTCCACGATTGGAGAAAAAGATGGGGGCATATCTCCAAAAAAAGATTAACAATAAGCAAGTGCTAAGCGTACGAGACGCTATCTCAAAAATTAATTACCAGATCGGTTTAAAAGACCTGAAACTTTCTAGGGATTCGCTGCAACAAAAAGAAAACGAGCAAAGCATAGTCAAGTTAAAGGAAAAACTATTCGATCTTAAAGACCAATTAAAACACGCTATTGATAGTGTATATACCATAGATCATGATAAACATGGTGTGGCGTCTTCTAATATATTAAACGAATGGTTAGACAATACCATTACCTACGAAGGTTCAAAGTCTGAGCTGGCTATTTTAGATCAAATGCGTATTGAATTTGATGAACTCTACACTTGGTATGCGCCGTTGGGAGCGACCATGAAAAAGCTGGAGCGTAAAATTAATATTGAAGAGCAGGAGTATTTGAGTTTACTACATAGCTTGGGGTTGGCTAAGCTACGACAACAAAATAGCCAATTACAAGCGAATTTAAAGATAAGTGAAGTACCGTTTTTCCCCATTAAGCCCAATCCGAGTAAACGCATGCTACTGGTCATAGTAGCTGGTGTTGTGGGCTTCATTCTGGTAGCAATGACCGTACTGGTTTTAGAGTTCTTGGATGGTAATCTGAATACTGCGCAAAGAGCTAAGGATAAGATTGGCCTTAAAGTATCTTCCATTTTCCCAGCTATTGTGGAAAAAAACAAAAGCATCGACTATCGGTATTTAAAAAATAAAGCAGTTACCGCAATCTCGCGTGATATCATCTTAAAGCAATTCCAGAAATCCGATAACGGCATGCCGCAGATCAATCTGATCTTCTCCACTCAAGAGGGGGAAGGAAAAAGTTACATCTGCGATTTGTTGGTGCATAAATTTTGCGAACTGGGGTATATGACTTTACACATCACCTATGACTCCAAAGATTTTGGTGCCAATATCAACTGTTATCAGCAATTAAAATATGAGGTGGACGATAAACTATATACCATTTCAACTATTGAAGAGTTCGATGTATTTAATGCCATTACGGATTACAGCATTTTTGATTTTATACTGCTGGAGATTCCAGGGATTATTAGAAATCCATTTCCAGTGAAGTTAGCTTCGGTGATGGACTATTCCTTTTTGGTCACCAGAGCCAACCGAGCTTGGAGTGAAGCCGATAAAAATGCCTTAAAACTGTTTACGGAAGCCACCACAGGTCCGGAGCCCTCTGTAATATTAAATGGCGTTAAGGTGCTGGAGATGGAAACGGTTGTAGGCGACTTGCCCAAGAAGAGATCCCTTTTAAGAAGATTCATTAAGCGATGTGTACAGCTCCGTTTTTTCACTAAAAAATCCATCTTGAGATGATAAAAAAACTGAAGACCCTTTTGCGTGAGAAAAACATGAGCTCCCTTATGGGCAATGTTACAGTAGCGGCTATGGGACTTTTGAGTTTTATGTTACTCTCTAGGCAATTGACAAAGGTCGATTTTGGGCATTTCATCCTTTTTATGACCCTGTCTTCTTTTGTGGATTTGCTGCGATTTGGTCTTACACAAAATGCCTTAATTCGATTGCTAACTGTAGCAGATCAACAGGGTGCAAAGAGAATTATGGGTAGTGGTTTTGCGATTAATATAATTGTGCTGATTATTTTAAGTGTGGTGTTGTGGGGCTTGTATGGCGTCCTTTCGTTTTTCGAAGTATCCATAGGATTGGGTTATTTGCTGTTTTTAAAGTGGTATCCAATATTGGGGGTAGTCAATTTGGGATGGAACAACGCTATGGCCCTGTTTCAAGCAGAGCAGCGGTTTATGCGCATGATGTATGTGCGCCTTTCTACAGTGGGAACTTTCAATCTTTTTCTAGGACTCAATTTGCTGTTCTTTTCGTTTCCCCTAGAAACAATTTTGCTATTCTTTATCGGGTTTAATGGCCTTGCCAGTATCATTAGTGCCCTTAAAAGATGGGATGGCTTACAAGATTTACCTAATGCAGAACGTGCAACGGCAAAAGATATCGTGCAGTTTGGAAAGTATGCTATGGGTACCCTTGTCGGATCTAGTCTTCTAAAAAGTGCAGATACCTTTATTATTGGTATGAGCCCATTTATGGGGGCTTCGGCCATTGCTATTTACGCCATACCACTAAAAATAACCGATTTACTAGGCATTCCCCTACGTAGCTTTTCCATGACGGCCTACCCCAAAATGTCTAAAATGTATATGGACAAGGCTTTCGGAAAATTGCGAAATACTTTTTACGAATATGTGGGCACCATTACGGTATTGTTTATCCCAGTTATTGTGGGATGTGTCTTGCTCAGTTCAGAGTTGATTATTGTATTAGGAGGGGCAGGGTATACCGATGAACTTCCTGTTTTGACCAACATTTTTATGATCTTTTCGGTGTATCTCTTGCTACTGCCTCTAGATCGCTTTACCGGGGTATTGTTGGATAGTATTAACAAGCCCAATCTCAATCTAAAAAAAGTAATCTTTATGGCGTCGGCCAATATTCTGGTTGATGCCATTGCTGTTTTTTGGTTTCAGTCGCTTTTGGTTGTGGCTTTAGGGACAGTACTTTTTACCCTTCTAGGGATTGTACTAGGACTCTATTTACTGAAGCGAGAGATTGGTGTTGAAGGGCATAAGATTCTCCCACAGAGTTATCGATTCTTAAAAAACTTTAGTGCGCAATGGCAACGATAAGTCCTTTTCAGCGCACCTATGGGCGTGACCTGCTGCAAAAACCGGTGCCGATATTAATTCTACTATCCGCAGGTCTAGCGTTTGCGCACCTAATTGCCACCAAAGGCTTAATCATAGGTATTGCCCTTATTGCCTTTCCGCTAGCAATTTTATTCTTGGTCAATCTTTTTGTGAATCCCAAAATGGGCATTCCAATTATTATTGGGTTTTCCTTTTTTGTAACAGGATTGTCGCGCTATGTTCCCATGACTTGGGGTTTAATGGTAGATGGCCTGCTCCTTCTCATGTATTTGGCCTTGTTCTTTAAAGCATTTAGAATTAAAATCCCCTGGGATCGCGCCAAATCCCAGCTAACCATTTTAGTAAGTGTTTGGTTTGGCTATGCTATGATGCAGGCCGTTAACCCAGAGGCTGCCAGTATTGCCGCCTGGTTTTATGCTATGCGCGGGATAGCCCTATACCAATGGCTCATTATACCGCTTTGCTTTATCCTCTTTAACAAACAGAAGGATATGATGACCTTTTTTATGATTTGGGGAGTTATTAGCTTGCTGGGAACCTTTAAAGGTATTGTTCAAATGACTTTGGGGGTAGACCCCTTTGAACAGGCTTGGCTGGATGGCGGTGGGCATGTTACCCATATCTTATTCGGAAAACTTCGGATATTTTCATTCTACTCAGATGCTGGGCAATTTGGGGCATCTCAAGGACATACTGGAGTAGTATTCGGCATTTTGGCACTGTTTGCAAATCACAATACCAAACTGCGCGTTTTTTTTGGCTTTGTGGCCATTATGGGGCTTTACGGCATGCTTATTTCAGGTACTCGTGGGGCTATTGCTGTCCCTGCCATGGGGGGGGTCATGTTTATTATTGTTAGAAAACATATCCCTAGTATCGTTCTGGGTGCTATGGCTGGAATTTGTGTTTTTGTCTTTTTTAAATACACCACTATAGGGAATAACAATGATCAAATACGACGCATGCGTACAGCCTTTGATCCCAACGACGCTTCCTTACAAGTGCGTCTGGAAAATCAAAAAAAACTTAGTGGCTATCTAGCATCCCGACCCTTTGGAGGGGGTATAGGGTCTACAGGAAATTGGGGACAACGCTTTACCCCCAATACTTTTTTAGCCAATACGGCCACTGATAGTTGGTTTGTCGCCATTTGGGCCGATATGGGTATTATAGGCCTGTATCTCCACCTATTTATCCTGTTTTTCATTTTGATAACCGGTGCCTATAACGTCATGTTTAAAATAAGAGACGTATGGCTAAAAGGGCAAATAACTGCTTTGGTCTGCGGGATGGCTGGTATCATGTTGGCTTCCTATGGTAATGGTGTTTTTGGACAATTTCCCACAGGTATTTTAATGTATGTGGGGATGGTGTTCATCTTCTTATCGCCAAAATGGGACAAGATTATAGCAACTACTAAAACACCTTTATCATCAGAAATCAAAGCTTGAGTATCATGAAAAACCTTTTAGTTTCCATAATTACCATCAACTACAACGAGGCCCAAGTTACCATGGAGTTATTGCAATCGTTGCGGTTGTTAAACTATGACAATTGCGAAGTGATTGTGGTAGACAACGCCTCACCTAATGATGATCCAGATCCTATCAAAGCAAAGTTCCCGGAGGTACAATTGATTAAAAGTCCAGAAAATTTAGGCTTTGCAGGAGGTAATAATCTTGGGATTAAAGCCTCGAAAGGGGATTATCTCTTGTTTATCAATAATGATACTGAAGTACCTCCAGATTTTATAGGGCCTTTGGTGAAAACTTTACAAAACGATACCCGCATTGGTATGGTAAGCCCAAAAATAAAGTTTCATTGGGATCCTTCTTTGATTCAGTATGCCGGTTATACCCCAATGAACCATTGGACCATCAGAAATAATAGTATTGGCTATCACGAAAAAGACGATGGGCGTTTTAACTATGAGGGCGATACACATTCCGTTCATGGAGCCGCAATGATGGTGCCCCGACGGGTGATTGACGAAGTAGGTCCAATGACGGAAGTATACTTTCTGTACTATGAAGAACACGACTGGGCAGAAAGCATTAAAAGAGCTGGTTTTAAAGTCTACTATCAGCCCAAGTCTTACATCTTACACAAAGAATCGTTATCTACGGGAAAGTTTAGTCCTTTAAAAACCTATTACATCGCCAGAAATAGGATTCTGTTTGCACGGCGCAATTTTTCCCGATCACACCTCTTCGTAAGCCTACTATTTCAGGCACTAATAGCCGTCCCAAAAAATACCCTTGTGTTTTTGATTAAGGGACAGTTTGAACACTTACAAGCTTTTTGTCGCGCGATCACTTGGAATTTGAAAAATCCAAAAATGAGTTGAATTGAAACCAAATTATTCCCAAAAAATGAAAACCTTTAAACTTTTATGTACCCTAGGGATAACCTTATTCCTATGGAACTGTGTTAACGAAAACGACCTTGATAACACCAATCAGGAGGAGAATTCAGACAATATTGAAATTGATCCTAATGACCCAATGAGTGCCCTAAATGTCAGTGCAACATTCAATTTTGAAACCAATAAACAAGTAAGTCTTGACTTGGAAGTACCTTCTTTTCTAGAGCGTGCAGTGGTATCAGTGTATTCCAAATCTGGTACTCAAGACAGCTTATATCTGGGTAAGGCCAAGTTTAACAATGGTCAAATACAACGGGAGTATCTTTTAAGTAGTACTGCAGATAGCTTGTTGTTGTTTACCAACTATATCGGACTTATCAATAATGTCCGCATACCTATTGAAAATGGAGTAGCACAATTTGATTACCGTCCTTTTTATGAGCGTTCGGAAAGTAATAAGAAGAAAGTGGGGAAGCCAACGCAGTTAAGCTTTGGTACAAGTTCAAAAGCCAATTTTACGTTTATTGACACCTACAATTTTCAAGGAGTTCCAGACAATATGGCTTTCCCCGATCCTATTGAGCAAAACTTATTGGATGATATCAACGCCTCTTTACCGGAGAGTGTTCCCGGAGGAATTCCCGTATCCAATCCCAGTTTTTTAGCAGACAAGGAAACTAACCTTGTCGTAACTAAAGAGGCTGATGTATGGGTTACTTTTGTTTCGGAGGGCGCTGGCTATCGCAATGTCTTGGGGTATTACACGTATCCTTTAGGTCAGGAACCAAATACTGTAGACGATATTGCAGAACACCGTGTCATTTTCCCCAATGTTTCTATGCGATACTCTGGTGGTGGTTTAATTCCAGGGGATCGGGTATATCTCGGAAGATTTCCTGCAAATACTGTGATCTCTTGGTTCTTAGTAGCCAATGGATGGACTGGTAGCACCGTAAATAGCAACAGTACGGTGTATTACTCCAATCCAGACTTTAACCCAGAGTCGACCGCAGCCACGCGTACACATACAGTTTTGTTATTCGACGAGGCGCGCGAATTAACCCTTTTAGGATTTGAAGATTTAAGGCGTGATCAAGCTACCGATGATGATTTTAACGATGCTGTATTCTATGCCAAGGCGAATCCCGTTGAAGCCATTCAGATTAGTAATCTAGCAACCATTGAAGTGGCCAATGATGCCGATGGAGACGGGGTTAATGACGAATTGGATGATTTTCCGTTTGATCCCGATCAAGCGTTTAACAATTTTGCACCTGCCGCCAACTCAACCGGGAAATTGGCGTTCGAAGATCTATGGCCTTTCCAAGGAGATTATGATTTTAATGATCTGGTCATGGGCTACAACTATAATCTTGTGGCCAATTCGCAAGGCTTGGTTACCAAAATCGAAGGCACCTTTACTGTGGATAATATTGGAGGATCGTTGGCCAATGGTTTTGCATTTACCTTGCCTATCCCTCCCTCCGCAATTCAGAGTGTTACCGGGCAGGTTTTAAATGCAGATTATATAACCACCAATTCCAATGGAACAGAAGCAGGAACTGGCGCTAATGAGTCTGTAATTATTGTAGGTGGGAACTTTCTCGATATGCAAGGGGAGACCATCTTCATTGAAGTAAGTTTTGCATCACCCGTATCTGCTGGTTCCCTGGGAACAATACCTTTTAACCCCTTTTTGATTGTTGGTGGAGACAGGGCTAAGGAAATTCATTTACCGGATTTACCTCCAACTAGTAAAGCCGATTATCTAGGAACAGGTAGTGACTTCAGTAATGCTACGGTAGGTAGGTACTATAAAACAGAAACCAATCTCCCATGGGTGCTTAATATTTACGATGGCTTTGTTGCCCCACCAGAGGCTGTTCCGATTGTATTGCAATATCCCAGATTTGTGAAATGGGCAAACTCTGGAGGCACCGAAGACTTAGATTGGTACCAGCAATAAAGAAGTCATTTATAGATAACAAGGGGGTTTACAACGGAAATCCCCTTGTTGACAACATATATTTCCTTATCCTTATTTGTAAGATAATATTTACAAATAAATAAAGATAAAATTTCAGAAAGATGAATATTGCAGTAGTTGGAACAGGTTATGTTGGTTTAGTCACTGGAACTTGTTTTGCAGAAACGGGTGTTAACGTTGTCTGTGTAGATATTGATAAGCGAAAGGTGGAGATGCTTCGTAATGGGGAAGTACCTATTTACGAACCTGGTCTTGATGCCCTCTTAGAAAGAAATATTGATAAAGGGCGTATTTCCTTCACCACAAGTCTAGAAAAAGGTATTAAGGATGCCGATGCAGTATTCATCGCGGTAGGCACCCCTCCTGATGAGGACGGAAGCGCCGATTTAAAATATGTTCTAGGTGTGGCGCGCGAGATAGGGCAACACATGCAAGGGTATAAAGTAATTATTACCAAGAGTACCGTGCCAGTTGGAACCTCTTACAAGGTGAAGTCTGCTGTTGAAGAGGAATTGGAAAAGCGTGGAGAACGCATCCCTTTTGATGTAGCTTCTAATCCAGAGTTTCTTAAAGAAGGTAGTGCAGTGGACGATTTTCTAAAACCAGATCGTATCGTAGTCGGCGTGGAAAGCAAACGTGCCGAAAAAGTAATGCGTAGGCTTTACAAACCCTTCTTGATGAACGGTCACCCGCTGTTGTTTATGGATATCTTCTCTTCAGAGATGACTAAATACGCTGCTAACTCTATGTTGGCTACTAAGATTAGCTTTATGAACGACATCGCCAACTTATGCGAACGGGTGGGAGCTAATGTCGATTTGGTGCGTAAAGGTATCGGTTCTGACTCTCGCATTGGGAATAAGTTCATCTATCCAGGTACTGGCTATGGCGGTAGCTGTTTTCCTAAAGACGTACAGGCCCTGGTCCGAACTGCGGATGAATACGGTCACTCTTTAGAAGTATTAAAAGCTGTGGAGGCCGTCAACTACCGACAAAAAACCACATTGGTTGAAAAAATTAAAGCGCACTTTGGGGAAAACCTCAAGGGAAAACAATTTGGATTATGGGGCTTGGCCTTTAAGCCTAAAACAGATGATATGCGCGAAGCACCTTCGTTAGTCATCATCGAAGAATTAAGAGCGCTAGGAGCAGATATTAAAGCCTATGATCCGGTGGCTATGCATGAAGCAAAGCGCATTCTTGGAGATACGATTGAGTATGCCAAAGACGAGTACGATGCTTGCATCGAAGCGGATGCCTTAATTGTGGTTACCGAGTGGTCCGAATTTCGCATGCCCAACTTTCGCATTCTAGACAAGCTTATGAATGAGAAGATCATTTTTGATGGTCGCAATGTGTACGATCCCGAAGAGATGGCCGATCAAGGTTATACCTACTACAGTATAGGAAGAAAGACGGTGCGCAATACTGTTGGGGCCTCAGCCGGAGCATAATCAAAAACCTATAAGATGAAAAGAATACTAGTAACTGGTGGTGCAGGTTTCGTGGGATCGCATTTATGTGAACGACTTTTGAATGAAGGGCACGAAGTGGTCTGTATGGATAACTACTTTACAGGACGAAAAACGAAGATTGTTCATTTGATGGACAATCCCTATTTCGAACTCATTCGCCACGATGTCACATTACCCTACTTTTTAGAAGTAGACGAAATTTATAACCTTGCCTGCCCAGCATCGCCTGTTCATTATCAATACAACCCTATTAAGACCATAAAGACCTCGGTTTTGGGTGCTATAAATATGCTTGGCCTTGCCAAGCGTATCAAGGCAAAGATTTTACAGGCCTCTACCAGTGAGGTATATGGGGATCCAGAAGTACATCCACAGCCAGAAAGCTATTGGGGTCATGTGAATCCCATAGGTATACGATCTTGCTACGATGAAGGCAAGCGCTGTGCAGAATCGCTATTTGTGAACTACCACCAATCCAATGGTGTGTTGGTTAAGATCATCCGAATTTTTAATACCTATGGCCCCCGAATGGAGCCTGACGATGGTCGGGTAGTTTCCAATTTTATAATGCAGGCCCTTCAAGGTCAAGATATTACCATTTTTGGTGATGGTACACAAACCCGAAGCTTTCAGTATGTAAGCGATTTGGTAGATGGGATGATTAAAATGATGGATACCAAAGACGATTTTATAGGCCCCATTAACATCGGTAACCCCGGAGAGTTTACCATGTTACAATTGGCCAAAGAAATTGTAGACATAACCAATTCCAAGTCTAAAATTATCCACTTACCACTGCCGTCGGACGATCCCTTGCAACGCAAGCCGGACATTAGTTTGGCCAAAGAAAAACTAATAGGCTGGGAACCTTCTGTAGACCTGCGAACAGGGCTGGGGAAAACCATTGCCTATTTTGACAATATGCTTAAAGACAAGTCTATAGCAGCACTTGTTAACTCTTAGTCTAAACCGTAAGATAACCAATGGATATCATTCAAAGCATCATTAACATCGTAGAGGTATTGCTTTTAAGCTATTTGGGGTTTGCCGCACTGTACATTTTTGTCTTTGCACTAGCTGGACTTTTTCCAAAAAAGGAAAAACAAGAGCAGCTGCAAAAGCAACGTCGATTTGCTGTGCTTATTCCAGGATACAAAGAAGACAATGTGATTGTGGAAGTAGCCCGTAGGGCTTTGGAACAAAGCTATCCGGAAACCCTTTTTGAGGTCGTTATTATTGCCGATTCTTTTCAAGAACTAACGCTTCAAAAATTGCGGAAGCTACCAGTGCAACTGGTGGAGGTTGCTTTTGAAAAGAGTACTAAGGCCAAAGCGCTTAATAAGGCTATGGAAGTCATCGGAGACGACTATGATGTAGCCCTAGTGCTAGACGCCGACAACGTTATGGAGTTTGAGTTTCTCGAAAGAATTAATGCGGCCTTCAACAAAGGCTACAGCGTAGTGCAAGGTCACCGAATTGCGAAGAACACCAATACCCCTTTTGCCATTTTAGATGCCATTAGCGAGGAGATCAACAATCATATTTTTAGAAAGGGTCATCGTGCTTTAGGACTTTCTTCTGCCTTAATCGGTTCTGGAATGGCCTTTGACTACGATTTTTTTAAAACGACTATGGCCGAGGTCAATGCGGTAGGCGGCTTTGATAAAGAATTGGAGTTAAAACTGCTTCGAGATCGAAACACCATTGGCTATGTACATCAAGCCTTGGTTTTGGATGAGAAAGTACAGAAAGCGGAAGTCTTTGCCAATCAACGCAAGCGCTGGTTGTCTGCTCAGTTTGTGTATTTCAGAAGATTTGCTTCCAAAGGCCTCAAAGCACTATTGCTCAAGGGCAATGTAGACTTTGCGGATAAGGTATATCAAATGATTGCACCACCTCGCGTATTGTTGCTAGGTCTGGTTACACTCATTACTGCAGTATATGCAGTATTAGGAACTTTTGAAATCTCGGAATGGTTTTGGGTCTCCCTTTCTAGTTGGTTAGTAGTCCTCTCTCTTACTGTAATAGCCTTTTTAATGGCAGTACCCCGAAAGTTCTATAATCTAAGCACTGTAAAAGCCATGTTTACCCTTCCAAAAGCTTTTGGTGTCATGTTCCTTTCACTTTTTAAATTAAAGGGAGCCAATAAAAAGTTCATCCATACCCAACACGGTACAATCCAACCACGATGAAAATTGGTATTGAAGCACAACGGGTTTTTCGCAAGAAAAAGCATGGCATGGATATGGTGGCTTTGGAATTGATTAAAAACTTACAACAGATCGATACGCGCAATGAGTATATCATCTTTGTAAAGCCCGACGAGGACGATACCTGTATACCCGAAGCTCCCAACTTTAAGGTGATTACCCTAACAGCCCCTTTTGGCTATCCGGGATGGGAACAGATAGCGCTACCTAAAGCTGCTTGGGCCGAAGGTTGTGATGTGCTGCACTGCACCAGCAATACTGGACCGCTATTTTGCAAAGTACCCCTAGTAACCACCTTGCACGACATTATCTACCTTGAGAGCATTAGCATTTTTAAAAAGGCAGGTACCTGGTATCAAAAATTAGGAAACCTATATCGTCGGTATTTTGTGCCGCCGGTAATTCGTAGGAGCAAGAAAGTAATCACGGTTTCCAATTATGAAAAAGAGCGGATAAACCGATACTTTGGATTTAAAGACAACCGCCTAACGGCAATTTACAATGGCGTAGGCACACACTTCAAACAAGTTACCGATACGTCGGTTTTACAAAAGGTTAAAGAGCAGTACCAGCTGCCAGATCACTTCTTTTTCTTCCTGGGTAATACCGATCCAAAGAAAAATACCATTGGTGTTTTGCAAGCCTTTGCAGAATTTAATAAAACCTATCCTGGAAAATACGCTTTGGTAATGCTGGACTATGATGAAGAAGAGCTCGTTCGGCTACTGCGCTCTATTAAAGCAGGCGAATTACGAGCGCAGATTCATTTAACAGGTTACGTACCAAATGCATTATTACCTGCAATTATTAGCCAATGCGCCGTTTTTCTATATCCATCGTTAAGGGAGAGTTTTGGGATTCCCATACTAGAAGGGATGGCCTGTGGCGTGCCGGTTATCACCTCTAATACCTCTTCTATGCCAGAAGTGGCTGGTGAAGATGCCGCTTTGATCGTCGATCCTTTTAATCCCTCCGAGATTGCCCTTGCCATGCAGCATTTGGTAGAAGATACCATGTTGGCAAGTGTTTTAGTTGAAAGAGGAATAGCGCGTGCCAAGGGATTTTCGTGGCAGGCTATGGCAGAAAATGTACTGAACCTTTATAAAGAAGTGTACAACGAATTAAAGGTAGTAGCATGATTCAAGGACGAGACATCGTGGTCATTGGTATACAAGCATGGGATATTGAGATTGGTAGCAACTGCAAAAATATTGCGGCAGAAATGGCCAGGCACAATAGGGTGCTATATGTAAACCCACCTTTGGATAGGGCCACTTTGCAACGCGATCGCCATAGCGATAGAATTGCAAAGCGGTTAAAAATCAGTAAGGGTGAGGCCGAAGATTTAGTGTACTTGCAGGACAATCTTTGGAACCTCTATCCGAAGTCTAAAATAGAATCCATTAACTGGATTCCCATCCATGGACTCTTTAGACTATTGAACAAACGCAACAATAAAATTTTTGCTAGAGATATCCAGTCTGCGATACAACGCTTAGACTTCAAAAATATGTTGATTTTTAATGATAGCTCCATGTTTTTGGGTTTTCATCTAAAGGAGTTGTTACAAGCCGATTCTTACACATATTATATGCGCGACTATCTTATTCGGGTGCCTTATTGGAAAAAACATGGTGCACGCATGGAACCGGAACTGATCAAAAAGGCGGATACGGTAGTCAACAATTCGGTGCTTTACACTGAGTATGGGGCAAAGTATAACCCCAAAAGCTATATGGTAGGGCAGGGCTGCGATGTTTCGCTGTTTAACGACGAAGCGGATGCGATCAAAATCCCTGAGGAGTTACGAGCCATTCCACGTCCTATTCTAGGCTATGTGGGCTACCTTACAGGAATGCGTTTAGATATTGCTTTACTCGAATATCTCGCAGACCAAAGAAAAGATTGGAGTATTGTTTTGGTAGGGCCCGAAGACGAAGCCTTCAAAGCATCTGAATTACATCAAAAAAGTAACGTTTACTTTCTAGGAAGTAAAGATCCTGAGGAATTACCGGCCTATGTAAAAGGTTTTGATATTGCCATGAATCCGCAACTCGTAAATGATTGGACTATTGGTAACTATCCGAGAAAAATCGATGAGTACTTGGCTATGGGGAAACCCACTTTAGCGACTAAAACCAAGGCCATGGAAATGTTTGAAAACCATGTGTATTTAGCGACTACAAAGGAAGACTATTTGGCATTGGCCCAAAAGGCACTTTCAGAAAACAGTAGCCAACGCGTGGCCGAAAGAATCGCCTTTGCCAATAGCCATACTTGGGAAAACAATGTGAGGGCCATTTATCAAGCCATTAAAAATTCAGCCTAGTATGGGAGTAATTCAAAAGATAAAGAGAAACGCGAGACTAAAGCAACTGGTGCATTGGCTTATGGTGCCCAAATGGCAAGCAAGACCCCGGCTATGGGTTAAGTGGTTTGTAAATCCTTTTTATCATAAAAAGGGCAAGCAAGCATCTATCCGCCGGAGAACGCGTATGGACGTACTGCCCTGGAACGGTTTTGAATTGGGAGATAGATCCACTATCGAGGACTTTTCTACAGTAAATAACGGTGTTGGCGCGGTAACCATTGGTAGTGATTGTCGTATTGGTATGGGCAATACAATTATAGGTCCGGTCATCTTAAAAGACCGGGCTAGAACAGCACAGAATGTAGTGCTCTCGGGCTTGAATCACAGTTACGAAGATGTCCACACCTCTATTTGGAAACAACAAGTAACCGTAGCGCCTATTACCGTAGGAGAAGATACTTGGATTGGCGCCAATTGCACTGTAGTTGCAGGGGTAACCATAGGAAAACACTGTGTGATTGCAGGAGGTAGTGTGGTTACTAAAAACATACCCTCTTATTCCGTAGCCGTTGGCAATCCCGCCAGGATAATCAAGCAATACAACCCGGATACAGGTGTATGGGAGCGGGTAACGAGG
The DNA here is from genome assembly GCA_039414375.1 of Bacteroidota bacterium. Taxonomy (GTDB): domain Bacteria; phylum Bacteroidota; class Bacteroidia; order Flavobacteriales; family Flavobacteriaceae; genus Croceivirga. Next base: position 2,344 of record JBCDGY010000025.1, on the reverse strand, counting down.
CCGCAAGCGGTGGCTGTTTAAAACACAAGCATTATGGAGACATTAAAACTGTTTTTCTGGGGAGCACTGTTGGTTATTTTTTATTCGTATTTGGGATATGGCCTTTTGCTCTTTGCGATCATCAAGCTGCGACGACTTATGGGCCTAGGCAAAGCCTTTACTGGCAATGAACACTATGAACCAGAGGTAACCCTTTTTGTGGCTGCCTACAATGAGAAAGACTATTTAGACGAAAAAGTAAAGAACTCTAGAAGCTTAAATTATCCAAAATCAAAAGTCACCCAACTTTGGGTTACAGATGGCTCAGATGATGGCACTCCCGATCTCTTGAAGGCTTATGAAGACGTTAGCGTATTACATGAACCCGCACGCAATGGAAAGATAGCCGCGATGAATCGCGGTATGCGCCATGTAACCACTCCAATTGTTATTTTTTCAGATGGGAATACCACATTAGGTGCGGAGTCTATACAAGAGATTGTTCGCTTGTTCCGCAACCCAAAAGTGGGCTGCGTATCAGGTGAAAAACGTATTCATAGCAAGGCTAGCGATAGCGCTGCCGGAGCTGGTGAAGGGTTGTACTGGAAATACGAATCACAACTTAAAAAATGGGATGCCGAACTTTATTCCGTAGTAGGTGCAGCTGGGGAACTCTTTGCCATACGCACGGCATTATGGCAAGAAGTAGAGCGCGATACGCTTTTAGATGATTTTATGATCTCCCTGCGAACCGCCATGAAAGGGTATACCATACAATACAACCCCGAGGCCTATGCAATTGAGCACGCTTCAGCAAATGTAAAAGAAGAACTTAAACGGAAGATACGGATCTCGGCAGGGGGGATACAATCCGTAGTACGCTTGGCATCATTACTCAATGTATTGAAGTATGGTACGCTATCCTTTCAGTACATTTCTCATCGGGTTTTGCGCTGGACCTTAACCCCTTTATTCCTACTATTGATTATTCCTGCCAACTTGGTGCTAGCCCTGGAAGAAGGATTGTTGTCCTTCGGTATTTATAGCTTTCTGTTTTGGGGGCAAGTCTGTTTTTATAGTGCTGCGCTCATAGGTTGGTTTTTAGAACATCGACATATCCGATTGAAATTGCTTTTTGTTCCTTATTACTTTTTTATTATGAACCTTTCTGTATTCCTAGGTTTCCGACGCTATCTAAAAGGGAATCAATCGGTAAACTGGGAACGTGCCAAAAGGGGAGATAGTAGCAACACCTCGGTTGATGTAGCGGCCTAAAGGACCACTTGTTCTCCTAGAGGCAGATCGAAATAAAAGATACTTCCTTTTCCAACAGTGCTTTTAATCTTTAGCGTACCACCATTCTGCTGGACAAAGTTTTGACATAAAATAAGCCCTAGTCCGGTTCCTGGCTCTTTTTCCGTGCCTAGCTTGCTAAAGTGCTCATTAGGGTTGAGTATTTTAGAAAGGTCTTCTTTAGGAATTCCTTGGCCGTTGTCTTGTACCTCTATGATCGTACGGTCTTCCTCAAATAAGGTATTTACCTGTATTTTTCCATGTACTGGTGTAAACTTAATAGCATTAGAGAGTAAGTTTCGCAAGACTGTTTTCGTGGTATTGAGATCAGCATGTACATAAGTCTCTTCCGGAACGTTATTGACCAATGCTATTTTCTTGTGCTCGCTGCCCATTTTCAAAAGTCGAAAGGTTTGGTCTACAATTTCCTTTAAGTCGAGATTTTCAGGAATCACTTGTATCTGTCCACTTTCAGATTTGGCCCACCCCAATAGGTTTTGAAGAAGGTTAAGGGCTTCGTCCATGGTTTTAAGTAATTCAAAAACAGTTCCATTGATAAAGGCATCTGATTTGGGATCGATAATACCGCGAACAATAAAATCCATTTTTAGCTTGGCAGCACTTAAAGGAGATCGCAGGTCGTGCCCAATAATAGAAAACATCCGATCTTTTAACGCATTAGATTGCTTGAGGTTTTCTGCTTGTTGTTCAATTTGGTGTCGCGCACGGCGTAGCTCAATATGCGTTTGTATGCGCGCAATAAGTTCTTGCTCGTTAAAAGGTTTGGTCACATAATCAACACCACCTACTTCAAACCCTTTAACCTTATCCTTTACATTGACCTTACCCGTTAAAAAGATAACCGGGATGTCCCTGTAGGAGGGCATGGACTTCAGTTTTTCACACAGTTCAAAGCCTTCTATTCTAGGCATAATTACATCCAGTAAAATGAGGTCTGGTGGCCTGTGTTCCAGTAGCTCAAAAAAGTAGTCGTCGTCCTGGGTACCTGTAAATTGAAAGTGGTGTTTTTCAAGAATAAACCGAAGAAGTTCTAGATTTAATTGTTCGTCGT
>JBCDGY010000024.1:0-20553 GCA_039414375.1 Bacteroidota bacterium | reverse complement strand
CTTGTTGAACTACATTATCGCCAAAATAGAATTTTGCACTTGCTCCAATAGAAAATGGGTTGTTGCCTTGCCCTTTTAGTTTTAGCTGAAAATAGTTATGGTCTCGTTGTGCCTCCGTATTGTTACGATAAATAAAGCTGTGGGTATTTACATTGTTAATTACCAAGTCTAAATCCCCATCATTATCCAGATCACCATAAGCGGCACCATTGGATCGTGTGGCCAGTTCAAAACCCCAGTCTGCATTGGCATTATCGAAGGTAAGATCTCCTTTGTTGCGATAAGCATAGTTGGGTTGTGGCTTAACAGGCATTTTATTAATAATAGAGTCTATGGACTCCTTTTTACCCGTCAACGCCATTTTTTGAATGATTTCATTGGCAAAAAAATCAACAAAATCCAAATCGGTAAGGTCGTGGTTAATGCCGTTGGTCACAAAAATATCCTTGTAACCGTCGTTATCCATATCAAAAATCAGTCCTGCCCAGCTCCAGTCGGTTGCTTCTACACCACTGTAGTAGGCAATTTCGGAAAAGGTCCCATTACCATTATTTAGTTGTAGGGTATTTTGAATATACTGTTGGTAAAAGTCCTTTTTACGTTTGAGATCATAGACATTATAACCTTCAAATTCCATTACCGACTTTACCCTTTGATGCGCTTCTGGCAACATATCAGTGATAAAAATATCGTTGTGGCCGTCATTGTTGATATCGGCGATGTCAATACCCATAGCGGATAGGCTGAGGTGCTGGGTGTAAGACTTTATCTCCTCAGCAAAAGTTCCATCTTGCTGGTTGATGTAGAGATAATCGCGTTCATAAAAATCGTTAGATACATAAATATCGGGCCAAAGATCGTTATTGATATCGGTGACTAGTACGCCAAGTCCGAATCCGATAAGACTACCATAAATACCAGCGTCTTCACTAACATCTACAAAATAACCATTGTCATTCCTGAGTAGCATGTCGCCGACTCCTTTAAAAATATGGGGGACTCCCTCCCAATCTTGAGCGCGAACTTCTCGTTGCTCTGCATACCCTAAACTACTGACAGGGATGTTACTATTATTAAGAATGTAGGCATCCAAATCTCCATCTTTATCATAATCAAAGAAAGAGGCATGGGTTGAAAAGCCAGTTTTGGCAAGATTATAGTCGTGGGCTTTTTCGGTAAAAGTAAGGTCTCCGTTGTTGATGTAAAGATCGTTATCGTGGTTGTTGCCCTCTAAATTTCCAGCATTACTCACATAAATGTCTAGTAGGCCATCCGCATTAATATCAACCATAGTTACACCGGTGGACCAAGGCTTATTTCCTTCTACTCCAGCCTTTGCTGAGATATCCTCAAATTGAAGGTTGCCTTTGTTCAAATACAGTTTGTTAGGTACCATATTACCGGTGAGATAGAGGTCTGCTAAGCCATCATTATTAATATCTCCAATGGCGACGCCTCCACCATTATAAAAGTTACGGTATTTGAAAATATTGAAGTTCCTTTGATTTTCTACAGCGTTTATAAAGTTAACCCCACTCTCCTCGGGAGAAAGTAAAGTAAATAATTGAGGGATGTTGGTTTCACTATTTACCTTTTGATCTTTTGATGTACAAGAAACCACTAGAATAGCGATACAACAATATAGTTTTGGGTTTAATCTCATCTTATTCAACTAACATTATATCATAAGAACGGCCTTTCGTTGGTGCAGTGCGTACAACTGAAAAAGGGTACTAAAAGCACTTAGTTACTTCTCAGGGCCTATTTCACCAATTAATACGAACGTTTTTCGTCTAAGTCAACGACTTTTTCAATGCTCATACATAATTGACAAGGAAAACAATACAAGATACAGATGGTAGTGTTTTCTCATGCTTAAACAAGCATTAAAAAAGTTATAAAACTACTCGGTTGGTTTAGGTGTTTTTACAATTGAATTCATTTAGAATTTTCGCGTTAATCCAAAAGGTCTAAACAAGTTCATTAATTCCAAAATAAGGCATAGAGGACTGCTAAAAGCAGCATGACTATGAATGCACCAATGTTAAAAGTAGGGCTGGTTTTAAACAGGGCTTTGGATAATGGAATTCCTTTGGGGTCTTCGGCTCCTTTATTTTGTGCCAAGCTAAAGGCAATAATTATAGCCATAGTCAATAGTACCGTGTATCCCATTTGGTCTAAGAACGGGATATCAACAAAAAACGGATGATTGGACCATCCATTCTGTCCTACTTTAAAATAGAGTGCGATAGGAATGGAGCTGAGCGCTCCTAAAATGGCTGCCTGATTGGTGGTTTTCTTCCAAAACAAACCAAGTATAAAAACAGCTAGAATTCCAGGACTCACCAAGCCAGTATATTCTTGAATAAATTGAAAAGCTTGGTCTATTCCGCCCAATAGCGGTGCCATAATACTTGCAATTACTAAGGCTACTGCGGCTGATAATCGACCGATTGAAACCAATCTTTTTTCACTGGCATTTGTATTGATATACTGACGATAGATATCCATAGTAAAAATCGTTGAAGTCGAGTTTAACATAGAAGCCAAAGAAGATACTATAGCCGCGGCTAAAGCAGCGAATGCGACTCCTTTAAGTCCTACAGGTAAAAATTGTAATAGCCATGGATAGGCCTTGTCGGCCTGGGCTAAGGAAGGAATATTTTCCATAGCCATGGCACCTAAACTCGCCATAATCTCAGGATCGTTTACCATAACAAAAGCGGCGATACCTGGTATTACTACAATTAGTGGTATAACCATTTTTAGGCAAGCTGCCATTAAAATTCCTTTTTGTGATTCTTTAAGTGATTTTGCAGCAAGCGTTCGTTGAATAATATATTGATTAAACCCCCAATAGTATAAGTTGGCCACCCAAAGACCGCCAACTAGTACACCAATACCGGGTAAGTTTTTGTACTCAGGATTGGACTTGTCTAATATCATCGCAAATTTTTCCGGTACATGGTCATACACTACCTTAAGGCCTGCAAAAACACCTTCACCTCCGGACACGGTATTAAGCGCGAGATAGGTCGTAACTAATCCTCCTAGCACAAGAAAAACTACCTGAATTACATCGGTCCACGCGACTGCAGATAGGCCTCCGTATAAGGAGTAAGCAGCAGCAAATAGCGATAAACCAATAACTCCATAAATCATAGGAATACCCATAATGGTCTCTAACGCCAACGCTCCTAGATAAAGGACTGATGCCAGATTTACGAAAACATAGAGGGCGATCCAAAAAAGAGCTAATATCGTTTTAAGGTTAGTGGAATATCTTTTTTCTACAAATTCAGGGATGGTATACAGTCCTTTGTCAATAAAGATGGGTAGAAAGAATTTCCCAACTATTATTAGCGTTAGGGCTGCCATCCATTCGTAAGATGCGATCGCAAGGCCAACTGCAAATCCTGATCCAGACATGCCTATGAATTGCTCAGCAGAGATATTGGCAGCAATTAAAGAAGCTCCAATGGCCCACCACGGTAAAGATTTACTCGCTAAAAAATAGTCTTCTGAAGTTTTTTGATGCCCTTTTTTATCTCTAGAGACATAGAGACCTACGCCTAGAATAAGTGCAGCATAAGCCGCAAAGATGATATAATCTAGAGTGCTGAAAGCAGTATTCATTGGGGAAGGTTTAAGAGTTATTCAGTTCAAATTGTCTGGCAAAGTACATTATTAATTAAAGACCTAAAAACGCTGGAAAAGAAAACCCGCTCATTGGAGCGGGTTTTGATAAGCGGTATGCAAGAATTTAGTAACCAGGATTCTGTGACAAACCAGGATTGGCCAAAACATCTGAGAGCGGTATTGGAAAGATTAATCTGGTTTCATCACCAGCTTCTTTTAAATTCCAAGCTCTTAAGTATTGTCCAAAACGAATCAAGTCTTGTCTTCTTACCATTTCTTGATATAATTCGCGTCCACGTTCTGCTAGTAAATCTGCTTCGGTAACTGCTCCTAAAGCATTAGCACCACGAGTAGTTCTCAATTCGTTGATCATGGCAGTTGGATTACCGCCCATACGAAACATGGCTTCAGCTTTCATTAAGAAAGCATCGGCGTAACGATAGCGAACAATATGTCTTCTACGGTCCCCACCTTCCTCGTTAGGATGGTATTTAAACATACGGATACCAGAAGTTTCTAATGTGGCATTATCGGCTGGCGAACTGTATTCTGCTTGTTCAGTTTCTCTAGTAAATATCAAAGGGATCCCTCCTACATTATCACGAGCATTCAAAGGTGTTCCATCTTGCTCGTATTGTTGGTTGATCAAAAAACCCAAACCAATCCCCAAGTTGTCTTCATTGGCGGTTGTGGGATCATGTACGACACCTCTGCGCTCCTCTTGTCCATCACCAGGATAATTGGTTTCTGTAGGCCCTTCAAATAGATCATAGAATTCCGCAAGTGTGGTAAAACCATTCCAACCTCCACCATCATTATTCCCTGGGAAATTTTGATTGTAGTGCAACGTATGCCAAGTACGGGGCCCGGCATCTGCAGGAGACCACCAAATGGTTTCTACGTCATTACTAGGTTTAAAAATGTCGAAAAACATTCCAGGATCTGCCAGTTGGTAACCACTTGCAGTAATCGCATCTACCGCATCAATTACCACTTGCATATCGGCCACTTGGGGCTCTGTACCCAAATAGATGTGTTTGTTAAGATGCAAACGCGCCAGTAGCAAATTAGCAGCAGCTTTTGTTGGAGAAGATTTCATGTCGATACCATCTCCAGCACCTACTTCTGGCAGATTGGGTAGCGCCAGGGTAAGATCATTTACAATACTGTCTATAGCAACTTGACCTGTTAAAACCACTGGGATTGCGCTATTGGGTAAAGTAACATCTCTGTAAGGTACTTGTCTCCACATATCGAGAATCCATTCCATAGCCCAAGCTCTATAAAAACGAGCCTGTGCTTTCAATTCATCAAGATTTCCCTCCGAGGTATTTACACTCCTAGGACTAATAATAAGAGAAGAGTTAAAGGTAATGGCGTTTAGTTGTTGCCATGGTTGTACCACATCAAACAGTTCTGCATTCCAAGTGTGGCGATGGATGGATAACCAACGTCCATTATCTCCCCAGTCTGTTCCGCGGGTTGGAACAACATATTCGTCAGTAGTAACCTCATTAAGGGCAAATAAACTCTCTTGATTGGCTAGTGCCCCAGAGGCAACACTGTTCGTAAGATTGGCTACTTCACCAGATACGTCAACTACTCCATTAAATCCATCAGAAATCAGTGAATCTGTCGGTTCAATCTCCAAATCGGTGCAAGAAAACACTAATGGGATTAGGAGTGCAAGGCTAAAATAATTTTTGATATTCTTCATAGTTCAATTTTTTTAAAAAGTAACATTTACACCCATGCTCACCGTAAGTGGGCGAGGATAGGCCAAATAATCGATAGAAGCTGATGGGATACCCCCAGTTACAGCTGGAATATCGGAGGTGCTTACCTCAGGGTCAGGACCACTATAATCCGTGAATAACAACAAGTTTTGTCCAGTTAGATTTAAACGCATACTTTTTAGTACTCCTTCACCACTCAAAGGTACATTATAACCTATAGATGCAGTTTGTAACCTAACAAAATCCCCTTTTTCTAAGAAAAAAGTACTTGGGTTTTGACTGGAAGGTGCCACACCACTTTCCACAATACTCTGCAAGTTGTTGCGTCCAACTTGAGGAGTAGCAAACAAAGCATTGGCGGTATTGTTATACACATAGTGACCGAATTGACCGGAGAAAAACATAGCAATATCCCAATTTTTATAACTAGCACTGGTCGAAAAACCAGCAGTTATGGTCGGTAAACCAGACTTGTCCAAAACCGTTTGCTCTTCTTCAACATTCAAGTCCTCATCTACCTGTCTCAAATTATAAGTGAATAAAGATTTTCCATCTTGTAGTATTTGAACAAAAGCATTACTTAAACCTTGACCGAAAACTTGTCCAGCTTGAATAGGCGCTTCATTAAATTCGGTAAGCTCATTGTCATTATAGGCGATATTGAAATTAGCATTCCACCTTACATCCTCTGTTTGAACTATGTCATAGTCTAAGCCTAGTTCTACACCTTGGTTTACGATTACACCATCGATGTTGTCAAATGCGAAAGGCTCATTAGCAGGCTGTACTGATGGTAGATTTAGTAGGAAATCTCTTGTTTCTTTGCGATAGAAATCAATATTACCCACCAAACGATCGTTGGCAAAACCAAAATCAATACCTAGAGCATATTGTGTGGTTTCTTCCCATTGCAAATCTTCATTTTGGAAAGCTAGCACTCTAGTGGCTGGTTGAGTTATCTGCGAGTTAGGTGTGACATCTAGAGTCGGTGCATTGAATCGCGCCCATCTTTGTCGAAAAGCAAATTGTCCATAACCCAAACCATCTTGATTACCGGTGATACCCCAACTAGCACGAAGTTTTAAAGTAGAGAAAGTATCTTCACTAATAAAATCTTCTTGATTGAGTTTCCAAGCAAAGGCCGCGGAAGGGAATATTCCATAGCGATTGTTCTCCCCAAAACGTGTAGAACCATCAGCCCTTATAGTAGCAGTGAACAAGTATTTTTCATTTAGCGTATAATTTACACGACCAAAGAAAGATTGCAATTCATCTGTATTGTCAAAGGTATCTACGGTTAATGCATTAATCGCAATATTAGGAAGCTGGCTTGTAGTAATATTTGGACTAGGGAAAAGATTTAAAATTCTAAATTGATCTCCTAGACCTGCTTGATCCTCAAATGTTCCTATGCCGTAAGCTTGGTAGCCACTTGCCAAGTCTCTAGTGGCTTCAAAGGTACGTTCGGTTACGGCAGCTATTTCATTAAGATCTGAAGTAGCATATCCTTGTCCTAAGATATTTTCTCCGTTTCTATTAAAATCTTGGAAGGAATACCCTACTAGTGCATCTAGCCTAGAGTTGTCGAACTCTTTTTTATAATTCACAGTAAGTTCTAAAAGACGATTTTCAGTGTTTAAGTTGTTCACCGCAGCACGACCATTGTTAGGTGATCCATTGTCAAGTGCTAAAATTTGCGGACCAACGACTTGTCCTCTAGTAGATTCTGAAGTATCATACCCTAAATTTAACTTTGCTGATATTTCATCTGTAAAATCATATTCTAAGGAGAGATTTCCAAGAAAACGAGACGTATTAGTGATATCTTGATAATAAGCCAGCAGGTTTGCTGGATTTCGGTCGGTTCCGTTAACGATATCGGGGTTTGCTGGTAATGTTGGTGGAGAATAGTAAGCGGCCGCCAATAAGTCTCCAGTACTTCCCGAAGTTCTACTTACAAAAGGAGTTTGATCGTTAATTCTTGAAACCGTGGCTTGAAGACCGACTTTAAGTTTATCATCAAAAAAACGATGGTTTACATTAACCCTACCTGTTAGACGTTCCAAATCAGTTTGTTCAATGATACCGAATTGCTTAGCATATCCCAAAGTCGCCCTAATATTGCCTTTACCATAGTTTTGGGCGTAAGAAAGGTTATTGTCTGTAGAAGCGGCAGTTCTAAAGATAAAGTCTTGCCAATTAACATCACCTCCTAAATCCGGGCCACCTGCTTCTAGAAATTCTTCGGTGGTTAACAAATCATAAGTTTCTCTTACAGTAGAAACGTTGAGATTGGTATTAAAACTCCATTGTCCTTGTGCGCTAGCTCCTTTGCCTGTTTTAGTAGTTATAATCACTACCCCATTGGCACCACGAGAACCGTAAATCGCTGTGGCCGAAGCATCTTTTAGGATACTCATGCTTTCGATATCGTTAGGATTTAAAAAGTTTAATGGGTTTCTTGACCCACTAGTACCAGTACCTAAATCTGCCCCGCTAGCAGATACCTCTTCGTTAGTAACAGGAACTCCGTCGATAACAAAAAGTGGACTGTTGTTGGCTCTTACAGAACCGGTACCCCTGATCCTAAGCGCAATTCCTGCACCAGGCTCCCCACTAGATTGGGTAATCTGTACACCGGCAGTCTTACCTTGAATTAATTGCTCCGGTGAGGAAATAACCCCTTGGTTAAAGTCCTCTGAGGTTACGGCAGCAACCGCACCTGTAGCATCTTTTACGGTAGTAGTACCATAACCGATAATAACTACTTCGTCAAGTGCCTGAGCATCTTCTTGAAGGGTAACATTAATGGTAGATTGACCATTGGCAGCAACTTCTTGAGTGGCATACCCGATATAGCTGTACACCAGAACGGCATCACTAGCCACATCATTTAAGGTATAATTACCATCAAAATCCGTTTGAGTACCGTTGGTTGTTCCTTTAACTAAGACGCTTGCTCCGGGTAAGGGGCCACTAGCGTCCGAAACGGTTCCCGAAACGGTCTGAGCTTGAACGGTAGCTAAGCATAACAATGCCGCAAACAACGTCAAACTTTTCAGTAGCGTAATCTTCATAAAAATTAATTTTGAGTTTAGTATAATCAAATTCAAGCGATAAATATGTACAAAAAAGATGTTAAAACAGGGGTAACCGCTAAACAAAGGGTCACGAAAACGGTTTCGTGTTGAAAACTTTCAACTTTTAGGGTATCTCATTTCAACATGGTTCAAATTACATATTTCACAATTTGTCGAGTTATAATCGATGAATATACAAATTTATAAAAATGAATCCGTAGCTAATGCAGAATTTTTGTTGAACTTATTTCATAAATACACGAACATTTCCTGTTAAAGTTGTGGTCTTTTGCAAAACATGGCATAGTATATGGTTAACTTAGAATTTCAGTTTGTAAATGCATGCTAAAACCAAAAATTACACTTAAACATATTGCCAAAGAATTGGAAGTTTCGGTATCTACAGTGTCAAAAGCATTGAAGGATTACGATGAGATTAGTAAAGATACCAGAGAAAAGGTGCAAGCATTTGCTAAATTATACAACTACAAGCCAAACAACATTGCGCTAAGCTTAAAGAACAAAAGAACCAAGAATATTGGCGTTCTTATTCCAGACATCGTTCATCATTTTTTTACAACAGTTATTTGGGGTATCGAAAACTATGCAAATGGTAAGGGATACAATGTAATTGTTTGCCTTTCTGATGAATCTTTTGAAAAGGAAGTTATTAATATGGAGATGTTGGCCAACGGGAGTATTGACGGTTTTATCATGTCCCTATCCGCTGGCACGGAGGCAAAAAAGGATATTAATCATCTACAAGAGGTTACCGAAAGGGGTATACCGCTAGTACTATTCGACAGGGTTACCGATGATATCGATTGTGATAAGGTGGTAATCGATGATGTTCTGGCCGGTTATATAGCTACCAAGAAACTTTTGGAAGAAGGAAGAAGAAAAATTGCGCTCCTTACTACGGAAGACTTTTTTAGCGTTAGCCGAAATCGAAATCTGGGTTACCAAAAAGCACTCCAGGATTTTGGAATGGAGTTGAATACTGATTACATGCTTAGACTAGAATACACAGACGTTAACGAGCAAATTATTTCGGACTTTTTGGACCGAGTGCAGCCCGATGCCGTGCTAAGCGTGAATGAAGTTTTTGGTATTTGTGGTTTACGCATCCTTCAGCGAAAGGGGCTGGTGGTGCCCGATGACGTATCGGTTATCGGATTTACTGATGGGCTTTTAGGTAGATATGCCAACCCTAGTCTTACTTGCATTGCCCAACACGGGCAGAAAATGGGGGAAATTGCGGCTAAAATGCTTATCGATCGCCTTGAGAATGACCAAGCCGAAGTTCCGTTTAGGACGCAAATTTTGAAGCCCACTTTAATAGAAAGGGAGACTACAATTAATTAAGTTTGTGGCCTTCTAAAAGGCTTACTGTATTGTTATGAATCAAGATTATATTATTGCCAACTCTTGGTCTATTGTAGAAGAGGGATTCGATGCGGAACGTGTGCCCGCCTCCGAGAGTATTTTCAGTCTTGGGAATGGTGCGATGGGGCAGCGCGCTAATTTTGAGGAAACATATACCGGAAACACCTTTCAAGGCAGCTATATCGCCGGAGTGTATTATCCTGACAAGACTAGAGTGGGTTGGTGGAAAAATGGATATCCAGAATATTTTGCTAAAGTGTTGAATGCGCCAAATTGGATTGGCATTACAATTTTAATCAATGGAGTGCCGCTAGATCTTGCCAAATGTAAAGCAATACAGGATTTTAGGCGTGAGTTGAATATGGAAGAGGGCTGGTATAAGCGTAGTTTTACAGCAGTCCTAGAAAATGATGCGGTGATCGCTATTAGCGTTTTGCGATTTTTAAGCCTGGAGTTAGACGAATTAGGTGCTATCAAATATGAAGTTACGGCTGTTAATGACGCACTTCAAATTACAATGGAACCTTATTTAGATAGTGGTATTACAAACAGAGATACCAATTGGGATGATCAGTTTTGGAATACCACCAATATTATCTGCGACAACCAACGAGGCTATATTGAAGCGCACACTCTAAAAACAAACTTCGCCACCTGTACCTTTATGCACAGCGAAGCTTACATAAAGGGAGAAAGTATTATCCCTAAGCAATCTGTAAAAAGTGAAAACACGGTAAAGCACCACTACGACCTAAATATCAAAAAGGGGGAGACTGCAACAATGGTAAAGTTTGGAGGATATACTTCTTCACGTTATCACCCTACCGCAGATTTAGTAAAAGCTGCGAATAACGTTTTGGACAAAGCCGTGGGGCAAGGATTCGAAGCATTATTAAAAGCGCAGAAGGCAGCATGGGCTGCCATTTGGGAAATGAGCGATATTACTATTGAAGGTGATATAAAAGCCCAGCAAGGTATTCGTTTCAACATTTTTCAACTCAATCAAACCTATTTGGGTAAGGATTCTAGATTGAACATTGGCCCTAAAGGATTTACAGGAGAAAAATACGGCGGTAGCACCTACTGGGATACGGAGGCTTATTGCTTACCTTTTTACATGGCGACTAAAAATGAAGTAGTCGCTAGAAATCTGTTGCAATATCGCTATAACCATTTGGAGAAAGCCATAGCAAATGCCGCTTTGTTAGGCTTCAGTAATGGCGCCGCCCTATACCCGATGGTGACCATGAATGGGGAAGAATGTCATAACGAATGGGAAATTACCTTTGAGGAAATCCATAGAAACGGTGCCATTGCGTTCGCCATTTATAATTACTATCGGTACACCGGAGACTACTCTTATATTCCAGAAATGGGCCTTGAAGTATTAATTGGTATTGCCAGGTTTTGGTGGCAACGTGCCAATTGGTCAACTAAGAAAGAGAAATATGTTATTCTCGGAGTCACCGGACCCAATGAATATGAAAATAATGTCAACAACAATTGGTATACCAATTACTTGGCGCAATGGTGCATTAACTATGCGCTGTTGGAATTACAAAAAGTAAAAGAAGGCTATCCAGGGGATTACGATCGTGTTATTGCCATAACCAAACTAACCGATCAAGAAACCAGCCAATGGGCCGAAGTAGCGAACAAAATGTTTTTCCCTAAATCGAAGAAGCATCAGATCTTTTTACAGCAAGATGGTTTTTTAGATAAGGAATTGGTGAAGGTGGACGATCTTAATCGTGCTGAACGACCTATCAACCAGAAATGGAGCTGGGATCGTATTCTTCGTTCGCCGTATATCAAACAGGCGGATGTACTACAAGGGTTTTACTTTTTCGAAGATCAATTTAGCACTGAAGAATTAGCGCGCCATTTTGATTTTTACGAGCCTTTTACAGTTCATGAATCATCACTATCTCCTTGCGTACACAGCATACAAGCTGCTAAACTAGGTCGGATGGAACAGGCCTATGATTTTTATTTACGCACCTCACGATTAGATTTGGACGATTACAATAAAGAAGTGGAAGAGGGGTTGCACATTACCTCAATGGCTGGGACATGGATGAGTATTGTGGAGGGTTTTGGAGGCATGCGTGTCTTGGATGATAAGCTTCATTTTCATCCACAAATACCAGAGAACTGGAGTTCCTATTCCTTTAAAGTTAATTTTAGAAATAGAATTATAAAAGTTAGTGTGAGTAAAGATCAGTCCGTTTATGAGCTTACAGGAACGGAAGATATGTCTATCCGTGTAGACGGAAAGCGTGTGGTATTACCTCCTGGGGATAAGGTTGTGGTATCATGATGCGCCCTATTTGGTTAGTGAGTATACTCATAGTTTTGGTATTTGAAGGCTGTAATAACGCTAGTGAAAAGACGACACCAATAAGTTCTATCATGGAAAAATCCATAAAGCCACCAAGAAAAGTTGTAGTTTATCAAGTTTTTACAAGACTTTTTGGAAATACCAATACCAATAATATTCCCTGGGGGAGCATTTCGGAGAATGGCGTAGGGAAATTTGCAGATTTTGATGAACAAGCGTTAACTGCTATTCGCAATTTAGGAGTTACCCATATTTGGTACACAGGGGTGCCGCATCATGCCGTAATCAATGATTATAGTAAGTACGGCATCTCCAACGACGACCCCGACGTTGTAAAAGGGAGAGCCGGGTCTCCTTATGCTGTAAAAGACTATTACAATGTGAATCCTGATTTAGCGATAGATCCTTCCAATAGACTGGAAGAGTTTAAGGCACTCATCGCTAGAACACACACGCTTGGGATGAAAGTGATTATTGATATTGTTCCCAACCATGTAGCGCGTAAGTACGAGGGTAAAACTAATCCCGAGGGCGTTGTCGATTTTGGTGCTAATGATGATACTTCTGTAGTCTACGCTCGCGATAATAACTTCTACTATATTCCAGGAGAGGCCTTTGAATTGCCACAATGGGAAGCAGATTATAGTCCCTTAGGCGGTGATACCCTTAGTGCGATTGATGCCAAATTTGTTGAAATACCTGCGAAATGGACGGGCAATGGATCACGCGCTCCACAACCTAGTCAAAACGATTGGTACGAGACTGTAAAAATCAATTACGGAGTGCGGCCCGATGGTACAAAGGACTTTGACACTTTACCCAATCACTATGCCCAACGAGATCATAACGCACATTTTGATTTTTGGAAAGACAAAACCCTCCCAAATTCCTGGTATAAGTTTAGAGATATCGCTTTGTATTGGACAGCCTTGGGCGTGGATGGTTTCCGTTTCGATATGGCGGAAATGGTGCCAGTTGAATTTTGGAGCTTTATGAATACCGCTATTAAGAAACAAAACCCTGATGCCTTTCTATTAGCGGAGGTTTACAATCCAGCGCTATATCGCGACTATTTACACAAGGGAAAAATGGATTACTTGTATGATAAGGTAGAGTTGTACGATAGTCTAAAACATATTATGAAAGGTTATGGATGGACAGATCATATCCACACTGTACAATCCGGTCTTCAAGATATAGAACACCATATGCTGCACTTTTTAGAAAACCATGACGAGCAACGAATTGCAAGTCCTGAATTTGTAGGAATAGCAGATTTAGGGAAGCCTGCGATGGTGGTTTCCGCCACCCTGAGTACCGCGCCAACAATGATCTATTTTGGTCAAGAAGTAGGTGAAGATGGATCTGAAGATGCTGGGTTTGGCAAACCATCACGAACCTCAATTTTCGATTACGTAGGAGTGCCTGCACACCAACGCTGGATGAACGGAAAACGATTTGATGGGAGACAACTTACAAAAGCGGAAAAGGCCTTACGGGATTTTTATCGACGACTGTTAAACTTTACCATCGAAAGCCCAGCCCTAATGGGGCGTTATCAAGAAGTACACTATTACAATAAAGCCAATACCGAGACTTACGATCATCGTATTTTTTCATTTGTTCGGTGGAGCGACGAAGAGCGCCTAATTATCATTGCCAATTTCGATGCTGAAAAACACTATGACCTGCAGTTTAAGCTGCCTCCTGAAATTGTTGCTAAATGGAATTTATCGCAGGGAGCAGTAACGCTAAAAGAGCAATTATACGGTGCTGTTAATCCGACTTTATATATAGAAGAAGGGATTGGTAATGCCACTATCAAAGTAGCCCCTTTACAATCCTATATTTTTAAGTTGGCACCATAGCCATAGCGTTATCTTCTGTGCATCTTTGTACTTTTGTTTATGATATAAAAGGTGATAAGATGTTACGATTGATAGGCTTTTGTTCATTATTAATTCTCTTACAAGGCTGCACTATGAAGCAAAAACCTTTGGTTATTGGCCACCGGGGTGCCATGGGCTACGAGACAGAGAATACCTTGGCCTCGGTGCGAAAAGCAATGGAACTGGGGGTAGATATGATTGAGATCGATGTCTTTAAGATTAAAAGCGGAGAAATTATGGTTTTTCATGACGAACGCTTGGAACGTCTTGGCAATGCTGGTGGCAAAATAGAAGAGTATAATATTTTTGACTTAAAGCGTGTTGTTCTCGATGGTAACCATACCATACCGATGTTGCAGGATGTACTAAAAGTGATCGATAACAAAGTTGCGCTCAATATTGAATTAAAAGGGGCTAATACCGCCGGTCGCGTAGCCTTTATTACAGACTATTATGTGCGCGAAAGAGGTTGGGATTTAAAGAACTTTGTAATCTCCAGTTTTAAGCCGGAAGAATTGCGAAAAATGCGAGAAATCAATCCGGATATTGCCATTGCAGTTCTTACTGAATCCGAAGACCCATTAACTGCGATTCCTTTGGCAAAAGAAGTGAAGGCCTTTGCCATTAATCCATGGTATAAAACGTTAACAGCGGAAAATGTTGGAAAGCTTAAAGAAGCTGGATTTAAAGTCTATACTTATACGGTAAACGAACCCGAAGAAATTGAACAAGTAACTGCCTTAGGTGTTGACGGTATTTTTACAAACTATCCGGATCGGGCTCAATAATGTTTGATGTAATCGTTGTTGGTGGTGGAGCTGCTGGTTTTTTTGGCGCTATTCAAACTGCCTTGGCTAATCCTAGTTTAAAAATTGCCATTTTTGAACGAGGAAAAACGGTACTCGGAAAAGTTAAAATATCTGGTGGAGGCCGTTGTAACGTAGCTCATGCAGCCTTTGAACCCTTACCACTGACAGCGAATTATCCCAGAGGTCAAAAAGAACTTTTAGGCCCCTTTCATAACTATGCCTCCGGAGACATTATGGGTTTTTTTGAAGAAAGAGGAGTGGTCTTAAAAATAGAACAGGACGGCCGTATTTTTCCGGAAACAGACTCTTCACAAACCATTATTGACTGTTTTTTGAACGAGACCAAAAAATATGGTATAACGATACTCAAAAACAGTGCAGTAAAAGCTTTGGAAGCATCTACAGCGGCCCCGGGCGGTTGGCGAATAACGACTATGAACAAGCATTATCATACCAAGAAATTGTTGTTGGCCACGGGCAGTAATCCCAAAATTTGGCAACTGTTAGCACATATGGGCCACAAGGTGGTCCCTCCTGTACCTTCCTTATTCACCTTTAATTGCAAGGACGAACGTATTAAAGGATTACAAGGCATTAGTGTGATGAATGCCGTTGTAGACATTATGCCCAAGACGCATTACAATCCAAAGATTGTAGTAAAACTAGAAAGCAAAATAACACGGGAACCGCTGTATTCGGAAGAAGGGCCGTTACTCATAACACACTGGGGGCTTAGTGGCCCAGCAGTATTGAAACTTTCGGCATGGGCCGCTCGAACTTTAGAGGAATTTCATTACACTTTTCGCATACGTATCAACTGGGTACCGGAATATGACAGCGGTACCATGATTGGACTTTTACAAGAGGTTAAGGCTGCTGAACCTCGGAAGACGGTCTATAAGTCTAAGGTTGTACCCTTACCCGGAAGACTCTGGGGTAATCTGGTAAAAGCCACTTCCATTGCACCAGCTTTAAAATGGGGAGATATGACTAAAGTTCAATTGCAAAATCTGGCTAAAGAACTTACGGAATGCTCGTTAAAGATAGAAGGGAAGAGTACCTATAAAGAAGAGTTTGTAACCGCGGGAGGCGTCGATCTTAAAGAGGTTAATTTCAAAACTTACGAAAGCAAACTATTTCCGAATTTGTTTTTTGCGGGGGAGATTATGAACGTAGATGCGGTTACGGGAGGATTCAATTTTCAAAATGCATGGACGGGAGCGTTTATTGCAGCTCAAACTATGGCCAAAATACCTTAGGCCAAAGCGGCAGCTAGCCATACCGCCAGTGCACTTCCAACAATGGGAGCTAATACAGGTATCCAAGCATAGTGCCAACCATGGTCACCCTTGTTAGCCATAGGAACCAAAGCGTGAACAATTCTGGGTCCAAGGTCTCTAGCAGGATTAATAGCGTATCCTGTGGTGCCCCCGAGTGCCAAGCCTATAATCCACACCAAAAGTGCCACAGGCAGTGCCCCAAGAGAACCTAAGCCAACTAGACTGCCATCTTTGGCAAGCGAGGCATCCGTAAAAAACAAGATGGTGAACATTAACACAAAAGTACCCATGAGCTCTGATATAAAATTGAGTGGTAAGTTGCTGATAGCAGGGGCAGTACAAAAAACACCGCGTTTGGTAGGACCATCTTCGGTAGCCTTAAAATGATCTAAGTGTGTTAACCAAACAAGAAATGCACCTAACATTGCGCCAATAAATTGAGCCAAAATAAACTGTGGGACATCATAAATAGAAAACTCCCCTGCCATTGCAAGGCCTATGGTTACTGCGGGATTAATATGCGCACCACTATAGGGTTGTGCAACTACTACTCCCACATAAACAGCCAAGGCCCAACCTGTAGTAATTACAATCCAACCAGATCCTTGACCATAAGTTTTAGACAAGGAGACATTGGCATTAACCCCACACCCTAAAAAAATAAGAAGAAAAGTACCTACGATTTCTGCGATAAAAGGCGTCATAATTATCCAATTTGTTTAGACCATAAGAAGGGTCCCAGTAGTATATTTCTAAAATCTCACATTTTTGGTTTCTAAAGCGAGGTCCAATGTTCCAGCGCTTTAATCGCGCGATAC
Organism: Bacteroidota bacterium; assembly: GCA_039414375.1. Taxonomy (GTDB): domain Bacteria; phylum Bacteroidota; class Bacteroidia; order Flavobacteriales; family Flavobacteriaceae; genus Croceivirga. The sequence goes on along the minus strand of JBCDGY010000024.1, from coordinate 3,575 downwards.
CAACCCGCAATACCCGCTTCAATTTCATCACGATCTTGAGCTGGACTAAATGTATGTCCTGTTTCCCAAATGGCTTGTATTTCTTCTTGATTTTCCCAAAAACCTACTGCAAGTCCGGCCAAATAGGCAGCGCCCATTACCGTGGTTTCTACTATTTCAGGCCTTACGGTAGTAGTATTGAGCACGTCAGCCTGAAATTGCATTAATAGGTTATTCACTGTTGCCCCACCATCAACCCGTAATTCCTTTATCGCGATTCCAGCATCTTTTTCCATGGCTTTTAAAATATCCATAGTTTGATAAGCAATAGATTCTAAGGCCGCACGGGCAACATGGGCATCCGTACTGCCTCGGGTTAATCCAAATAAGGTGCCTTGAGCCATTTGATTCCAATGTGGAGCGCCGAGCCCCGCAAAGGCAGGAACAAAGTAAACGCCTTCCGTTTTTGATACGGAGGCGGCTAAGGCTTCAACATCTGAAGATTTTTTTATAATCTTTAGGCTATCCCGTAACCATTGTACCACGGCACCAGCAATAAAAATGCTGCCTTCTAAGGCGTAGGTTGTTTTTCCATTGATTTTCCAAGCGACTGTGGTCAACAAGTTGTTTTCTGATTTTTTTGGGGTTTCCCCAATGTTCATCAACATAAAGCAACCTGTTCCGTAGGTATTCTTAACCATTCCTTTTTGTGTACACATTTGTCCAAAAAGGGCAGCTTGTTGATCACCAGCAATCCCCGCAATTGGAATTTTATTGGCAAAGAAATTAGGACTGGTGTATCCATACACTTCGCTAGACTGCTTCACTTCGGGTAACATGCTCTTGGGAATATCGAAGAGTTCCAATAACCCTTCGTCCCATGACATGGTATTGATATTAAATAGGAGTGAACGAGAGGCATTGGTAACATCTGTTAAATGGAGCTGCCCCTCAGTCATTTTCCAAAGCAGCCATGAATCTATAGTTCCAAAAGCCAAATCACCCTGGACAGCTTTTGTTCTGGCACCTTCTACATGGTCCAAAATCCATTTTACCTTAGTTGCCGAGAAATAAGAATCTATGACCAATCCTGTTTTTTTTCGAATCATTGCAGTTTTTCCTGCCTGCTTAAGTGTGTCGCAATAAGCGGAAGTTCGCTTGTCTTGCCAAACAATAGCATTATATATAGGCACCCCTGTCTTTCGGTCCCAAACTACCGCTGTCTCACGTTGATTGGTAATACCAATTGCAGCTATTTGCACGCCTTTTAAACCTGCTTTGGAAACTGCTTCGGCCGCCATTCCGGCTTGGGTAGCCCATATTTCGGTGGCGTCATGCTCCACCCATCCGGGCTTTGGAAATATTTGGGCAAATTCTTTTTGTGCTACCGAAACTATGGTTCCTTTTTTATCAAAGACAACAGCCCTACAGCTTGTTGTTCCTTGATCTAAAGCTAAAATATATTGCTTCATGATTAAAAATCTCTTGGTAAAATACTAAAATATATTTAGTAGCTTTTAGCAAGAGTAACAAGCCTTATGAATACCTATATCGTCTTTTTACGAGGCATTAATGTAAGTGGTCAGAAAACGCTAAAGATGGTTGCTTTAAAACAAGCACTAGAAGAAGAGGGCTTTGTCAAGGTGCAAACTTATATTCAAAGCGGTAATCTTGTACTTCGATCGTCAGGCACTTCAAAACAAGTGAGCAAGCAAATTTCAGCGCTTATTTTTGACAAATTCGCTTATAAAGTGCCCGCACTAGTCACCACCGCTGCAGCTATAAAAGCAATCTTATCAATCAACCCATTTAAAACAGTAGGAGAACCCAAAAAGCTATTTTTTACGTTGTTGTTTTTGACTCCTGCGCAAACCGCTGCTGAGACTTTTAATGCGCTACAATTTAAAACAGAGTCATTTTATCTTACCGAAAACTGCGTTTATCTTTATTGCAAAGTGGGTGCTGGTAAAGCCAAACTCAATAACAATTTAATCGAGCAAAAGTTGTGTGTAACGGCTACCACTAGGAATTTGAGAACATTAGAAAAGATGATCGCCTTGGCCGATGCACTTTAAACTCAAGCCTAGCCTTAGTTCAATTCCCAAACTTTAAAATTTAATACTGCTGCGAAAGCCACCCAGATGAGGTAAGGAATCATTAGAAAAGCTGCGGTATTACTAACAATTCGAAACCATTTAATGGTTAGCACGATTAGTACTAATAAGGTACCAATGACAAAGAGTGCTGCCAATGGATTTTGTAGACCGAAGAAAACCATACTCCAGAGCGCATTTAGCAAAAGTTGAAACCCAAAATGATAAAGAGCGGTCTTCACCCAAAGGTGGTAGTATCCTTTGGACCATACCAATCCGGCCGCGATACCCATCATTACATATAAAATGATCCAAACCGGAGCAAACAACCAGTTGGGGGGTGTAAAATCAGGTTTATTTAAGGTAACATACCAGTCGTTAACAGAGCTTTGGGTAGCAAAACTAGCGAGCAGCCCAATTAGCAAACAAATGGCGACAGCAATGGTGATTTTAAGAAAGGTATTCTTCACAAGAGATAATGATGTAGACTAAAATAACAATTTAAAGGAGAAAACATCCTTTGGGCAAATCTTATCTTTGTCGAAACGCGACTTGCATGCCGGATCAGGAATTTGTGCCTTCCAACGATTTACAATACCCCAACGGGGGAAAAATTGGCTTTAAAGCACCAAGTAATATTGCTTTGGTGAAGTACTGGGGTAAAAAACCGGGACAAATCCCAGCCAACCCTTCCATCAGCTTCACCTTAAATGCTTGTGCTACCCGAACCACCATGCATTTTGAAAAACGCAAACTTCCAGAAGCCAGTTTTTCTTTTGATTTTTTATTTGAAGGAAGCCCGAAACCTGATTTTAAACCTAAGATTCGATTGTTTCTAGAGCGTATCGTCGCCTATCTTCCTTTCTTAAACAAATATCATTTTGTTATTGACAGTACCAATTCTTTTCCTCATAGCAGTGGGATTGCATCTTCAGCAAGTGGTATGGCTGCTTTAGCGCTTTGCTTGCTCGAATTGGAGCAACAGGCTAACCCAGAGATGACCGAAGCGTATTTTTTGCGAAAAGCCTCCTTTTTAGCTCGTTTGGGCTCGGGTAGTGCCTCTAGGAGTATTGAAGGCGACTTAATACAATGGGGGCATACACCTTCTATACTGAAGAGTACTGATTTGTATGCAATTCGGTATCCCCATGCAGTACATACTGTTTTTGAGGGGTATCTTGATACCATCCTTCTGATTCATAAAGGGCAAAAATCAGTGAGCAGTTCTGTCGGCCATGGCTTAATGGAAGGCCATCCCTATGCACAAAATCGTTTTACACAAGCGCATGACCATTTGAAACAATTGCAGCCTATATTTAAAAATGGCGACTTGGAAGCCTTTATGGGGATTGTGGAAAGTGAAGCATTAACCTTGCATGCTATGATGATGGCAAGCAGGCCTTATTTCGTATTGATGTTACCCAATACTCTGGCGGTTATTGATAAAATATGGCAGTTTAGGAAGGAGACTAAAATTCCAATTTGCTTTACGTTGGATGCCGG
>JBCDGY010000023.1:0-21509 GCA_039414375.1 Bacteroidota bacterium | reverse complement strand
TGCAACTCCTGCTATTATGTTATTCTTAAATCATATCAAGTATAATAAAGGTAAAAGACTAAATGTCCGCAATGGAAATTTTATCTATAATAACCTTTCAGAAACCATTGAATTTACATTGAAGGATATCAAGAAAGTCGAAGTATATTTAACTCCACCGTCATATGATAAACGAGTTGATTTTTTATATCTAGGATCATTTTTTTACACTTCTATTTATACTTTAAAAGGGGACAGGATAGAATTATCATCATTGATATTTAATGCTTATGATGAATTTTTCCCAGAAGATTTAATTGAGAGGAAAAAAAAGTTGTTCCCCTTTATGAGTAATGGTCCAGAATAGGGCATGGCGTTAAAAACACATGCAAGTAATTGAATTCTAGCAGTTAAAATTTTATTCTACTATGTTAACTTAACGATACCAGCCTTGTCGCCCATAATAAAAATCGCTTAGAGCTTTTAAAATAAGGCTTTGCTTTACCCTTATGGGTCAGATTAGGGCATGGCTACAAAACCATAAATCTCCCCAAAAACCAAGACAATAGTAAAAGGCTGCTTTTAAACCAAGCCTTCCGTTACCAAATGCTCCGCAATTTGAACCGCATTAGTAGCGGCACCCTTTCTAAGATTATCGGAAACAATCCATAGGTTTAAGGTATTTGGTTGGGTTTCGTCTCTACGTATACGTCCCACAAATACGTCATCCTTATCGTGTGCATATATGGGCATGGGATAGGTATTGGTATCTGGATTGTCCTGTACGACCACGCCCGGGGCTTCAGACAACAAACGCCTAACTGTAGTTAAATCAAAATCCTCATGGAATTCAACATTAACCGATTCAGAATGCCCTCCTGAGGTAGGAATACGCACCGCGGTAGCGGAGACCGAAAAGCTACGATCATCTAAAATCTTTTGAGGCTCGTTGGCCAATTTCATTTCCTCCTTAGTGTAGCCATTTTCTAAAAACACATCGCAATGGGGCAACGCATTTCGATTTATAGGGTAAGGGTAAGCCATTTCGCCCTGCACTCCGGCCATCTCATTTTCTAGCTGTTGCACTGCTTTTACCCCTGTTCCTGAGACCGACTGATACGTAGATACTACCACCCGTTTCATTTGATACTGCTGGTGTAATGGATGAAGCGCAGCTACCATTTGGATCGTAGAACAGTTGGGGTTCGCGATTATCTTATCTTCCGCGGTAAGTACCTTTGCATTAATTTCAGGTACTACCAACCGTTTACTGGGATCCATTCGCCACGCGGAAGAGTTGTCGATTACTGTTGTGCCTACCTCAGCAAACTTGGGCGCCCATTCTAAAGACGTACTGCCGCCAGCGGAGAATAAGGCAATAGCTGGTTTTGCAGCTACCGCAGTTTCTAAGCCAATTACGGTATGTGTTTCCCCCTTGTAGGTTAATGTTTTCCCTACCGATCGTTCAGAGGCAACCAACAACAATTCCGTAATAGGAAAATCTCGTTCTGCCAATACTTTTAGCATTACCTCGCCTACCATTCCGGTGGCGCCTACAACAGCTACTTTCATATCTCCATTATTTTGGGGCACAAAGGTAATTTACTTCGAGAGGGAAACAAGTATTTATTTGACAAAATCCATAAAATAACAAAATGTTATAAAAATAACGTTTTCTAAATAAGCCGATGGCTTCCCGATGCATCCCTTAGCCACATGAGACCTTTGCAGAAAGGATAAAAAGTGGTTCCCCATCCCAACTATAGGAGAATTGCTGACTTCTCAAAATTTTAAGTCCTCACAACCGATAGGTTGCTGTGGGTTAAAATTTCATCGAGCGTCGAACTTCCCACATACTTTGAATTTTGCAAAGGTCTCCGCATAAAAGAACCGCCAAAGGTTGCGAAACCAATGGCGGCTTTAAATGAATTAATATACAACGTGGTATAGCGGCTGGCCTACAAAAGCAGGCCTAAATCGTTATTTTTTTAGGGCATCTCTAATTTCTGCCAATAGTTCTTCTGTTGTAGGCCCTGGAGGAGGTGCTGGAGCGGCTTCTTCCTCCTTCTTCTTCATCTTGTTGACTCCTCTAACAATCATAAACATTACAAAGGCTACAATAATAAAGTCGATAACGTTGGTTAAAAAGTCACCATACAGTACCGCCAATTCCCCGACCGTTTCTCCGGTTTCTTCGTTCATCGTTCCTTCTCTTAAAATATATTTTAAATCTCTAAAGTCAGCATTGAAGACCAACCCAATCAATGGGGAGACAATGCCTCCGGTAAACGAGGCCACAACTTTGTTGAAGGCCGCACCCATTACGAAACCTACAGCAATATCGACGAGGTTACCCTTCATCGCAAATTCCTTAAATTCTTTAAGCATCTTTTAAATTTTAGTGGTTACACCGGCCAAAATACAAAAATTCGGAAAACCCCTTTTTTCCTTGAGATTAAGAAAATGAGACCTTTTCACAATTCAAAATATATTGAAAGTTGCGACGGCTTAGTCGTTTTTAGGGTAATTCAAAAAGGTCTTATACTACTATCCTTGCCACTCTTGGTGAAATCGCAGTAAGTAATTCATACGATATGGTGGTAGCCCCCTCCGCAAACAATGCCGCTGAGCGATCAGCTCCAAATACCAAGACCTCCTCTCCTTCTTGGCAGCGAATATGCGTAACATTAACCATTACCATATCCATACAAACATTACCCACTATTGGCGCTGGTTGCCCATTAATAACCACAACCCCTTTGCCTTCGCCATACTGTCTTCCCAAACCATCGGCATGGCCTATGGGTAAAGTGGCGATTATTTCTGGTTTGGTGGCTTGATAGGCCCTGTTGTAGCCCACACTATCGCCAGGGGCAATAGGATGCAATTGCGATATTACCGTTTTTAAGGTCGCTACCGGTTTTAACTGATGATCGTATTCCGGAGCATTCCCATAACCATACAGCCCAATGCCACTGCGAACCATTTCGAATTGTGCCTCAGGATAGTTTAATATTCCAGAGGTGTTGAGCATATGGCGTATGGGAATTTGGCCAAGTGCTGCTGCCAATCGCTCACAGATCGCTTTAAAATCAGCAATCTGACCTAGGCTAAAGTCACGCTCTTGCCCATCCTCCGAAGCCGCCAAATGAGACTGTACGCCTTTTAAGAAAATGGTGTTACTGCTTTTGAAGATGGCCATAGCTTCTTGCAGCGTTGCTTTTGAAAGCCCGAGCCGATTGAGACCTGTATTAAAGTTCAAGTGTACGGGATAAGCTTGTTGTTTATTGGCTTTGGCCATTTCCAAAAACTCTTGCAAAACCCTTATGGAATATAAACTGGGTTCCAAACGAAAGTCAATAATTTTTTTAAAGTTGCGAGGTTGTGGATGAAGCACTAAAATTGGAAGATGGATCCCCGCTTCTCGCAAGGCAATCCCCTCTTTGGCATAAGCTACAGCGAGGTAGTCTGCACCTAGTTTTTCTAGATGTTTTGCAATGGCTACTTGATCACTACCATAGGCAAAGGCCTTAACAACGCCCATAAAGAGGGTGTTCGGCAATAACCTTGCCTTTAAAAAACGAAAATTATGTTCCAGTGCAGACAGATCGAGAGTCAGCGTGGTCTCCCCTTTGGTCATGTATCCCCTTCTTTACGTTTGGGGGCTACCTCTTCGGCACTTACCTTCAGTTTTCTAATCTTTTCACGAAGCTGAGCCTTAAAAAAGGCAGCACGGCTCAAGGGTTCGTACTCCGCCGTTTCGCCGAGCAGTACCAGCTTGTCGTCGTCTGATTTACGAAAACTGTAGTTGGCCAAATTACCGGTTCTTGTGCATACGGCGTGCACCTTGGTAACATACTCCGCCGTGGCCATCAACGCAGGCATGGGTCCAAAAGGATTTCCCTTAAAATCCATATCAAGACCAGCAACAACCACACGTACCCCTTTATTAGCCAGATCGTTGCAGACAGTTACAATCTCATCATCAAAAAACTGTGCTTCATCAATACCTACTACGTCACAACCATCAGCCAACAAACGAATATTCGCTGCGGCGGGTACTGGGGTAGAGCGAATTTCATTGGCATCATGAGAAACTACCATTTCCTCATTGTAACGGGTATCGACCTGTGGTTTAAAAATCTCGACTTTTTGCTTTGCAAATTGCGCCCTTTTCAAGCGCCGAATCAATTCTTCGGTCTTTCCAGAAAACATGGAGCCAGTGATTACTTCTATCCACCCAAATTGTGCTTTAGGATTTACCGTGTTTTCTAAGAACATACCGTACTTTTAAACGAAATAAGGGGATTTGTTCGTTCTCTTATTGCAAGCGAAACAAAGTTAGCAAATTTTAAGGCCCTTAAACAGTCAAAATTTTAACCTTTTGTTCTCGTGAACAGTAGCATATAGCACGTAACTTTAACAAAAGAACTATCGGCATGAAACGAAAATTAAGGGAAGAACTGGTCAAACTTTCCACCGAAATAATAACAGCAAGAGAAGACGAAGCGCTAGCAGCACTATACGAAAAAGCCAAAGGCTTATATGAAAAATTGGCAGTGCTCAAATTTATTGAAGAAAAGTTACAAGATGTTGAGGTTGATCTTAACAAAAATGTTTTGGCCTCTCGTTTTGAAAAAATGGCCAATGCCGTAATCAATGAAAACACGGCAGTTCCAGAGACCAATCCACACGAAGAAGATATCATCACCCCGGGGATGGAAACTATTCGCGGAATGGTTTCCGAAATGCCCAACGAGGCCTTGGAACACCTTTTTGGAGATTTTCTTAAAAAACAAGGAAGCTTTAAATCAGAAAAAGAAATCCTTGCGCCTGAACCCCCTGTAAGTGCTGGGGTACCCCAAGGAAAATCCCTTAATGATACCCTTACTCAAAACTTAAATATTGGTCTTAACGACCGTTTGGCTTTTGTTAAACATCTGTTTAATAATAATATGGACGATTATAAAAGGGTTATTTCGCAACTAAATACTATCGATACAGAAGAACGTTCTTTAGCCTTTATCGATAATATGGTGAAGCCTGAATATAAAGACTGGGCGGGAAAGGAAGATTACGAATCTAGATTCAAAAGAATTATCCAACGTAAGTTCGCCTAAAGCTTCTTCATTGTTGCTGTTTTTAAGACCTCTTTAAAAACCGTTTCCTTTTATTTAAGAACGTATTGAACCGTACTTAAATCCATCCGGAAAAAAGGGTGGAAAGGTTTAATGTAGTAGGTTCCCCCACTAGTAAAGGTTATTTTTAGGCTATGGGAATATTATATGTAGTGCCCACGCCTATAGGAAATTTGGAGGATATCACCCTTAGAGCGCTGTCTGTTCTAAAATCGGTGGATCTTATTTTAGCGGAAGACACTAGAACAAGTAAAAAGCTGCTGAACCATTTCGACATATCCACCCCCTTGGCCAGTCACCATATGCATAATGAACACAGTACCGTAGCTGGATTGGTACAACGTATGAAAAGTGGGGCCGCCATAGCTTTGATTTCCGATGCGGGAACACCGGCTATTAGTGATCCCGGGTTTTTGTTAGTACGCGCTTGTATTGCAGAGGAGGTAGCCGTCACCTGCTTGCCAGGAGCAACGGCTTTTGTACCTGCTTTGGTAAACAGTGGTCTGCCTAACGAGCGTTTTGTTTTTGAAGGCTTTTTACCCCCAAAAAAAGGACGACAAACCCGACTACAGCAACTTTCTGAAGAAACCCGAACCGTGGTATTGTATGTTAGTCCTCATAAACTACTCAAAACCTTACTACAGCTAGAGGAACATTTCGGGTCAGATAGGCCTATGGCAGTGTCTCGTGAACTTACAAAGCGCTATGAAGAAGTACGTCGAGGAATGATAAGTGACATGGTAACACACTTTACGAATACTACACCTAAGGGAGAGTTCGTTTTGGTTATTGGGGGAAAGCGATAATGCAACAATTACTTCAAGAAATTCGGGATTGCACACACTGTATCAATCAATTGCCATTTGGCCCTAGACCTATAATAGCAGGTACGCCTAAGTCAAAAATCGTTTTGGCTAGCCAAGCGCCTGGGCGCCTGGCTCATGAGCATAACAAGGCATGGGACGACCCTAGTGGTAAAAACTTACGGCAGTGGCTAGGAGTTACAGAAACCGTATTTTACAACCCTGATAATTTTGCCATTCTGCCAGCCGGATTCTGTTACCCTGGAAAAGGTAGCACTGGTGATTTGCCCCCTAAAAAAGACTGTGCACCCTTATGGCACCAAAAAGTATGGAACGAATTGCATTCCGTAAAGCTTACCCTGCTCATAGGCAAATACGCCCAAGACCTTTACTTACCCAAAAATGCCAAAGGTACGCTTACCGAAAACGTCCGTGATTTTGAAAATTTCTTGCCGAAATATTTCCCGTTACCACATCCTTCACCAGTAAACCATTTCTGGATGCGCAAAAATCCCTGGTTCGAAACTGATGTTAACCCTCGCATACAAGAACTTGTTAGTAGGATACTGAGCGGCGAAGCCGACTAAAAGTCTCCGGTTTCATGTTGAGATAGGACGCCAAGTATTTTTGTGGAATCACTTTTAAATCATCTGGGCAACGTTGCATAAAAGAAATATAGCGCTCTCTTGCCGAAAGTGTTAGTAATTCTACCTCGCGAAAGAGACGTCCAAAAAGGATTTCACGAAAAAAAGAATGACCCCATTGGTGAAAATCGGGATTGGTCTTAAACAAGGCCAAATAATTATCCCTAGAAAGCGCCAGTGCACGACTAGGCCTAAGTGCTTCTAAAAAAGTATCTGAAGGTTTCTGATATAGAAATGAATCAAATACGCCTGAAGGACTACCACTATAAGAAAATCCCAATACGACCTTATCCCCTTTTTGATTTAAGAGATAAATAACTTGTACTCCTTCCAAAATAATATAAAAGAACCGCTCCATTTGCCCAGCTTCCGTAATAAGCGCGTTTTGCTTAAAAGTTCGTTCTTCCCAAAGGCTAAAAAACCAATCTTCCTCAGCGCTGGGCAGTGCAACCGGGCTAAAAAAGTTTCGTATTATTTCTTTTGAAGACGATTCCATAAAGTGATGCCTAATATAGGCATCAGTCTTGAGAGGCTATAATTCCAGCTCTGTGTATCATGTGCCGCTCGGCATGGCATCGTAACAACTCAAAGGATTCCGGTAGCCTAAAACTAACTACGGACCCAATAGCCGAAGCAAACCTTGGATGATCCATAATTTTACTTCGACTGTCCTTAATATTTCTTTTTAGAGCAAGGTAATTGTTCCTAAACCGTTCCATAACATTTTGAACTGCTTTAGTATCCGGTTCTAATACCATATGCGGTTCAAACTTTTTCAACGTTTTTAATTTAAAGGGCCTGTGTTGTCCTTTGGGGCGCTGTCCTTCAATAACAAAACGAATCCAAAATCCTGGCTGGTATTCCCAAGAACCGGTATTGGTATCGGTAGAAGCCTTTAAGGCCGTTATAATTTTCTCTTCGTACTGATTGTAACAGATACTCAAATGTTCTAAAACCTCCAAAACATTCCATGATTTTGGGTGAGGCTTAAACCTTAAGATTTCAGGGGGGAGTTTTTGTAGTGATGAAAAATTGTCCAATAGCTGGTTCAAGCGCTGAATTTGGTTCTCGGGAGTAAGCAACAATTTAGCCATGACTATTCGTTTATTGATATGTCAAAGATCCATTTTTGGTTCGATAGCAATGTTGATCTAGGTCAAGAAATGCTTAACCTACCTATTAAAGAAAACCTGAGACCTTCGCAGCATGGGTAAAAAAGTGATATGCAATCCCAACTATGGAAAATTTCGACGCCCGATGAAATTTTCTATACTTTGAATTTTGCAAAGGTCTCAACCTAATCATACTCGCAAAAAGCAAAAACCTGATTTCTTTAGCCCTACACGCGCAACCTGCATAAAGGGTTAATCGCTTTTGGCCCTCAATTCACAGATTCTAAGAATTGTTGATAAAATGTTTGATAAGACCACTCTTTGGAGCGCTATTAAAAGTCAAATTTTAGTTGTGCCGAAATACTACTATCCGCTTTAGCCGCTTTCTCATCAATTTCAGATTTTGACGTATTGAGGTTAGACATTGAAATCCCTAACAAGCGAACAGAGCTATCTATAGATGATTGATATAAAAGCTCCTTTGCGGTATCAACAATTAAAGCCTTATCTGCAATGTAGTAAGGCAAGGTTTTGCTACGTGTGTGTACCGTAAAATCACTGTATTTTATTTTTAAGGTCACGGTTTTTCCCGATACTTTTGATTTTTTAAGACGCCGTTCTAGCTCGTTAGCAATATTTTCAAGCTTCTCAAGCATAAAAACTTCGCTACTTAAGTTTTCGCTAAACGTGCGTTCTGCCCCCATCGATTTTGGTATTCTATGTGGTTTTACCGCGCTTAGATGTATCCCGCGAACCACATTGTAATAATAGGCGCCATGCTTTCCAAAATGCTGATTTAAAAAATCCAACGATTTCAGTTTAAGATCTTTACCTGTAAATATGCCTTTTTGATACATTTTCTCAGCAGTAACCTTACCCACGCCATAAAACTTCCGAATATCCAAAGCTTCCAAGAAGGCATGAACGGCTTCTGGAGCTACCGTTTTTTGACCATTTGGCTTATTGTAATCACTAGCGACTTTGGCGATAAACTTGTTAATGGAAATCCCAGCAGAAGCAGTTAACCCTGTATTTTTAAAAATATTTTCCCGGATTTCTTTGGCAATGACGGTAGCGGAGGGGTTTCCTTTTTTGTTTTGCGTAACATCTAAATACGCCTCGTCCAAAGAAAGCGGCTCCACTAGATCTGTATATTCTAAAAAAATGGTTCGAATACGATTAGAAACCGATTTGTAACGGTCGTACCGTGGTTTTACGAATATGAGTTCAGGACAATTCTTCCGAGCCAAAACACCACTCATTGCACTACGGACCCCATATTTTCTTGCCTCATAACTTGCCGCAGAAACCACGCCCCTTTTGGAACTCCCTCCAACAGCAATAGGTTTTCCCCGCAACTCTGGATGATCGTATTGTTCAACCGAAGCATAAAAAGCATCCATATCAACATGAATAATCTTCCTAAGCGGCGCTGTAGTATCCATGATTAAAATTACGGTAAATTTATAGGCGATCGTCAAAAGCCTTTGTTGCACTATAGAAAAAGTGTTGAAAGGTTTGCTTAGCATTACAACCCATGGAATATTTAGAAATAGAAAGGAAATTCTTAATTCGTTCCAGCGAATATCGGATACAGGCCATCGATAAAGTAAATATTACCCAAGGGTTTTTAAACACACACCCAGAACGGACAGTAAGAATTAGGATTACAGGGAATGCCGCTTTTTTAACTGTTAAGGGGATTGGTAATGATTCCGGTACCACCAGGTTTGAATGGGAAACGGCAATTAAACCTTCGGAAGCAACAAAACTACTGGCCTTATGTGAGGACTTTCCCATTCAAAAAATAAGGTATCAAGTACCTTTTCTTGGTAATATCTTTGAGGTAGACGAATTTCATGAACACAATAAAGGTTTAATCGTGGCAGAAATAGAATTACCACACGAAAATGCCTTTTTTGAAAAACCGGATTGGTTAGGGGATGAGGTTACGGGACAACCTCAGTATTATAACTCCCAGCTCAGCAAACAACCTTATACTACTTGGCCAAAGAAAGAATAGGTTGCCATAATGCCTTAGTATCGAAAACTAAACGTGCTCAGTACCTGTGGTATCAATACTTGATTTTGTGATTTTAAAGGAGATTCTTTTTCTAGAACGTTTTAACAACGCAGGAACACTGGCGAAAAAGAAAAGCACGCCAGCAGTGATAAATATTTTTTCCGAATGAACAAAGAGATTACCGCTATTGAGCACACTTAAAATTACCAATGTTGAAAATGGAAAAGACAGTGCTAAAATGTTGACCGCAAAGCCGCTGTCAAAAGTTTGATGATTGCTATCTTTCTCCAAACCTTCTACTAAGGCTATATGGGCATAGGGCCAAAAACTACAGGCACTAAGACCAAAGGAAAGCAATAACACCAAGGTTATAGCATCTCCAATACCCAACATCAATTTTAAAGCACCCACAACTACAAACACTATACCCGCACGTAGGCACAAAAGAGAAAACAGTTTAAAAAACTGTTCTCGCTTCAGTTTTACTGCCAAACCAATGAAAAGCAACACCAAGGGTGTCATAATTAAGCTAAGCTTTTGTAGCGTTTCTGAAAGCACAAATGGTAAAGCGCTCATATTAACGCCCATAATTAATAAGACCAAGGCAGCAATAATCAATAAATTGACCGGTTCGCTACCCATTACTCCAAGCATTTTAAGCCATTGGTTGTTATTGCTTTTTCTACTCTTGGCTTGTATACGATAGTGCCAATTCATAGCAACGATGTACAAAACAATCAAAACAAAGACTTTATTTCCAAGATCAGCCATGGCCGCCTTGGCTAAAGCATCATCTCCTAAAAACTCGTGAATAAACGGGAAACAAGAAAGCCCTGGAGCTAGTGAAGGTAACATCAAACGCGCTGTTCGATACGCGGATGTGTCTCTTGATAAGCCAAAAAATGGAAGTAAAGGAGGTATTACGAGGAACAAGACTACATTAAGACCAATGGCCAAAAGCGGTAACCAAATCATTAAGCCCTTGACCTCTACGCTAAGCAGCGCAATAAATATAGTGGCAGGCAATGCCAAGTTCAATATTATTTTTTTGATTCCTGAAAGTTCTTCTTTAGAAGCAAACTTTCTTTTAAGGAGGATACCTAGAAAAATAAAGCAAAGGAAAACAGCAGTCTTCTGTAAACCGATATCCATAAAATTAGGCAAAGACTTTAACCATAGCTTCTGTAAAAAGTTTCATCTCGGCCATTGTACCCATACTTACCCGACACCAATTCTGGTCTTTAAATTGAAAAGCCCTTACCCCAACTTTTTGAGCCGTCATCTTTGTAAGAAATGCTTTGCCTTCCATAGCAATTGGGAAAATCATAAAACTGGTATAAGAAGGCACTGGTTCAAATCCCATACTTTTTAAAGTTTCTAAAGTATATGCCCTAGCTGCGGCATTCTTAGTCCTTGACTCTTTTAAAAAGGTCATGTCATCCATGGCCGCCATGGCCGCAAAAATAGAAGGATAAGCAATGCCCATTCCTGCCCTGGTAATTTGTTGTAACCTTTTAAGAGTTTCTTCTTGTGCTACAGCATAGCCTACTCGTAAACCAGCCATCCCATGGATTTTTGAAAATGTTCGCGCAATAATAACGTCTTTGCCCTGGCCAATTAAAGAAACCATACTGTGCTTAGCACCATCTTCAAGAAACCATAAATATGCTTCATCGACAAATACAGGCACTCGCTCTGACACTCTTGAACAGAAATCAAGCAATTTACTACTATCGGTTATGGTGCCTGTTGGATTATTAGGATTACAGATGTAGACTAGTTTGGTATCATCATCGATAGCCGCCTCCATGGCATCAAGATCATGCGACCAATCTTCTTTTAAAGGAACAGGCTTCCATGTGCCTCCTGCCGCCTCCGCAACTTTAATTAGAGACATATAAGCGGGGTCTGCGGAAACCACATTACCACCGTTCATAAACAAGGTTATGGCCGTTTTTTCTAACAAATCAGAGGAACCAGGGCCCATCATAATATTCTTAGAAGAAACGCCTTCAAAATCCGCTATTTTATCAATAAGCTGAAAAAGCTCCTTCCAGGCATAACGATTACCTCCCGAAGCATTGTTTTGCAAGGCCTTTAATGCCATTGGAGAAAGTCCGTAAGGATTTTCATTGGCATTCAACCTTGCCTTTAACACCGGAAACTCACGACGATCAACAGGCAACAAATACTCTTTAAAGAAGGGACTATATATGGCATCTCCGTTTGCGTCTAGTTGCAATGGTACTGCATTAGTTCTGGAGAAACCTACGTAAGGTACAGCTGCAGCTGCTCCTGCAGTTAATAATCCTTGTCTTATCCAATCTCTACGGGTAATAGTATGCTTTTTCATCTCTTAAGATTCCATTTAGTTACACATGTCTCTAATTTATAAGTAGTTACCAAAAAAACCTATTGAAATCCAATAAAAATTGGGCCTAATGAATGCGAAAACTCAAAAAAATAATGGGAAAATGCCAAAAACAACTAAAGTTAAACAAGATTACATTGGCCTATTATTTTGAAATATCGATAGAACTCCTTTAAGATTACTACCGAATAACACCATAAAAAATTGATAATCATCTAATTATGTTATGTTTCCATTTACTATAGCCTGGTGATACTTAAGATACTCTTGAGAAGTTGTAGAAATCCCAAGTCTTTAGTAGCAACAGTCATAAAAGGAGATTTTTGCAATCGGTATAAAAAACCGTATGCTTATGCCATTCATAGTATAGAAGGGTTTTATAAGACCTTTGCGATAGCTTCACCAACTAGCTAAAATCGCTACCTATTTCGTAGAAATTATTATTCATAGTTTACGTAGTAAATGTCTGAAAGGAAAGGGTTGTCATTTAGTAGTCTGACCACAAGATAGTATGATAATACCTTGCAGCTAAGTTTAAATCCAACGTGAAATTAAAATCGATAACCTAATTTAAAAGCACGCTTGTCTTTATGCACTTAAAATGGTGATTTTAAGTAGTAAGGCGTTTTATTTCTAATAATTCTATTCTTTATGATCTAATATTACCAAGGATAACCAAATCACAAAAAGAAAGAAAATTCTTGCTCAAAAAGTCCACTAAATCACTCATTTGTAAGATTCTACACGCTATAAGGGATTGCTAACAAATATAGCCATAGCGACAACAATTATTTAGTAACTAGAGGAACTATCGTTAATTTTCGGTAAAATTCCAAAGCTACTGTTTCTCTTGTACCCCCGATTAGACAAATCAATTGGCCGCTTGCTGTGTGCCTTTTGGATCTGTTCTCTGTGCGCTATTTTAGGCGTAAACGCTCAGGACAGTGATGGTGATCTCGTTCCCGATATCACCGATATCGACGATGACAATGATGGTATCTTAGACATTCAAGAAATATTTGGTTGCACAGGTCGGCTCAACTACGAATTTTATGATCTTGCTCCACCAGGCCGTACTGTAGATAATATTCCAACAACCGGCGCATTAAGTGCTGGGGTGTTCAATAGTTTTGACGTTGACGACCTACAAAATGCTGTTGATCCAGGAGATACCAACCAATTTTCTATTCGCTACACCGGTAACATTATCATTAGTACTGCAGACACCTATACCTTTTACACTGTATCTGATGATGGTAGCAAAGTGTTTATTGATGGTATAGAAGTGGTTGATAACGATGGTAATCATGGACCCAGAGAACGTAGTGGCACTATCTTTTTAACGCAAGGTGTACATACCATCGAGGTACTTTTTTACGAAGACGGCGGTGGCGAAATACTAACGGTTAGTTATAGCAGTGCTACTATCACTAAACAAGCCCTTCCTTTTTCTATACTTTTTCCAACCGCATTGTGCGATCAAGATGGGGATGGGGTAACGAATGAGCTTGATTTAGATACGGATGGCGATGGTATTCCAGACAATGTTGAAGCTCAAGACACCTTTACCTATATTGCCCCTTCTGGTTTTGATATAGATGGGAATGGTCTGGACGATGCCTATGAAGCTTTCCCCGGGAGTGGAGACGGTCTTACCCTTACCAATACAAATATTTCTAGTGGATTTGATTTTGGTGTATTGGATGCTGACGATGATGGTATTTTAGATACCAATGAAGCTGGGATAACTTTGACTGGTTTAGATAGTGACGGGGATGGCCTTGACGACGCCGTTGATACAACAGATGCCCCATTTTTCGGAGGGCTTCCGAACTATAACGATCCCAATGGTAACATCAATGTGCCTTCCAATCTCCCTAACCAACAAAACACAGCTACACCTGAAGTCGACTTTAGAGACCCTACTAACGATACCGATGCAGATGGTGTTCTGGATGAAGTCGATGTAGACGATGATAACGATGGTATTTTAGATTCCATTGAAAACAATTGTAACGGCGAAATATCATATGAATTTTATGATCTTTTTCCAACGGGAAATACAGTTGACAATATTCCTGTAACAGGAGCCCTAGCCACAGGAGTATTCCCTAGCTTTAATGTAGATGCACTTCAAAATTTGGTAGACCCGGGAGACAGAGACAGATTCTCTATTCGCTATAGCGGACTTATTTACATCAACCTTGCAGACACCTATACGTTTTTTACCACCTCTGATGATGGCAGTAAATTGTTTATCGACGGTACAGAAGTGGTCGACAATGATGGTTTACATGGTGCAATTGAACGCAGCGGAACCATCTCTTTAGGACAAGGATATCATGACATTGTGGTGCTTTTTATGGAACGAACAGGTGGCGAATCCCTTGCTGTAAGGTACCAAAGCACAACCATTGCGAAAACTACGCTACCTTTTAGTATACTTTATCCTCAAGGTTGTGATACCGATAATGACGGTATCCCCAATGCAAGAGATACCGATAGTGATAACGATGGTTGTGTTGATACGATTGAAGCTTATAATTCCCTTGCTGTAGATCCAGATTTTGATGGGATATACGGTTCGGGAGTGCCTACTGTGAATCTAGACGGTTCCGTAGTTGGAGCGCCCTACACTACCCCAGAAGATTTGGACACTAATGGAGAACCAGATTTTTTACAGGTCTCGGGGGCTTTGCCAAGCATTACCACACAGCCTTCTAATATTACCATATGCACCGGATGTACCGGTTCTTTTACAGTTTCGGCAACGGCAGACAATTACACTTGGCAATACTTCGATGGTACCAATTGGATAGACTTAACCAACGATACGGTTTACAGTGGTGTAAATACTACCACCCTTACGCTCGTAGATCCGCCGAAATCGTTTCACACACAACAGTACAGGGTAGTACTAACTAATTCAGGAATTCTATGCCCCATTATTTCAGATGCAGCAACGCTTTTCTTGCGCGCAAATACCATCATTGTCAATAGAAATATTACTTACCGTGTCCGCAGAAATTAAGCATTAGATGCTTTAACCCTGAGTTCCTGCTCCATCCATTCAAAACTATCTGTAATTTGGGAAAATACCTGTTCTTCAGATACCAAATCCGGAATAATATCAATAGCCAGTAACAAGTCTTTTGGTTGATCCTGTAAACCTGTTAGCACTACTTTGATGTTTCTCAATGCCAAGTCCAAAATGATATTCTCCAAAGCATACACCCCAGATTGATCGGCGTAGGGTACGCGATCCATTCGTATAACTACAATCTTAACATTGTCTTCCACATGTTTCACTTGCGCTCTAAAATGAGAAGTAAAGCCGAAAAAGAGCGGGCCGTATAAGTGTTTGACATAAACTTGTTTTTTAAACCGTTGAAAAAAGTCCCCCTCGTCATCCCAGGGCTGCTCTCCATCGAAACCCTCCAAAGTCCCCATTTGCAAACCCTTCTCGCCAATATCACTGGATTTCTTCATAAACAGAAGCGCTGCTAGGGTAACCCCTATACCTACGGCCTGAATTAAGCTGCCGAAGGTAGTCCATAGCAAAACTAGCAGCAACACAATTCCATCCGCTCTTGGCACTACCTTAAGGTGTTTTAAGCCTTTGATGTCCACAATTTTAAATCCAATAGGTATCAATATTCCAGCCAGTACCGCCAAGGGAATATATGCTGCCAAAGCACTAAGCCCTAAAACAACCGCCAAAAGAAAAAGACCATGTAATGCTCCAGAGAGCCTAGTTTTACCGCCATTATTAATATTGACTACAGTGCCTTTTGTAGCCCCAGCCCCTGGAATTCCTCCTAAAAGTGCTGCTGCCATATTGCCAATACCTTGACCTATGAGTTCACGATTGCTATTGTGCTTGGTCTTGGTCATATTATCAGCTATCACCGAAGTGAGTAACGAGTCTATAGAACCCAAAACAGCTAAAACCATCCCGTATTCCAAAACCATAAAATAAGCGCTACTGTCAATACTAAGAAGGCCCTCCCACTGGATAGATGGCAATCCAGAAGGGATTTTGCCAATTATCGGAACATCCCATTGAATCAAATAAGCAAATACAGAAACACCTATTAAAGCAACTAAGGCACTTGGAATGGCCTTTGTGATTTTAGGAAAGAGATAATAAATGGCAACTGTCATCCCACCCAACACCATGGCCTGCCAGTTAAAAGCTTCGAAGAGCCTTGGAAGATCCATAATTACTTTTAGGGTAGACTTTGGTGAAGATAAACCCACAAAAGGGAAAAGCTGTAGGATTACAATAATGAGACCTACCCCACTCATAAATCCAGAGATAACAGGATAGGGGAAATACTTGATATAGCCTGCAATATTGATCAACCCAAAAACGATTTGCAACACCCCGCCCACAAAAAAGCTTAGTAATATTATCCCCATAGCATCTTGCAGGCTACCTGCTACATCGATGGCATTCGCTACCAATGCCGCAGAAACAACCGTCATAGGCCCTGTTGGCCCACTTGCTTGGGTAGGGGTGCCACCAAAAATAGCTGCCAAAACTCCAACTGCTATAGCCCCATACAAACCGGCTATAGCTCCTAATCCCGATTGAACTCCAAAAGCCAGCGCTAATGGCAATGCCACTACTCCGGCAACAAGACCTCCAGTAATATCTCCTTTTAAATATTGGGTATTGTATATCGACTTATTCATGAGTGTAGATTTTATATTGACCAACAACCATAGGTGTTGGAAGTATTCAACGAGCCTTTTTTGAGGCGTGGCTATACATCTTAATTTGCTTAAAGCCTATTACTAAAAATAACCAAGCGTCTATAAAGCACTTTTAAACTGTTCTAAAAAGCGAACGTCATTTTCACTTAAAAGTCGAATATCCCCAATTTGATACTGTAAAAGTGCAATACGGTCAATACCCATTCCAAATGCAAATCCGCTGTAAACACTTGGATCTATTCCACAATTCTTAAGCACATTTGGATCAACCATTCCGCAACCCATAATCTCTAACCATCCGGTGCCTTTGGTCATCTTATAATCCGTTTCCGTCTCTAAACCCCAATACACATCAACCTCTGCGCTGGGCTCTGTAAAAGGAAAATAAGAAGGACGAAGTCGAATTTTAGACTTCCCAAACATTTCTGTGGTAAAGTATTGCAGCGTTTGCTTTAAATCAGCAAAGGACACGTCCTTATCAACGTAAAGACCTTCTACCTGATGAAAGAAACAATGAGATCGGGCAGATATGGCCTCGTTTCGATATACCCGTCCAGGAGAAATAGTTCTTATCGGCGGTGTATTTGTCTCCATATAACGCACTTGTACCGAGGAGGTATGGGTGCGGAGTAAAATATCTGGATCAGTGGCTATGAAAAAAGTATCCTGCATGTCACGTGCAGGATGGTATTCTGGGAGATTAAGTGCCGTAAAATTATGCCAGTCATCTTCAATCTCCGGGCCTTCGGACACATTGAACCCAATTCTTGAAAAAATAGAAATAATTTGGTTTTTGACAATCGATATAGGATGTCTGGCTCCCAAACCAATTGGTTCTCCTGGCTTGGTTAAGTCTCCAATAGAGCGCTGCGGTATGTCTTGCAATGCCATTGTAGCTCTCAAGGCATCGACCTTACCCTCAGCCGCCTTTTTAAGCTGATTGATTACTAGGCCATACTCCTTTTTTTGATCACCGGGAATATTTCGAAACTCCGCGAAAAAAATGTTGAGTAGTCCTTTTTTTCCCAAGTACTTTATACGAAACTCCTCAATTTCCGCTTCTGTGGCTGCCGTGAAGTTTTCAACCTCAGCCAAATGTGTTTTGATGGTATCAATCATCGTCCGCGACTTTATCGGCGGTCAAAAGTAACAAATTGTCTTTGAAGATAAAGCCTATCAATAAATGAACAGCTACCCCATCAAAAAAATGCCAAAGCCAATGGGTGCCCATGGGTAATACTGTTTGATTTAAATCAATACTTCTGAAAAAAACCGCAAGTCCAAAAATGACGAAAGCACCCATCGCCCAAAAAATGTTCTTGCCCTTAATCCTTATCAAATAGAGTACCAAGGGTAATAGAATGGTTAGTGCTGTAATCACATAACCCAAAGATATTCGCATGGAAGCGGGCATTGGAATTGTCCTAAGCAAGAAAGAAACGCCAAGAAGACCTATTATAAACAACAGCCTTTGCCACCAAGGGTTAACAACAAGGCATATAAAATAAACCGCTGTTAACAGCCCCAGCAGTATAATTGGTACCCAATCGAGCAATAACCAAACCTCGGCACTACGGGTACCGTGGTATACCGTTCCACCAATAAAGCTGATAAAAATGATGGGAAGCACAAATGCTAAAAACAAGTGTTTTTTAGGATTCTTGTACACACGAATACCCCAGTAAATAAGAATGACTACAAAAATAAAATTGCTAAAAGTATTAAAAGGCTCTACAGGAAACCTCCCTGGCATGGTTTCCATATAGATAGGCCCCGAATCATTGGGAAATCTTTCGTTTTGGAGTAGTGTACTTACCATTAAAAAAGCCTCTAACCAAGTTATCTCAATACTTCTTGGCCTGATCAATGGCTGTCACGTGCATCATTTTTTGTCTTTCTTGCTTAGACCTTGATATAGGGTTAAACAAACCAAAATCTTATTCGACAGCTGGCGACGGCTTGTCTGCTTTAAAGAACGACAAATAATCAGAAGGATTCTCTATTGTACCGCGCTCAGAAACCAATTTAATGTGTATCTCTCTTTCTGCCGCTTTACCAGCAAAGTCTTGCAAAATTTCGATAATATCATTATCGAGATATTGGGTTTTCGTTACGTCCAACTCTAAATAAGAATCTTCTGGAAGACTATCCAATTCCTTCAGAATAGCGCCCTTATTGAAAAACGTAACCTCTTCAGCAAGGGTCATTTTAATACGATGTTTTCCATTACTCTTGTCTTCAATATGTAGAAAGTGAGAGTTTTGATAACTCTTGATCAAGATAATGACAATACCAACAGCCAGTCCCATTCCGATACCGACTAAAAGATCGGTAAATACAATTCCTAAAACGGTTACCGTAAACGGAATAAACTGTTTCCACCCCAGGTTGTACATGGTTTTAAACAAGGCCGGTTTGGCCAATTTATATCCTACTAAAAACAGAATAGCCGCCAAAACGGAAAGCGGTATCATATTCAATAGCTTAGGAATAAGGATAACGGATATCAAAAGAAAAAAACCATGAATAATGGCAGACATCTTGGTTTGTCCACCCGACTGTATATTTGCAGAACTACGAACAATTACTTGGGTAATCGGCAAACCTCCTATAAACCCTGAAAGAATATTACCGGTGCCCTGTGCTAGCAATTCGCGATTGGTGGGAGTAACTCTTTTGTGTGGATCTAATTTGTCAGTCGCTTCAACACAAAGTAAGGTTTCTAAGCTCGCTACCAAAGCAATGGTAAAGGCTGTTATCCAGATCTCAGGACTACCGATAACGGCAAAATTGGGAAAGCTAAATTGTCCAAAAAAAGAGGCCGCATCCTCGGGAACTGGTACACTTACAAGATTCTCCTGGGCAATACCCAAGGTTTTGTGATCTTTGGTTAAGACATAAAATAGAATACCGATAACAACAGCTACTAAGGGGCCTTGTATCAATTCAAAAACCTTAGCTTGCTTCTTGAGTACTTTCTCCCACAAAATCAAAATTCCCAACCCTACGAATGCAATAAGTGTAGATCCTGGGCTAATAGAATTTATAGCGTTTAGAATTTCTGAAAAGGTGTTTTCTCCATCTACTTGAAAAAAGGCAAAGTCTCCTTCAGGATCTGTATCGTAACCAAAGAAATGTGGTATTTGTTTTAGAATTATAATGATCCCAATACCCGTGAGCATCCCCTTTATTACCGAAGATGGAAAATAATAACCAATGATTCCGGCTTTTAGAAATCCAAAAGCGAGTTGAAGCACACCGCCTAGGACAACCGCCACTAAAAAATTTTGGTAACCCCCAAGGCTATCAATAGCAACAAGCACTATGGCTGCTAATCCTGCTGCAGGACCACTAACCCCAATTTGCGAACCACTTAGCGATCCAACTACAACACCTCCAATAATACCAGCTATCAATCCTGAAAACAGCGGTGCACCACTAGCTAGCGCAATACCCAAACACAGTGGTAAGGCAACAAAAAATACCACAATACTAGCGGGAAGGTCTTTTTTTATTTGATGAAACATAAGTTGTTTATTTATGGTTTTACATCGCACCTTGTATGAGAAATAGGTTGTATGAGATTCCCAAAAATGGGATTAAGCAGGTGCAAGTTGAAACATGCTTATGAGCATGAATTTCAAAAATCGTGAAATAAAATTAAAAATCTTTAATCAACCGGATACTTTCTGCAGGAATCCAGCCAGTTTGTCCGTCCGCAATTTGGATCTTATGCCAAGCATCTAAAGAAGCTATAACGTTTACCTTCGTGCCTTCGTGCAAGGCGAAGACGGTCTCAGAACGTTCATTAGGTTCTGCATTTACCGATATCTCTCTATCAAAAATGATTGCTGGACTATCGGCCTGAAAGTCTTTTTCTGCCATATAAGCCATAGTCAATGAAAAAATACCCACAAAAAGCGCTGTAAATGCTAATAAAAAGGCCCATCGCTTACGTATTGCTAAATTGAGCATGTAGTAAATGACAAAACACAATACAAAGAGAAAAATCATGAACACCGCCATATAAGCCCATTGGTCAAATGTTAACGCCAAAACCACAGATTCCCAAAGTCTAGACATTGCTGTTTTCGGCATTTCCTCAATGGCATCTAAACGCATGTTTTGAGCAAACCCCAGATTATTTCGTATTTCTTGGTCATTTGGGCTTAACAGCAAGGCCTTTTCAAAGTAATAAATACTAGGGCCTATTCGGTCTAGCTTGTAGTGGCAATTCCCCATATTAAAATATAAGGCCGCGGAATGTTGTCCTGTTTTTATAATAGAATCGTATTGTGCAATAGCTGCTTCATAATTGCCTTTGTTATACGCTTCGGTCGCTTTTTGAAAGCGTGCTTCATTTTGTCCAAACGCACTAAAAAACGGAAGCAACACCACCCACAAATAGTACAAAGTTCTTTTCATAACTGTTTGTCCATTTTTGAGATTGTTTCTACTGCTTTCGCATAATCTTCGTTCATCTGAACGCTAGTTAAAGGGCTATACCTAGCCATCTCGCAACTTTTTACCAAGTCTATAAACTGTGCTATGGTATCAACACCAACTTTCTTATCTGCTAAGAGCGCACTTATTTTTTCTTTGCTAAATTCTGAGGTTTCTATTTTTAGTTTAGCCTTTAAATAATTGTGAAGCGCCTTCTCCAAAGCCACATAAAACCGTTCGTTGTCACCCAATTCCTTTTTGGCAGTAGACAAATATC
>JBCDGY010000022.1:0-21968 GCA_039414375.1 Bacteroidota bacterium | reverse complement strand
GTTAATTTCAGCAGTTAATCAGCTTATAAATGTTGATTAAATTTTAATGAAATGTTAGGTAATTATTAAGGGGATTTCCGTATTAGAAAATTCAGGAATGAAATCCAAATAATAAACCTATTATTTTTCTTAATTCTGTTCACAAATCAAGAATTTGGCAAAACTTTGATTTTAAATGGACTGTAAATTATTGTGAACAAATATAAACGAGTGCATTTCTGAAGAATTGTACTTTTGAAAGTGTAGTTTATTAAAGTTTTACTCATGAAAATTGCAATCGGAAATGATCACGCGGGAACGACCTATAAAGTCGCAATAGTCGATTTTTTATCGTCCAAAGGAATTGAAGTAGTTAATTACGGTACCGACGATACGACAAGTGTGGATTATCCAGACTTTGTGCACCCAGTAGCTACAGATGTGGAGACTGGCAAGGTCTCTTTAGGTATTGTTGTTTGTGGCAGTGGAAACGGAGCCAGTATGACTATTAACAAACATCAGGGCATACGAGGAGCATTATGTTGGAATAAGGAACTGGTTGTTTTAGCGCGATCCCACAATAACGCGAATATTCTAAGCTTACCCGCACGGTTTATCGCGATCCCCCAAGCATTAGATATGGTGCAAGCTTTTTTAGAAACGGAATTTGATGGGGGACGTCATGAGCAACGAATAAAAAAAATACCCTGTTCTGAAATTTGTTGATTTTTAAATTCGAATCAAATAGGGCGTAAGCTCAAGGCAGGGTGAGAAATTTGTGAGTATAAATAATTGTTTCTAAAGATCAAATAAGGGTGATAGCGACACAGATAAAAACATACGATCAATTATCTAAAATTGAATTATACGGTTTGCTGGAATTGCGTAACGCTGTGTTTATAGTAGAACAGGAATGCGTGTATCAAGACCTGGATGGCAAAGACCATATGGCCGTACATGTACTAGGAAAAGTGCAAAATAAGCTGGTAGCATATTTACGGATCTTTAAAGCGGGAGATTATTTTGAAAATGCTGCGATAGGTAGAATGGTAGTTGCCCAGAAATATAGAGGAAAGGGAATTTCAGCAACCATGATGCATTCGGCAATGAATTACATTAATAAGAAAATGAACAGCCCAAAAATAGAAATGTCTGCGCAAACCTATTTAAAAGCGTTTTATCAGCGATTGGGTTTCAAAACGGTGGGACAACCGTATTTAGAGGACGATATACCGCATATAAAAATGATTTTTGGCTAGAAATAATAGCCCAAAAAAACTATTGAAGAATCTGTTGGTAACGCTCCGTATCTTTCAATAGAGAAACTGCGGTGAGTATGGCTTCGTCTTCTTGAAGATTATATTGATATAATCCGTCCCTGTAGAAATAGCGTTTCACCAACTCGTCTTTTAATTTTTTCGAAATTTCTGCTTGGAAACTGTCAAGTGCTGCTACTTTGCCTTGATTAATAGCCAGTAGTAGGTCTTTGTATCGATTTTGTACTTCGGCGCCTAGTAGGGCATCTTCACTATCCAATTGTTTTTCCAGCAGGGCTTCAGTGTCTGTTTTAAAAGAAAAATCCTGCTTTTTCGCATAGGTTTTAAAATACACATAGTCTTGTTGGTCGAAACTAAAGTCAGTTAATTTTTCAACTTTATTTTTGTAATAGAATTCGGTGGCAAAATCAAAAATGATTCTGTTTTTCTCCAGCGCGTTGATTAAGGCATTACTCTTTAGTGAAGTAATTTCTATATCAGGAAGGACACCACCCCCATCTTCTACAATTCTGCCATTTTTGGTTTTAAATTTCTTAAATGTAGTATTTCGTACTGCTTTTCCTTGTTCATCTCTATTCCAATAATCCAAGGACTGAATGCAGCGACCAGAAGGGGTGTAATAGCGTGATATAGTCACTTTTAGCTGGGTACCGTAGGTTAGCTTTAAAGGCCGTTGTACCAAACCTTTACCAAAACTGCGAGCCCCCATGATTACAGCTCTATCTAAATCTTGAAGTCCACCTGAAACAATTTCACTGGCGGAAGCACTACTACCATTAATCAACACTACTAAAGGCATAGTAACATCCTCGGGTTGATTTTTAGTTTTGTACTCTCGATTAAACTTTTTGACTTTGGATTTTGTGGTTACAATGAGTTCTCCTTTAGGTACAAAAAGATTGGTTATGTCTATTGCCTCAGAAAGTAGTCCACCAGGATTACCGCGGAGGTCTAAAATCAATTGTTGTGCTCCTTGACCTTTGAGGTCAATTATAGCAGCTTTGGTTTGTTCCGTGGCTTTTCTGTTAAACTTTGATAACACAATATAACCTGTGTTAGCGTCGGCCATGGCATAATAAGGAACAGCATCAACCTCCACTTCTTGGCGTATAATCGAGGTTGTTTTCTTTTCACCTTGCCTCTCGTACACTACCTCTACAGCGGTGCCATTGGCTCCTTTGAGTAGTTCGCTTGCATTGTTGTCAAAATCAGAAACGGCAATATCTCCAATTTGTACAATTTCATCACCCGCACGCAATCCAGCTTTGTCTGCAGGATAGTCCTTATAGGGTTCAACGATTAAAAGCTTATCATCATAGGATCTTACCAATGCCCCAATGCCCGAATATTCACCTGTATTGTTAATACGGTACTCTTCAACATCTTGTTCGTTCAAAAATTTGGTATATGGGTCTAATCCATTAAGCATATTTTTAATAGCAGAATCCATCAAAGCTGCAGGATTGGTCTCATCAACGTAATTCATGTTCAGCTCTTTGAAGAGCGTGGTAAATATTTCAATCTGTTTTGCAATCTCAAAAAAATCACTTTTGAAACTACTTGCACCCAATAACACACTAAGGGCAAATACAGGAATAATAAATTGCTTCTTAAAAAATATTTTCATGAGAAATTGCATTGAGAAATTGTTGAAGTAATAGGCGCATTTTAGGATTAACTATGGCAGATTTGGGTGTCTCTCTACCAAGGTATAAAAACACCAACGCATATTGTGCCTGGGTATTGTTAAATATCAGGTGTTTGTTCAAGCGATAAGCCTCCCTAAGCAGCCTTTTGGTCCGATTGCGATCAACAGCGTTCTTAAAAATCTTTTTTGGTGCAATCACCATAATTTTAAAAGGAATTGAGGTTCCAAAAGGAGCTTTTATGTAGATTAATTTTAAAGGAAATGCTTTTATTGTCTTTCCTTGAGAAAAAAGGTGTTCAATAACTTTCTTGTTCTTTAAACGCTCTTCTTTTGGGAATGTATGCTCCATTGCTTAAAAATAGAAAATCCGCCATAGGTTCGCCTACAGCGGATTATGCTAACATTTTAAATATTATTTTGTAGCCGCCTGCCAAATGTTGTTTTCACGATCCACATCGGCCATCAATTGAGATGGGTCAACGTTTAAGCCTACCAAATTCGAAAGCGGCATATCTAAGATTAACTCATAAGTTGGGTATGCCCAGGGCCAATCTTCTGCAACGGTTCTTTGAAACTGAGGATACGGGTTTTCCTTCTCTCCTCGCATCATGCGTAATGGTACATAATACAATTCTTGGTTACCGTCTGCATCAACAACGAGAACATCTAACGGCATAGGCATAAGACCAATTCGCTCTAATACAATTTTGGTCTGATTGCCTTTAGCAATAACCTCCTTGATACTGTAATCGATGGTATTGGTAGTTTGTGTCCAATCTGTGAGGTACCAATCCAATTCCATTCCAGAAACTTTTTCTGCAGTTCGCTTAATATCATTAGGTACTGCATGCTTGAACTTATACTCTTCAAAGAATTTTCGCAAAGTTGTCATAAGCTTGTCTTGACCAATGACATATCCTAATTGAGATAAAAATATAGCACCTTTACTGTACGTAGAAACGCCGTAGGCAAAGTTATTATGATAGCGATCGGCATGGGTTGTCTGTGGAGCTTCTTGCCCCAACTCCACTAAGGCATAATAGCTTTGATAGGAACGCGAAAAGGGATTTTCTTTCTTTTCATTCATAATTTCATTCATGCATAGACTGCTGATAAAAACGGTAAAACCTTCATCCATCCAACCATATTTAGCTTCATTGGTCGCCACCACATGTTGAAACCAAGAATGGCCTAATTCGTGAACCATTACTCCTACTAAACTACCGAAGGAGCGTTCCCCGGTTATCAAGGTACACATGGCATATTCCATACCGCCATCACCACCCTGAACAACGGAATATTGCTCATACGGATATTCCCCAATATTTTTATTGAAAAACGACATGGCGGCAGCGGTCTTTGCTTGTAGTTTTTTCCAGTTCTCTTTGATTTCTTCTTTGTCCTTGTAAAAGAAATGCAGGGTTGGACCATTTTCCATTTTAAGTATATCGTGCACGTAGTCTGGATCTGCACCCCAGGCAAAGTCGTGAACTCTTGGAGCTTTAAAATGCCATGTTAAAGTGTTGCCTTTGGTTTTTACCTTGGTGCCTGGAGTTTCATAGCCATGACCAATTTCTTGAGGGTTCTGTAAATAGCCGGTGCCGCCGATAGTGTAGTCTTTATCAATGGTAATCTTTACATCGAAATCGCCCCATACTCCATGAAATTCTCTAGCAATGTATGGATTGGGATGCCACCCTTCAAAATCGTATTCGACCATTTTAGGATACCATTGTGTCATCGAAAGGGCAATCCCCTCTTTGCTGTTTCTTCCTGAACGACGAATTTGTTCTGGCACTTGCCCCTCGAATTCCATCTCGAAAGTAGATTTACCACCTGGGGGAATGGGAGCATTTAAATCGACCACCAAAATAGTCTCTTCTTCTGAGAAGTTTACTGAGATACCGTCTTGGGTTAATGATACCGTATGAAGGAACCCTTGTTGCTCTGGTGTCAAAGGAGCTATCCTACTTTTACCATCGGCCATCATTCTTCTATCACCGTCTTTGATATTCTGTAGCCTTATATCCATCTCGCTGCCGGGTTGAAAAGCATTGAAATACAAATGATAGTAGACCCTATTCAAAGTATCTGGAGAATTGTTGGTATAAATTAATTGTTGCGTTCCGCTATACTGGAAATTTTTTACATCCATGTCGATAGCCATGGTGTAATCTACATGTTGTTGCCAGTAGTTTGAGTTTTGCTGTGCTAATACGGTTTGCCACGTTATTAAAAGAAGAACAGCTATTCTAATCACTTTATTTTGCATTGGAAAGAACGGATGTTTGGCCTGTGGTTATTTGATTTGCTAAAATTAAAGCATTGTAAGCGTTTACCATTTTTCCTGCCTTTGACGCCTCGGCAAAAGGGCGAGAATTGGTCGCATCTCCTGCAAGAATTACGGAGGTCTTTGTAGTAAGTCCAGATTTCATGATGATTTGCTTTACTTGGGCGGCAGAAAGCTGAGGGTAAAAAGAACGAATTAAGGCAGCTACTCCAGCCACAGCAGGAGCCGCCATAGACGTGCCTCCTTGAAAATCATATTCATTATTGGGCATTGTGGAATAGACATTATCTCCTGGAGCAAAAACATCCACATTTTTAGACCCATAATTAGAAAAAGAGGCAATCATTTCAGATCCATAGGCAGCTGTAAGTGCTCCAACAGTTATTACGTTATCGGATAGTTCAGTTTCTTTAAAATTATGGTCGTTGGGGTAATTGGGATTTTCCGAATTATCAAGGTTATGTCCATCATTTCCTGCGGCATGTACGATAAGCACATCTTTTGATGCGGCGTATTTGATGGCATCATATACCCATTCGGCATTAGGAGAGAAAGACTTTCCAAAACTACAGTTAATAATTCTTGCCCCATTATCTACCGCATAGCGTATGCCTAAGGCAATATCCTTATCATATTCGTCACCGTTTGGTACTACTCTTACTGCCATAATCTTGGCATTATTGGCAACGCCATTAACACCTAGACCATTGTTGCGCTCGGCAGCAATGATTCCAGCCACATGAGTGCCATGGCTTTCGGAATCAAACCGGCTGTCTGGATTACCATTCCCGTAACTTGTATCTTTTAAATCATAAGGATTATCACCAACCGTAGCTCTGCCATCAAAATCTTTGTTAAGGTTGTAATTAACACGTTCTGTGAAGTAGGTAATTCCTTCTTCGAGCTCTTCCTTTACATCCTCGATGTCGTCCCCATATTGGTACATTTGCTTGATAACAGCAACACTCTGTTTAACTTCTTCTGTTTGTGGTTCCAACGCTAACAACTGTTGTTTTGTGTAAGCATCACTGCCTAATGCTTCCTTTATGGTAGCGTCAGAGCTCTTTACTACTTGAAGAATTTGTTCATATTGCTGTTTGTTTTGTAGCGCTTTAGGATACTTTTCATCTAATACTTTTTGAGCTTCGGCGCGTAAATCATCACTTCCCAGTTGTAGACGTAAAATTCGCGCATATTCTAACTGTTCGTTGTAGGACTCTCCCAGAAAATTGTATCCATGGATATCATCTACATAGCCATTGTTATCATCGTCTTTACCGTTGCTGGGTTTTTCCTTTTTATTGGTCCACAAAACATCATCTAAATCTTCGTGGTCAAGATCTATTCCGGAGTCTAGCACGGCGACAACAACAGTTTTCCCTTTTTTATTACCTATGATTTCTGCATAAGCTTTATCGACACTCATTCCTGGAATAGTATCTGTTAACAGATCGGCATGCCCCCAGTTTTCTTCTTCCGTTTTCGACAGTTCGGCTGTTTTAATCGGAATGGTATCAATATTTTCAATTGGAGTGGATATAAGGGTAGTAGCCCCACAACCCATAAACAATACTGCTACAATAGCTGTTACATACATTTTAATAAATACATTCATATTTTAAAATTATAGGCGTATAATAAATTAACAAAACAATTCTTCAAAAGTATGGCATGCTCCCAAACGCACGCCTCGCTCTGTATTGATAAGGGTGCACATTGGGTTGTGTGCATCATGCTCTAAAAAAAGGACATAATCACTAGCTACCGCCGTATTTAAAAAACGCTCTTTTTCCTCAAGAGTTAACAGGGGTCTTGTATCGTATCCCATTACGTAGTGGAGCGGAATATGACCTGTAGTAGGAATTAAATCAGCACTGAAAACGATAGTTTTATCTTTGTATTTGATATGAGGCAACATCTGTTTTTCGGTATGGCCATCTACAAAAAGAATGGAAAACCCAAGCGGAGAAGTTTCAAGGTAATCGTCCTGCGATCGTGTTACAAAATGCAATTGCCCACTTTCTTCCATAGGTAACAAATTCTCCTTTAAAAAAGAAGCTTTTTCCCTGGAGTTGGGCTTTGTTGCCCACTGCCAATGCGATTCATTGGTCCAAAATTTAGCATTTTTAAAAGCCGGTTCATATCCGGTATGATCTTTATTCCATTGTATACTGCCCCCACAATGATCAAAATGTAAATGGGTCATAAAAACATCGGTAATGTCATCTCGATGAAACCCCAGTTGTTGTAACGAAGAATTAAGGTCGAAATTTCCCCAACGAAAATAATAGCCAAAGAACTTGTCTGACTGTTTTTGACCCATACCAGTATCTATTAAAATCAATCGATCACCATCTTCAATTAATAAACTTCTGGCTGCAATATCAATCATATTATTGCCATCAGCAGGGTTTGTTTTTGACCAAATTGATTTAGGTACCGAACCAAACATGGCCCCACCATCTAATTTAAAGTTTCCAGTTTCTACAGGATAAAGCGTCATGACAAGACCTAAAAACCAGAAATTTAAGAAACGGAATAGTAAGAATGTTAAAAAGCGTCATTTATTAGTCGATTTTTAACATTACTCGCTGTCGTTTAAAGGAACCCAAAAACGCAGTGTAAGAATTGGAATAAAAGCGGTAATTTTCGAAAAACACCGAAAGATGCTAGAATTAGCCGGAATCATCATATTGGGAATTATTGCGCAATGGGTGGCCTGGCGACTAAAGCTACCTGCTATTTTACCCTTGATTCTTATTGGGTTAATTGTAGGCCCCTTGGCTACCTTGTACACTGAAGACGGAAGTAAGCTAATTGAACCGATATGGAATGGGAGTAAAGGACTATTTCCAGGAGATTCTTTGTATTACTTTGTTTCATTGGCTATTAGTATCATCCTTTTTGAAGGTGGTTTGACACTAAAACGTTCAGAGATAGCCAATGTTGGCCCTGTAATTACTAAACTTATTACAGTTGGTTCTGTAGTCACTTTTTTCGGAGCAGGAGTTGCCGCTCATTATATTTTTGAACTTTCTTGGCAACTGTCATTTTTATTTTCTTCTCTAATCATTGTAACTGGACCCACCGTTATAACACCAATATTGAGGAATATCCCTTTAAAAAAAGACGTCTCTACGGTACTAAAATGGGAAGGAATTTTAATAGACCCCATCGGTGCTCTGGTGGCAGTATTGGTATTCGAATTTATTAGTGTTGGAGAAGAGAGTGCTTTTACGCAGCGGGCCCTTATAGAGTTTGGAAAAATATTGCTATTTGGAACTACATTCGGATTCACTTTTGCACATGCATTGGCCTTTGCGATAAAAAGACAATTAATTCCACATTACCTGATGAATGTAGTTTCTCTATCTGCCGTATTGTTGGTATTTGTAGAGTCCGATCTTTTCGCACATGAATCTGGGCTTTTGGCGGTGGTAGTTATGGGAATGGTATTGGGAAACATGAACTTACCCAATCTCAAGGAGTTACTCTATTTTAAAGAATCGCTCAGTGTACTTCTAATTTCTATCCTTTTCATTTTGTTGGCTGCTAATATTAACCTTGGAGACCTACAGCTTCTTAAAACTTGGGATACTGCCTGGCTTTTTTTAATAGTCGTGTTTTTAATTAGACCACTTGGTGTGCTGTTAAGCACACAGGGATCAGGATTAAAGCTTAAGGAAAAGATGTTTATAGGTTGGGTAGGGCCCAGGGGTATTGTCGCAGCAGGAATAGCTTCCTTATTTGGTTCTAAGTTATTGGCAAAAGGAGAACCTGGTGCAGAGTATATTACACCCTTGGTCTTTATGATTGTTCTGGGTACGGTTTTGTTCAATGCCACAACGGCTAGGCTTTTTGCGAAACTTATAGGGGTATTTCTAACGAAGTCTGAAGGAATTGTAATTATCGGAGCCAATGAAATATCTAGATTGATAGGGGCGTACTTAAAAAAGAACAACAGACATGTTGTTCTTATCGATAATAACCAGGCGAACATTGAGAAATCTAAAAAATTGGGCTTAGAAGCATTTGCAGCCGATATATATTCTGATACACTTATGGATAATATAGAGTTGAATGATGTCGGTTATTTAATGGCATTAACGGCAAATGATGAAATCAATCGATTTGCAATTAAAAAATTTGGGGACCAGTTTGGGGAAAATGGCGCTTTTCGGCTAGTTGATTCGGAAGAGATCAATGATCCTGAAATAAGCAGTAAGGAAGGTCTTTTTACACAAACCGACGACTTTATAAAACTATCTGAAGCTGCGAGGAAATATCCTGCTATTCATGAGGCCCAGCTTAAGGACCGTGAACATTATGACCAACTTATAGCCCAAGCCCAAAAAGAACAGGACGCCATACCTATTTTCTTAAAAAGGCCAGATGGCAATCTGGAAGTGATTTCTTCTTTTAATGTGGATCAAGATGGATTGAATTCAGGAAGTCAAATGGTTTACCTAGGAAAACGTTTCCATCAATAATTTAGATTGAAATCTTCTTTGATCAAGTTTCTACAGTAGACACTAACCCTTCTCCTTACCACAAGATCAGCTGTTTTCGCAACAAGCTTTAAATCTTTTGATTAACAGGGCTTACTTTCATTAAATAATTGGAAACCA
The DNA here is from genome assembly GCA_039414375.1 of Bacteroidota bacterium. Taxonomy (GTDB): domain Bacteria; phylum Bacteroidota; class Bacteroidia; order Flavobacteriales; family Flavobacteriaceae; genus Croceivirga. The sequence goes on along the minus strand of JBCDGY010000022.1, from coordinate 12,146 downwards.
CAACAAAATTATTTATGAGAAATTTAATCTTAAATCTAACCTTAGTTATTGCTTTTGTTTTCGTCGGATGCTCAAGTGATGATGATAATGGAAATGACAACGAAAGCACATGCGTTACCTGTGAAGTAGAATTTTTGGTAACGATCACTTCAGAATATTGTGATAACGGGGATGGTACCGTTGATGTTACAACCGATGGCCAAACAGAAACCGTGGACTTAGAAGGCGTTCCTTTTTCAACATATATAGAGCAAATAGGATTGCTAGGGACATGTAATTAAACGGAAATACTGCATTATTTAAAGCAAAAGCCCCTTCATTTTGAAAGGGCTTTTATCGTTTTTATAAATATTAAAAACGCTAATCATTTAGTTTTAAAACAGCCATGAAAGCTTGTTGCGGTATTTCTACATTACCTACTTGACGCATTCGTTTCTTCCCTTTTTTCTGCTTCTCCAGTAATTTGCGTTTTCTAGAAATATCGCCTCCATAACATTTAGCTGTTACATCTTTTCTAAGGGCCTTTATAGTTTCTCTTGAAATAATTTTAGAACCAATAGCCGCTTGTATGGGGATATCAAACTGTTGTCTTGGAATTAGTTCTTTTAATTTTTCGCACATCTTTTTTCCGATAGTTTGAGCATTGTCGATATGCACTAAAGCGGAAAGGGCATCAACAGGTTGTGCGTTTAGCAAAATGTCTACTCTTACAAGTTTGGAAGTTCGCATACCAATAGGGGTATAGTCAAAAGAAGCGTAGCCCTTGGATACGGTTTTTAAGCGATCGTAGAAATCAAATACGATTTCAGCTAAAGGCATATCAAAAGTAAGTTCAACGCGTTCTGTGGTCAAATAACTTTGGTTTGTGATTTGTCCCCGTTTGTCAATACACAGCGACATCACATTACCTACAAAATCAGATTTTGTAATAATGGTGGCCTTTATATACGGCTCTTCAACCCGATCTAATGTGGAGGGTTCAGGAAGATCGGAAGGATTGTTTACTATAACTACTTCCTCTGGATGTTTCTTGGTATAAGAAAAATAGCTCACATTGGGTACGGTGGTTATAACAGTCATATTAAACTCACGTTCCAGTCGCTCTTGAATAATTTCCATATGAAGCATTCCTAGGAAACCACATCGGAAACCGAACCCTAGTGCTGCACTACTTTCTGCTGTAAATACCAAAGAGGCATCGTTCAACTGCAATTTCTCCATAGAAGAACGTAGTTCTTCAAAATCTTCGGTATCCACTGGATATATCCCGGCGAACACCATGGGCTTCACATCTTCAAAGCCTGCTATTGCGGTTTTTGAAGGGTTTTCAGTTAGTGTGATAGTATCACCAACTTTTACTTCCCTGGCATCTTTTATTCCAGTGATGAGGTAACCTACATCGCCAGTTAATATTCTTGGTTTTGGTTGTTGAGTCAGTTTTAGAGTTCCAATTTCATCAGCGAAATAGTTCTTACCTGTGGCCATAAATTGAATCTTCTGCCCTTTCGACAACTGCCCATTGATAATTCTAAAATAGGTCTCCACACCACGGAACGGATTGTAAACCGAATCAAAAACCAAGGCTTGTAGAGGGGCACTGGCATCGCCTGAGGGTGATGGGATTCGGTTAATAATAGCACTGAGTATATCTGCAATACCAATCCCTGTTTTGGCACTTGCTGGAATAACCTCTTCGGCTTTGCAACCTAACAGATCAACAATATCATCAGTAACTTCTTCCGGATTGGCACTAGGAAGATCAACCTTGTTTAGGACTGGAATAATTTCAAGATCATTTTCCAAAGCTAAATAGAGGTTAGAGATAGTTTGCGCTTGTATACTTTGCGCGGCATCAACTACCAACAGGGCTCCCTCGCAAGCGGCTATGGAGCGAGATACTTCGTAGGAAAAGTCAACATGGCCAGGGGTGTCGATAAGGTTTAATATATAGGTATCTCCTTCATACTCATACTCCATCTGAATAGCATGACTTTTTATGGTAATACCCCTTTCGCGCTCAAGATCCATGTTGTCCAATAACTGATCTTGCTTTTCACGCTCCGTTACCGAACCAGTAAAGTCCAAAAGTCTGTCAGCCAAAGTGCTTTTTCCATGGTCGATATGGGCAATGATGCAGAAATTTCTAATGAGCTTCATTAAAAAGTAGGTTTTTTACAATCTTCTCTAAACTATCACTTTTAAATTCAGGCAAAAACGATAAACACCTTGTCCTCCTTAGGACTCAGTTTTCATAAAAAATAGAGAAATACTTTATCACAAAGATAGCTCAAAGGGCAATTTATACTGCATTTTAAAAAAAATAGTACAACAAGTATAGAAAACGAAGAAAATTCGTATACATTGCAAGTCAAACCATAGATTTTGGTCGTAATTCAGTTACAAAGCACACTTTTTTTACTTCTGGTGAGTATTACGCTCTTTTCTCAAGAGTATAATATCCATGGATTTATTGTCGATAGTGACTTTAGGCCTTTAGAAATGGTTACGATTTCTGTTTTTCAACAAAAAGACTTTGGCGTAAAAAAACAAGCAATTACAGACGTTAATGGAAACTTTTCTTTGACTTTACCATCGGGCTCATATGTGTTAAGGGGGACCTTTCTCGAAAACAAAAGTGATGATGTTGCATTTATCGTAAATAATGATGAGATAGACTTAGGTACTATTGTCATTAATACAATCACCAAACTACAAGAAGTAGCTGTTACTCAAAAGAAACCCAGGCTTGAGCGAAAGGCAGATCGCTACATCTTCAATGTACAGGAAACTTCTATGGTAAATGGAAGTATTACCGATTTGTTATCAAGAACACCTGGATTGTTTTTAGTCAATGACCAGTTAACTTACAAAGGGGACCCAGGTGTTGGTATTATGATTAATAACAAGCTCATAAACCTCCCACAGGATAATATTTGGACCATTTTAAAAAATGCTCCTGCAGGAACGGTTGAATCTGTTGAGGTAATAACAGCTCCCTCAGCAGCCTATAGTGCGGAAGGGGCAACATTGATTAATATTGTTATGAAGGGTAATTTGCCTTATGGTTACAATGGTAGCGTTACTGCCAATTTAGGTCAAGGTGATTTCCCGAAATATACTATTGGAACGGACCATAACTTCAATAATAAAACAATGGGTCTAACACTTAGTTATAGCTATAATGATAGTAAGGGGGTTAGTGGCTATGTAGATAGAACACAATTTATAGATGGTTCCGCAGTAAGTATTTGGAATGCAGACCAACGTAGAATCCGAAATACGCGCTCACATAATATCAATGCTTTTTTCGATTGGGCGCTGAGCAAACGCAGCAAGTTATCATTAACCTCAATTAACCAACAAACGCCAGAAAAAGATCAAGATGTGCGTACGGATACCGATATTTCCGGAGATAATAGTGAGCTTTTCAGCACATTTTTTTCTGAGAACGATCTGGTAGGAAAACAACTAAATAGCTCTTCATATCTTGATTTTGATCACAAGTTTAAAGATTCCGTAAGTATGTTTTCAGTTGGACTACACTTTACCTACTTTGAGAAAGAGCGAGAACAAGAGGTAAGGAATGACTTTTTTGATTCCTCTGAAATATTATTGAATGAAATTGATTTTGGCGTACAATCAGGACAACAAATAAGAATTGTAACTGGACAAATCGATTTTAAATCCAAATTGGGAGCTCATGGTAAGTATAGTTCAGGAGCAAAGTTTGCTGGTATCAACTCCAATAGTGCCTTACGACAAAATGGTACTGAAGTAATAGCTGGAGACAACGGTTTAGAAGACGGGTCTTTTGATTATAAAGAGCATATTTATGCGCTATATGGAAATATGAACCTCCAATGGCAAAAAACAGCTGTCATTCTTGGCTTACGTACAGAATATACCAAAACGGAAGGACTGTTGTTGCAAAAACAAGAAATCTTTAAAAACAATTATTTGGAATGGTTTCCTAATTTTTCTTTTAAACATGAGTTGACCAAAGAACGCAGTATTATTTTGTATTACTATCGCAGAATTACACGTCCTAGATATGATCAAATCAATCCTTTTCAGTTGTTTCAAGGTTTCAATAGTACTGTTGAAGGCAATCCAAGATTACGTCCTGCTACAAGACATTATCTAGCAGGAGGGTATAATTTTAATGAAAGTATCGGGTTCGAGTTGTTTTATCGTTATCGCCGGAACCAATTACGGACATTGACTTTTCAAGATAACACGTTAAACCTTATCCGTTTTATTAATGCTAATGTTGATCGAGAGCTGGGCTATGGTATCGATTTTATCGTAAATCAGCAGATTACCAAGCAATGGCAAACCTATATAATTACTTCATATTATTATTTAGACAATCGTTTTCAAGACCCAGTCACAGGGTTATCTGCTACCACCTCTGGTTGGACTTTTGGTTTTACGGGTAACAATAGTTTTACCCTTCTTGCTGATGGCAGCTTATCTGTAGATCTGGATATACAATACCAGTCACCGATCACTTTTGGTAATACAAGCAGAGAAGCCTATGCTAGTATTAACCTCTCCTTCCAAAAAAAACTATGGGGGGGTAAGGGCAATATCGGTGCAGGAATTACAGATATTTTTAGTCAAACAGCGTATTTACAGAAAAGACGTTTTTTAGATCAGAACAATACAAGTTTTATTGATCCTGAAGTTCCTCTCGCTAGTTTTAACTTCAGATATCGATTTGGTAATACGAGCTTAAAATCAAATAAAAAAAGTAAGAACCCAAATGAATTAAATCGATTGTAGCGCCCTTAAAAAGATTTCTTAGATTTGATATTCAACCCCAATTCATAAATGAGCCGTTTTCACCTTGTTTTAGTGCTAGGTCTATCTATGGTCTCTTCTGTTTTTTCGCAGACTTTTGAGATCACCGGTTCTGTAGTAAATACGGAAAAAACTTCCATACCTTTTGCCAATGTACTTTTATTAAATATTTCAGATACAACCATTGTAAAAGGAACTTCCGCAGATTCTAAAGGTTTTTTTAAAATAACAGGCGTCGTATCTGGGGAGTATTTGCTTCAAGCCAGTTATGTTCAAAGAACTTCAAAAATACGGAGCCTAACAGTTAACCAAAATCTGGCCATGGGAAATGTGATTATTCCTGATGCGCAAGAAAATCTAGAAGAGGTTGAGGTGATCGCCAAAAAACCTATAGTTAAACGATTGTCCGATAGACTGGTATTTTTGGTAGAGAACACTGTCGTATCCCAAGGAAACACCTGGGACATTTTAAGAAATACTCCTGGATTAATTGTGAATCAAAATGAGCTGAATATTCGAGGAAAGTCAGCAAATATCTACCTCAATGGTAGACGAGTGCAACTATCTCCTGAAGAGTCTAAGGATTTTTTTGAAAGTCTATCTGGGACAGCAGTAGAAGCAGTTGAACTATATGCTAACCCTCCTGCAAACTTTGATGCCCAAGACGGGGCAGTACTAAATATTATTACAAATAAAGGGGTGGCGCCGGGTTATAAAGGGAGTATTGATGCCGCTTATACACAGGCAATTTTTCCAAAATATAGGCTGGGAACCGCACATTATTTCAAGTCTGAGAAACTCAATCTTTTCGTCAACTACAATTATAATGACAAGCAAAAAAATGTTCAGCAAGACAAAGGCGTCAATTATATTAATGATATCAACACCATATTTTCAAGATGGGATACTGACGAAAATCGAGAAGGAAATGTAGTCTCCCATTCTGCTAACTTCAACTTGGATTATGACCTCGATGATAGTAATCGTCTTAGCGTAACATCAAACTTGCTATTTACACCAAATCAGGAATGGCAAACGAATTTGAACACCGAAATCAGAAATAACCAAAATGTCCTGGATTCTACTTTTACCACAGCGAACCGAGAGCTGTCCGATGAAACCAATTTGGCTTTCGACGCGCTGTATGTTCATAAGTTTAAAAATCCTGGAGCGCAACTTTCGGTCAATGGGCACTACACTGCATATACCAATGATTTTGTGCAACAAATAGCATCTAACTATTTTGATGCATCAGGAATTTTTCTGAGGGAGTTTGGCTTTCAAACGGACGGTATACAAGACATAGAGATACTCACAGGACAGATAGATTTCTCCACACCAATTGAAAATGCTTCTTTGGAAACAGGAGTAAAAGTTTCTGTTGTCGATTCGGAGAGTGCTATAGCATATTCAAATTTTAACGGTTCAGATGAAACGGTAAGTGAGGGCTTATCTGATGTTTTTAATTATGATGAAAAAGTATATGCTGCTTATTTGAGCTATGTCCAAAATTGGGAAAAGTGGTCTGTAAAATTGGGAGTACGCGGAGAATTGACAGATGCAGCAGGGATTTCACAAACACTAAATCAGACCAACACCCAAAACTTTTTTGAGCCTTTTCCCACCCTTTACGTTCTCTACTCACTCAACGAAAAACATAGCTTTTCTTTAGATTATGGAAGAAAGGTGGGTCGCCCACGCTATGATGACTTAAATCCCTTTCGCTTTTTTAACAACGAAAATGATTTTTTGGAAGGGAACCAGACCCTTCAACCCAATTTCTCAAATAATTTTAATATCAATTATAGCTTAAATAGCGAATACTTTTTTGATTTTTATTACCGCGACAATGGTAATTATTTAAGTCCACTAGTATTTCAGGACAATAAAACACGCGTTCTACGACGCCAAAAACAAAACGTGCTGGGGAGTATATCTTATGGTCTTGATTTCACTGTGAGCAAAAGTATTTTGGACCCTTGGTTTCTGTATGCCTACACTTCAATTTTTCATGAAGAAGAAACCTTTTTGGCCCTTGAAAGTGGCAATCAAGAATTCACGAATTCCATAGATGGATTTTTTGTCTATTTGGCAAGTTACCTAACACTTTCCGCTGATGGGACATTTAGCGGAGAGCTGACATTTAGCCATATGTCTAATTACTTATTTGGCTCTTACATTCAAGACCCTTATACCAATTTCACCTTGGGAGTAAGAAAAACGTTATGGAACAATAGTGCCATTATTTCGATTACTGCAGAAGATTTATTGGGGCGGGTAAATTCTACCCTTGAATCCCGTTATTTGAATCAGAATAACTTCTATTTTGTACAACCCGAAACCCAATTTGTTCGAGTTGGTTTTACCTATAATTTTGGCAATTTCAGGCTCAAGCAAAACCAACGTAAAATAGAAAAAGATGAGCGTGATAGATTGGGTAGGTCCTCAGGTCAGTCGCTTGAATAGTGAAAAAACATAAGCCAACCAATTTTGATCATGTAAGAGGATTGATATGACGCGAATTATGGTAGATTGAAGATGGGTTATCCAAATTAAAATTTAGGTTAACTTCCTTACTTATTAATTGGGAAAACGGAAAAGGTCAAATACCTTTAATTCAAATTGTTAAATAATGCATCTTAAACGCACCGTTGGACTTCTTAGTTTTTGGTTGATTTCTGTTTTGACGGCTTTTGCCCAATTAGACAGCTCGGCACATGGGCATTCACATTATACATCTTACTCAGCTATCCCAGAGCACAAATTGATTTTTCCTTCAAAAGTTCCCGATCAGGTAATTGTGCACTTAACGGAAGACCCTACACATAGTTTTGCCCTTAATTGGCGCACTAATCAAGAGGTAGACAGGGCCTATTTGGAAGTAGCGGAAGAAACCCACGGCCCGGATTTTAAGCTTGATGGAAAAATCACGCGGATTAAAGCCACTACGCAGTTTTTTGAAAACGAAAATGTGGCTGACCAAGAACCTTTGGTCAAAGCAGCATATCATTCTGCCTTAGTAAGTGGATTAGAACCAGGTAAAACCTACGTTTATCGTGTGGGTGATGGTTCAGCCAAGGATGCTACCTGGAGTGAATGGTTTCAAATAAACATGCCAAGTAAGAAAAAGGAATCTTTCAGTTTTATCTATTTCGGTGATGCACAAAATGATGTTAAATCAATGTGGTCAAGAGTGATTCGAAAATCATATCAGATGGTTCCCGAAGTTGATTTTATGTTACATGCGGGCGATTTGATAAACCATAGCGAGTCAAATCGAGAATGGGCGGCCTGGTTTTATGCGGGAAGTTATATTCACGCTACCGTTCCTAGTATTATGACCCCAGGAAACCATGAATATAAATATAGGGAGAACACCCTCTCAGCGCTATGGAGGCCACAGTTTAACCTTCCAAAGAATGGACCAATAGCATCTTTGAGCGAGACCTGTTATGCTTTGGATTACAAAAACATGAAGTTAATCTCCATAGATGCTAAAAGCTACATGGATAATGAAGTTTCTCGAAAGGCTCAGACAAAATGGTTGGATTCTACCTTGGCATCAAATACCCAAAAATGGACAACAATTTTCATGCATTATCCCATTTTTTCAACGGCCAAAGGGCGCGATAATACGGAATTACGCGAGGGATTGAAACCTCTTATCGACAAGCATGCCGTTGATTTGGTTTTACAGGGGCACGATCATACGTATGCAAGGGGGTACACTATAAACCAAGACGCAGGAAATACCGTAGTTGAAGATGCGGGTACAGTCTATGCCGTATCAGTAAGTGGCCCCAAAATGTATGAATCACAAGATCAAGATTGGATGGTTCGTCGCGCGGAATACACCCAATTGTTTCAAATAATTACTGTGGGTAAAGACACGATTTCTTATGAAGCTTATACCCCTATGGGCAGTCTGTATGATGCTTTTGATCTTACAAAAGATGATAAGGGCAAAAAAAGATTGGTCAACAGGGTTCCTGATGATTTTCCAATGAGACTAAAGAAAAATTTTGTAAAAGAGTAGTCTTTTAATGGTCTAGATGGCTTCATAGGGTTTTTGTTAATTTTGTACAATGCCCAAAATAGGTAACATACAACTTCCTGAATTTCCATTGCTGCTTGCCCCTATGGAAGATGTGAGCGACCCTCCATTTCGTAAACTCTGCAAAGCAAATGGAGCCGATGTAGTATATACAGAATTTATCTCTTCGGAAGGTTTAATTCGGGATGCGGCTAAGAGTGTGATGAAACTCGATATTTATGACCGAGAGCGTCCTGTAGGGATTCAAATCTTTGGAGCCGAAATGGATGCTATGTTACAAGCTATCGATATTGTGGAAGCTTCTGGCCCCGATATTATAGATATCAACTTTGGCTGCCCCGTTAAAAAAGTGGTTTGTAAGAACGCGGGAGCAGGCATTTTACGAGATATTCCACTGATGGTAAAACTTACCGAAGCTATGGTAAAAAGAACATCTCTTCCAGTAACTGTAAAAACACGATTGGGGTGGGATAGTAATACAATAAAAATAGTTGAGGTAGCGGAGCGCTTACAAGATGTTGGTATACAAGCTATTTCTATTCATGGTCGTACAAGAGTTCAAATGTACAAGGGCAATGCAGATTGGGTTCCCATAGCTGCTGTAAAAAACAATCCGAGGATGCATATTCCAGTTTTTGGGAATGGCGATGTAGACACCCCAGAAGCAGCGGAAAGTATGCGAGATGACTTTGGTTTAGATGGTGCTATGATAGGGCGAGCCAGTATAGGAAACCCTTGGTTTTTCAATCAAGTAAAGCACTATTTTAAAACGGGAGAAAAGCTACCTCCCCCCACGATGGAACAGCGTGTAAAAGCGGCGAGGAGTCATTTGCAGATGGCTATCGACTGGAAAGGTGAAAAGTTAGGTGTTTTTGAGACCAGGCGGCACTATACCAATTATTTTAAAGGTATCCCCCATTTTAAGGAATATCGAATGAAAATGGTAACCAGCGATGATTCAGATAGTGTATTCGCTGCTTTTGATGAGGTACTTGAAAAGTTCGGCGACTTTCAGTTTGCCTAAAAAACTTAAGCCAACAATTTTTTTGATATACGCCCACTGGCAATCTTTGAGGCCAAAAGGCCCAAAACGATAATCGTTATTAAAACAATACCAATATTGCCCCATTTAAAAGCCACAGGATAAGGTAAGGATGGCGTTATACGCCAAAATTGGAATTCTAATTGTAACCATACGATAATTGAACCTAACAGTAAGCCAACTATCCCTCCTGAAAGCGTTACTAAAGCCCCTTGAATAAAATAGATCTTCCGTAGTTGCTTAACTGTAGTGCCCATCGCATAGAGCGTTTTGGAGTTTTCACGTTTGTCCAAGATGAGCATTATAATGGCGCCTACAACATTGAACAACGCAATAATAAGCACTAAGGTAAAAATGAGATAGGTAGCTGTATTTTCTGTTTTCAGCATTTTATGAAGGGTCCCATTGAGTGCTTGACGGTCTAGCAATTGTGTTTTTTGACCTAATATGGCTTCAATACTTGAACGAACTTCTTTGATATCATCCTGCCTATTTAATTTAAAGTTAATACCGGAGAAGGTGTTAGGCTCTTTTTCTAAAAAAGCTTGAACCCTTGGTAAGGCGGCAAAAATATATTTCTTGTCTATAGCTTCTTCCACCGCATATATTCCAGTAACATTCATTTTAGCTTGGTTGTAAAAAGAATTTGCTTGAAGCGCATCTGTGGTTATGGAGCGTGCCCCAGGTTTCAGAGTAATAGCAGTAACAGGCGAACGACTACCGACTGGCCCACCAAGTGCGTTAAAAATACCAAGACCGATCACGCTTTCTTCCTGCTCTAGGCCCCAATATCCAAAGCTTAAGGTGCTATCTATTTGTGTAACCGCTTGGTAATTATGATCTACACCTTTTATGTAGGCAATGCAGCTTTTATCGTCAAAACTCAAGTAGACACGTTCAACTATTTCATTGGACCACGAGGCAATTCCAGGGATTTCATTTAAGGCATTCATCTCCGACTCAGAAAGTGAAAAGAATTTCCCTTTTTCGGGTACTGCCTTTAAATCGGGGTCAAAAACATTCGAAAACTGAAGGCTAAATATTTTTAACCCAGCGAAGGCGGAAAGCACTAAAAACAAAGCTGCTGCGCCGATAATAATAACGAGAAAAGTAAAAAAATTAATGATGTTAACAGCGCTTTGACTGCTTTTAGAATGCAAGTACCGCTTGGCGATGTAGGCAGGAAAGTTCAAAATTAGGATTTCTTACGCTTTTTCAGTAAATCTCTGTTCTCTATAGGGTTTTCTTCCCCTTTTAGGGACTTTTCAATATTTTCGATATAATCCAAGGAGTCATCCAAGTAAAAAGACAGCTCCGGAGTTTTGCGTAGCTGGTTTTTAGTGCGCTGTGCGAGCTCATGCCTAATGAGTGATTTATTGGTGTGTATCCCATCTATTAATGATTCGGCCTCTTTGGGTGGAAAAATAGAGAGATATACCCGTGCCAGAGAAAGATCAACGGTAACAGATACTTTAGTAACAGATATTAGGGTTCCTTGTAATCCCCCATCTAAGGCGGCCCGTTGTAGTATCTCAGCAATATCCTTTTGTATAATACCACCAATTTTTTTTTGTCTTTGGGTTTCTTTCATGGTGTAAAATTATTCATTTCATTATGAAATGGAACACCTCTAGCTACTAGTAAATCTTAACTTGTACTGTTAAACAAGTAATAGATAGTGATTATGGATAAAATTGAACATTTGGGTATTGCGGTTCATGACTTAGAGATATCCAATAAGCTTTTCGAAAAATTATTAGGTACATCTCCATTTAAGACAGAAGAAGTGGTTTCTGAAAAAGTAAAAACCTCGTTTTTTAAATTGGGACCTAATAAAATTGAACTCCTACAGGCAACAGCCACAGATAGTGTCATTGCAAAGTATTTGAAGAATAATGGGGAAGGAGTGCACCATGTGGCCTTTGCCACCAATAACTTAGAAGCAGATCTTAATAGGCTAGGGGAACAAGGTTTTAAAGTGCTTGAAGGTTTCCCCAAAAAGGGTGCAGATAATAAAAATGTAGCTTTCTTACATCCTAGAGAAACCAATGGTATTTTAGTAGAACTATGCGAGGACATTAAGGGTACTAATAAACGGGAGGATAACTGTTAGATTCAATTGCTAATGCAAGTATTTGATGGATTTTCTCTTCGGGGTACTCCGAAGAGAAAATTCCCAGAAAATTCAAATCTTGCTTTATGCAGAACAAACATTTGAACTTGGAGCGAAGGTATACTATTGAACGT
>JBCDGY010000021.1:0-21982 GCA_039414375.1 Bacteroidota bacterium | reverse complement strand
ATTTTTCCAAATATTTCAAAAAGAAAAAACAGTTTAATTCTGAAATAAAAATGAATTAATTTATTGGCAATCTTTGAAAAAGAAAAATGAAACAAAAAGGGGTCGGCTCCACAAGAATTGAAGGCCGACACTGCACTTGAGAAGAAAACGCTTTAGATTTTAATGCGTAAGGGTGCTAAGCTATTTATTATTGTTTCTTTTAATGATTTCTTCAGTTACCACTTCTTTAATCTCACGCATTTCCCGCTCATGACGTTCCCGTAGCTTCAACTCAATAATTTGTTCTATTTCTCTTATTTGGGAATCCGGTAAATACCTTTTGCGCAACATGCCGGTCTGAGGATTCAGCATTTCTCCCTCTCCTGTCATTAACCATACTAAGTTCAACTGCGGGTAAGTCCTTATAATTGTTTCTATAACATCACTGCCAACAGAAGCATTATTCTTTTTCATACGTAACGTATATCCATTGCCAGCTCCAATAGACATATCAAATTTTCTAGCACTAAGCCCAGAATGCTCTATGAACTGCATGATGCGATCAATAGTTTTTAACATATGCTCAACTTTTCTTACAATTAATCCTCAAATATATCTTTTTTTTGCAGTTTTACCACAATAGAACTATGGAAATGCACCAATTAAAATTGAATTTTTTAATTGTATATGTCCTTTATGAACCCATGTATTTTAATGGACTACCGCTGGTTTAAAGATAATCTTTAACTTCCATACAGAGTTTTATTACGAGGATGTAATATCAAATAGGGTGGCGTACCTATTCTCTTTTAAACAAGGGTTATCTCGGTTCTAAAACAACAAAAGGTACAATCATCTCTTCAAGACTTATTCCACCGTGCTGATAAGTATTCCGGTAATAACTTACGTAATGATTATAGTTGTTGGGATAAGCAAAAAACAGATCGTTTTTTGCAAAAATATAAGAGCTGCTGATATGTATGTTAGGTAAAAAGACCTTTGCCGGCACTTTGGCTTCCAGCACTTCTTTTTCCACATAAGTTAAGCTCTTACCAGTTTTGTATCGAAGATTTAAGCTGGTCGCACGATCCCCAATGACTTTTGAAGGTTGCTTGACATTTATAGTACCATGATCCGTGGTTATGATCAATTTCATGCCAAGGGCTTGCGCCTTTTGTATGATGGCCAGGAGTGGGGAATTCTTAAACCAACTTAAAGTTAAAGAACGATACGCCTTGTCATTACTAGCTAACTCTCTGATAACCTCCATTTCGGTTTTGGCATGTGAAAGCATGTCCACAAAATTGTAGACAATAACGGTAAGGTCATTATCTTTTTGTGCATTGAAGGATTGGGCCAATTGCTTCCCCTGCTTCAAGCTGCTAATCTTATGGTATTCCCATTTCAGCCTCATTTTTAAACGGTCTAACTGTGCACCTAGAAATTCCGCTTCAAATAAATTTTTACCGCCTTCATCAGTATCGTTTTTCCACCATTGCGGATGCTTCTTTTCCATTTCCAGCGGTGTTAATCCTGAGAAAATGGCATTTCTTGCGTATTGTGTTGCTGTAGGAAGAATACTGAAATAGGGTACTTCTGTCTTTTTACGATAAAAGTTGCCAATAGTATCTTCGAAAGCTAACCATTGGTCGTACCTCAAGTTATCTATTACAACGAGTAAAGTTTTATGGTCTTTGAGTTCTGGCATCACCAACTTTGAAAACAGCTGATGGGAGAGTATAGGACCTTCTTCGTCTTCAAACCAATCGCGGTAATTTTTGTCCACAAACTTGCTAAACTGGGAGTTGGCTTCCATTTTTTGAGACTCCAAAATCTCAAACATGCTTTGATCTTCAATCTGTTCCAGCTGCAGCTCCCAAAAAATTAGTTTATGATACAACTCTGCCCAGGCCTCATGGTCATTCACCATAGAAAGTTCCATGGCGATTTTCCGAAACTCTTGTTGGTAGTTGGCGGTAGTACGCTCTGAGACCAACCTAGAGTGATCAAGATTCTTCTTTAAGGATAATAAAATCTGATTGGGATTTACGGGCTTAATTAAGTAGTCTGCAATTTTACTGCCAATTGCTTCTTCCATAATATATTCCTCTTCACTTTTGGTAATCATCACGACGGGAACAGAGCTGTCGCGTTGTTTGATTTCCCCTAAAGTTTCCAGTCCAGAAAGACCGGGCATGTTCTCATCAAGGAACACAATGTCAAACTGTTGTTTTTGTACTTCATCTAAAGCATCTTGTCCACTTTGCACAGTGGTTAATTGGTAGCCTTTACTTTCTAGAAAAAGGATGTGTGGACGTAAAAGATCGATCTCGTCGTCGACCCAAAGAATGGATATTTTTTTCATGTAGTGCCTATCTTTGTATTCTCAAATTAAGCCTATTGTCACAGACGAACAAGTTCAAGATATTCAACGATCCAATCTATGGTTTTATTGGCACGCCGAATGAATTGATTTTTAATCTTATCGCTCACCCATATGTTCAGCGGCTACGTAGGATCTCACAAATGGGCTTATCCTACCTCGTTTATCCGGGCGCACATCACACTAGATTTCACCACACCCTGGGGTGTATGCACCTCATGCAGAAGGCGATAGCCATCCTACGACTCAAAAAAGTGGCAATAACCGAAGAAGAAGAACGGGGACTGCTTTGCGCCATTTTGTTGCATGATATTGGCCATGGGCCTTTTTCACATGCCTTAGAAAAAGTATTGGTGCCAAGCTTAGGCCATGAACAGCTTTCACTGCTGTTCATGAAAGAACTTAATGAAATATTTGAAGGCGCTTTAGATATGGCCATTCTTATTTTCAAAGGGCTACACCCCAAAAAGTTTTTAAACCAATTGGTGTCTAGCCAATTGGATATGGATCGTTTGGACTATTTAAAGCGAGATAGTTTTTATACAGGAGTTACCGAAGGTAATATCAGCAGCGATCGACTAATAGCCATGCTTACTGTAGTAGACAATAATTTAGTAGTCGAGGAAAAAGGCTTATACTCCGTTGAAAAGTTTTTATTATCAAGACGGTTCATGTATTGGCAGGTATACTTGCATAAAACCAGCTTAGTTGCAGAGCTTTTATTGACCAAAGTTATAGCGCGTGCCAGAACACTTTTAAGAAATGGAGTTAAAGTCAACGCCACGGAACCTTTATCGTTTTTTCTGAAGCAAGAGTATACCGATTTTGATACAAAAGCGCTTCAAACTTTTTCCACCTTGGATGATGTGGATATTCTTGGAGCCCTAAAGTCGTGGCAGCAACATGAAGATATGGTACTTTCTGACCTATCCAAAAGATTGATTAATCGCAATCTTTTAAAAATTGAGATCACCGAAGCACCTTGGACGGAAGCGGAATTATCAGAAAAAAAGGACATAATAATGAAGCAGTTGCAATTGAGAGCATCCGATGTTGAACATTACGTTTTTCAAGGCAAAGTAGCACATCAGGCCTATCATTCTAATACTCAAAATATCAATATTTTATCAAAAACAGGTCAGTTAGTTGATGTTGCGAAGGCTTCGGACCACCTCAATCTTTCGGCTTTATCAAAAAAAGTCGTCAAGTACTACGTTTGTTTTCCCAAAGTAGGCGTTTGACAAATTTTCTTACTTTTGCCAGCATGAAATTTACGGCTCTTCAAATTGCCGAAATCTTGGAAGGAGAAGTGGCGGGGAACCCCTCGGTCGCAGTTCATAAATTATCCAAAATTGAAGAAGGTGAAAATGGAAGTTTGACCTTCTTGGCGAACCCTAAATACACCGCTTTTATTTACACTACAAAGGCTTCTGTTACCATTGTTAATAAAGATTTTGAGCCTGAACAGGAGCTCTCTACAACCTTAATAAAGGTAGAAGACGCCTACAAAGCATTTTCCGAATTATTGGAATACTACAATGAGGTCAAGAACAACAAATTGGGTATTGAACAGCCTTCTTTTGTTTCGGAATCGGCAACACATGGAGATCAGTTTTATCTGGGTGCTTTCTCTTATTTAGGAGACAATGTTACTATAGGTAATAATGTAAAAATATACCCCAATGCCTACATAGGGGATAATGTAACCATAGGGGACAATTGCATCATTTTTGCTGGGGCCAAAATATATTCTGAGTCTGTTATCGGAGACTATTGTGTAATCCATAGCGGTGCGGTTATTGGTGCTGATGGGTTTGGATTTACGCCTAACGAATCGGGAGAATACAGTAAAGTGCCACAAACAGGTAATGTGATCATAGAAGACCATGTAGATGTAGGTGCCGGTACTACCATTGATCGCGCTACCTTAGGGTCAACAATTTTGAGGAAAGGCGTAAAACTTGACAATCAAATACAAATAGCCCACAACGTAGAGATAGGGGAACACACTGCTATTGCTGCACAAACCGGAATAGCAGGATCGACCAAGATTGGAAAGAATTGCCTTATTGGTGGTCAAGTAGGTATCGTAGGACATATTACTATTGGTGACCGAGTGCGTATACAAGCACAATCTGGTA
This sequence comes from Bacteroidota bacterium, assembly GCA_039414375.1. GTDB lineage: Bacteria > Bacteroidota > Bacteroidia > Flavobacteriales > Flavobacteriaceae > Croceivirga. The sequence continues at coordinate 17,479 of JBCDGY010000021.1, read as the reverse complement.
TTGGTAGAAATATTAAAGATGACGAAGTGCTACAAGGCTCACCAGCACTAAACTATGGGGATTAAAATAAATCCTATGTGCATTTTAAAAATTTGCAAAAAATAAATCAACGTATTATTGAATTGGAAAAGAGACTTGATCATGAAAGCCAACAGCACTAAGCAGCGCACCATAGCCAAGTCCATGTCATTAACCGGAGTTGGACTACATACCGGTAAAGATGTCACCATGACTTTTGTACCTGCAAAGGAAAACCATGGTTTTGCTTTTAAAAGGGTAGACTTAGAAGGAGAGCCGGTTATTGAAGCCAATGCCGCTTACGTTGTAAATACCCAGCGAGGTACCAATCTGGAAAAGAATGGCGTCAAAATACAGACGTCAGAGCACGTACTTGCCGCATTAATCGGCTTGGATATCGATAATGTTCTTATTGAACTCAATGCCCCCGAACCTCCTATCATGGATGGTTCTTCCAAATATTTTGTAGAAGCTTTAGAAGAAGCGGGCATCGTGGTACAAGAAGCAGATAGAGATGTGTATGTCGTTAAAGATGTTATTTCCTATGTTGATGACGCTTCCGGTAGTGAGATTACCATTATTCCATCTGATCAGTATCAAATTACCACAATGGTTGATTTTGGAACCAAGGTCTTGGGAACGCAAAATGCTACTTTAGAACATATTAGTGATTTTAAGACTGAAATTGCGCATGCCAGAACTTTTAGTTTTTTGCATGAATTGGAGATGCTTTTGGAGCATGGTTTAATTAAAGGTGGAGATCTTAATAATGCTATCGTTTATGTAGACAAAGAGATTTCAGAGGCAACAATGAAAAAGTTGGAGCAAGCTTTCAATAAAAAGAAACTCTCTGTTAAACCGAATGGTATTTTAGATAACCTTACTTTACACCAACCCAACGAAGCAGCAAGACATAAATTGTTAGATGTTGTTGGAGATTTGGCCTTGACCGGCTCGCGTATTCAAGGAAAGGTTATTGCCAACAAGCCAGGGCATTTTGTAAATACACAGTTTGCCAAAAAGCTCCAAAAAATCATTAAGCAAGAGCGTAGGAATTATGTGCCTAAAGTAGATCTTCATGCCACTCCGGTTAAAGACATTAACCAGATTATGGAAATGCTTCCACATAGACCGCCCTTTCTCTTGGTTGACCGCATATTGGAGCTTTCGGAGACCCATGTTATTGGCATTAAAAATGTCACTATGAACGAGCCATTCTTTGTAGGACATTTTCCTGGAGCCCCTGTTATGCCAGGAGTATTACAAATTGAAGCCATGGCACAAACAGGCGGTATTCTAGTTTTGAGTACTGTGCCGGACCCAGAAAACTACCTCACCTATCTTTTAAAGATCGATAATGTGCGCTACAAACATCAAGTAGTGCCCGGCGACACCCTTATCTTTAAATTGGATCTGTTATCTCCAATACGACGTGGTATTTGTCAAATGCAAGCACGCGCCTATGCTAATGGAAGACTGGTATCGGAAGCGGAAATTATGGCGCAAATAACCAAAGTAAAATAACAAGGATATGAATCAGCCTTTGGCCTATGTGCATCCCGGCGCTAAAATTGCAAAGAATGTAGTTATTGAGCCCTTTACCACCATACACAATAACGTTACCATAGGTGAAGGCACCTGGATAGGCTCTAACGTCACCATTATGGAGGGCGCTCGCATCGGAAAATACTGTAGTATTTATCCCGGAGCTGTTATTTCAGCGATTCCCCAAGACTTGAAATACAAAGGGGAAGAAACTACCGTTCACATTGGCGATCATACGACAATTCGTGAGTGTGCCACAATCAACAAGGGCACTAGTGATCGCATGAAAACTGTTATTGGCAATAATTGTCTTATAATGGCGTACAGCCATGTAGCCCATGATTGTCTGGTGGGGGACGGGTGCATTTTTAGTAATAATTCCACGCTCGCTGGCCACGTTACGGTTGGGGAGAATGTAGTTCTTGCTGGGATGGTTGCTGTACATCAATTTGTTTCCGTAGGACGGCATGCCTTTGTTACAGGAGGCTCTTTGGTACGCAAAGATGTTCCCCCTTTTGTTAAAGCAGCCCGAGAACCGCTTTCCTATGTGGGTATAAATTCGGTAGGCCTAAGACGTCGTGGGTTTGAATCTGATAAGATTCGTGAGATTCAAAATATTTATCGACTGCTCTATCAAAAAAAATATAATAATAGTCAGGCAGCAGAAATTATAGAAGCAGAAATGGAAGCCACCCCAGAACGGGACGAAATTCTTCAATTTTTTAGAGATTCCCAGAGAGGTATCATGAAAGGATATTTTAGCAATAATTAAACAACATGGCAAGTACATCAGATATACGAAAAGGATTGTGCATTAAGTACAACAACGATATTTACAAAATAGTGGAATTTCTCCATGTTAAACCTGGCAAGGGTCCCGCCTTTGTAAGGACTAAACTAAAAAGTGTCACTACGGGAAAGGTGATTGATAATACCTTTTCAGCAGGTCATAAAATTGAAGATGTTCGTGTAGAAACCCGTTCCTATCAATACCTGTATCCAGAAGGGGAGACTTTTCATTTTATGAATACAGATGATTACAATCAAATTGCACTGCAACGCGACACCTTGGATACCCCCGACCTTTTGAAAGAAGGAGAAGTGGTCACCATTATCTTTAATACAGAAGATCAAATGCCGCTTTCTGTGGAAATGCCAGCTAGCGTAATTTTAGAAGTAACCCATACCGAACCAGGCGTAAAAGGTAACACAGCTACTAACGCCACCAAACCGGCTACTGTGGAAACAGGAGCACGTATCAACGTTCCGCTTTTTATCAATGAAGGCGACAAGATTAAGGTTGATACCGCTAGTGGTTCTTATCAAGAACGTGCCAAGTAGTACCCTTTATGAAGTTTCCCAAGCCACATACTCTTGAAGCCCTAGCGCAGTTGTTGTCTGCAGAATATGTGGGCTCAGCGGATTTTCCAGTTTTGGGTATGAATGAAATACATGTGGTAGTTCCTGGGGATCTTGTTTTTGTGGATCATCCAAAATACTATCAAAAAGCGTTAGACTCTGCGGCTACAACAATACTGATTAACAAAAAGGTGGAATGCCCAGAGGGGAAAGCACTATTAATTTCTGATGATCCATTTAGGGATTTTAATATGCTCACCCAGCATTTTGCACCTTTTACAAGCGCAGAAAAAAGCGTATCTACTACAGCACAAATTGGAGAAAACACCATTATCCAACCAAATGTATTTATAGGAAATCAAGTAACCATAGGTAACCATTGCGTCATTCATCCTAATGTGTGTTTATATGATGGTACTGTAGTCGGCGATCATGTTACGATCCACGCGGGTTCTGTTCTGGGAGCAGATGCTTTTTATTACAAAAACAGACCCACTGGTTTTGATAAGTTACAATCTGGAGGAAGGGTGGTCATTGAAGATCATGTGGATATCGGAGCGGGATGTACCATTGATCGTGGGGTTACTGGAGATACTACAATTAAGGCTGGTACCAAACTAGACAATCAAATACAAGTAGGGCACGATACGGTTATCGGTAAAAAGTGTTTAATAGCCTCACAAGTAGGTATTGCTGGTTGCGTAGTTATAGAAGACGAAGTTACCTTATGGGGTCAAGTAGGGGTAACCAGCGGTATTACCATCGGTACAAAAGCGGTGGTATTGGCACAAACGGGAATCGCAAAGTCATTGGCAGGCCACCGCACTTATTTTGGTAGTCCCGCGGAAGAAGCACGTGAAAAATTGAAACAATTGGCCCACGTGAAGCGCATTCCCGATATCCTCCAAAAAATAGCGCACATTTAGTGCTAAGCCTACTGTTTTTCGCCACAAAGCCATATTTTTGTGCCACTTTCAAATAATCCGTTATGAGCGTATTGGTCAACAAAGACTCTAAAATAATTGTACAAGGTTTTACTGGTAGTGAAGGTACTTTCCATGCAGAACAAATGATAGCCTATGGCACCAATATTGTTGGGGGAGTTACCCCTGGCAAAGGCGGAAAAGAACATTTGGGAAAGCCTGTTTTTAATACAGTGGCTGAGGCAGTAGCAGACCTTGGGGCAGATACTTCTATTATTTTTGTACCTCCAGCTTTTGCGGCCGATGCCATTATGGAAGCTGCCAATGCAGGTATTAAAGTAATCATTGCCATTACCGAAGGAATTCCAGTAGCAGATATGATAAAAGCTAAGGATTATCTAAGTAATATGGATTGTACTTTGGTTGGCCCTAATTGTCCTGGAGTTATTACACCAGGTGAAGCCAAGGTAGGGATTATGCCAGGTTTTGTTTTTAAAACTGGAAAAGTAGGTATCGTCTCTAAATCGGGAACGCTTACCTATGAAGCTGCTGATCAGGTAGTTCGACAAGGCTTGGGAATTACTACAGCTATCGGAATCGGTGGAGATCCTATTATTGGAACGACCACCAAGGAAGCCGTTGAACTTTTGATCAACGATCCAGAAACCGAATGTGTGGTGATGATCGGGGAAATTGGCGGGCAATTAGAAGCAGACGCAGCACACTGGTATAAAGCCAGTGGTAGTACCAAGCCTATTGTCGGCTTTATTGCTGGGGAAACAGCTCCAGCCGGGCGTACTATGGGCCATGCAGGAGCAATAGTAGGTGGCAGCGATGATACTGCTCAAGCCAAAAAGCAGATTATGCGTGAATGTGGTATCCACGTTGTAGATTCTCCTGCAGAAATCGGCGTAGCCGTGAAAAAAGTTATTGCTTAATCTTTAGAAAAAAGATATGATATCATGTTATTAAACCATGATCACATTCTTACGAGAGATCAGAAAGCGAAAGGACTTATTATTTTACTTGTATGAAACTATTGGAGAACAAAACTGCCATTATCACCGGAGCAAGCAGGGGTATTGGAAAAGGTATAGCAGAAGTATTTGCCAACCATGGTGCTAACGTGGCTTTCACCTATAGCGCTAGCGAGGGACCAGCATTAGAATTGGAAGCTGCACTCAATGCAAAAGGGATCAAAGCCAAAGCCTATAAAAGTAATGCCGCTAGTTTTGAAGCAGCAGAAGAGTTGATCGCTAATGTACTCAAGGATTTTGGTGGTGTAGATGTTCTAATTAACAATGCCGGAATCACCAAAGACAACCTTTTGATGCGAATGGGGGAAGCCGATTTCGATAAAGTTGTTGAGGTTAACCTCAAATCTGTCTTTAACATGACTAAGGCCATTCAACGAACCTTACTTAAACAACGCCATGGTTCGATCATCAATATTAGTAGTGTGGTTGGACTTAAAGGAAATGCCGGCCAAGCCAATTATGCTGCTTCAAAAGCAGGTATGATTGGTTTTACCAAATCCATCGCACTAGAGCTTGGATCCCGAAACATACGATGCAATGCCATAGCTCCGGGCTTTATTGAAACAGAAATGACCGAAAAACTAGATGAGAAAACTGTTCAAGGATGGCGTGATGGTATTCCACTAAAGCGCGGTGGTAAACCGGAAGATGTTGCCAATGCTTGTTTGTTTTTAGCCTCTGATCTTTCCGATTATGTTACAGGACAGGTACTAAGTGTTGATGGGGGTATGCTTACCTAATCTGTTAACCACATGCAAGCCCAAACCATTCTGTTATTGGTTGTAGCCCTTTTAGTGGCTCTCGGTTTGGCCTGTTTTCAATATTACAAGAAAGGAGAACCTTTACGTAAGCATTGGGTACTGGTGCTACTTCGGTGTATTGGCGTGTTTACAGCACTACTATTGTTAATCAATCCAGAATACACCAAAACTACATATTCGCTCGAAAAACCTTCATTAACGGTACTATTGGACAATTCTGCTTCCATTAAGGCATTAGAAGCTGATATTGTGGTGGGTAAGGTGGCAGACGAGCTGTCAAAAGCTGTAAAATTGAAGGAACGCTTTGATATCAATACCTATCCATTTGCCAGCACCATCCAACCCTTAGATTCCCTTGACTTTTCCCAAGACAGAACAGATATTACCAATAGTTTAAAAACACTTACCGAAGCACAAACCGGAGAGAAGGGTGCTGTTATTTTGGTAACCGATGGCAATCAAACATATGGAGAAGACTATGAGTTTCAAAGATTCGGTGTAAATAATACCCAAATATACCCTCTTGTGGTTGGCGATACCGCTACCTATCAAGATGTTCGTATTGGCCAGGTGAATAGCAATCGTTATGCTTTTTTAAACAATCAGTTCCCTGTAGAAGCACAAATTGTATATGCCGGGAATGAAGCGGTCAACACTACTTTTACTGCACAATTAGATGGAAAAACGGTACATCGTGAAAATATAAGCTTATCTGCCACCGATCGCACAAAAACCATTGTGTTCTCCCCACGGGCAAGAGCAACAGGTATTAAGCCCATACAGCTAAATATCAGCCCCTTGACAAACGAAAAAAACCAGGCGAACAACCAACGTCTTTTGAATATCGAGGTTATTGATGAAAAAACAAAAGTGGGTGTTATAACTACGATTCAACATCCAGATCTTGGTATGCTCAAAAAGGCTATAGAATCCAATCCGCAACGTGAGGTTTTATTTTTAAAACCAACAGCATCACAACAAGTATTAGAATCCCTAGATGTTTTTATATTTTACCAACCCAATCGATCATTTGCACCGGCATATCAGTTTGTCGAAAAAAGAGGTGGTGGGATCTTTACCATTTTAGGTCCGGAAGCCGACTGGTCGCTGCTCGCACAGGGTAACTCGGGAATCTCTTGGGAAGGATATGGCGAAAGGGAAGAGATTTTAGCTACTAAAAATGAAGGATTTGGCCTTTTTGATATTTCCAATTTCGTTATGGAAGGTTTCCCGCCACTATCAGGGGTACTAGGACAGTTGCAGTTTTCAACGCCAGCAAACATAATTGCATACCAGCGTATTCAAGGGGTCAATTTAGAATCTCCTTTATTTTTTACGCTTGACAATGATCAGAAGGCCGCCTATTTGCTGGGGGCCAATATTTGGAAATGGCGTTTACAAGCCTACAGAAATGAAGGTAATTTTGAAGCGTTTGATGAATTTCTTGGAAGACTTGTTTTTTGGCTATCCAGTTCGGATAAAAAAGAACGTTTACAGTTGACTTATGAAGCTATTTATCAGAGTGCCAATGAGGCCATTATACAAGCTCCTTTTTTTGACAAAACCTATTTGCCCGATACCGAAGCCCAGCTCGAAATAAAAATAGACGGTGTAGGAAATGGTTTTTCTCGAATCACACCAATGCTACGCGTAAAACAGGGCTTCAAGGTCGATCTAAGCGATCTCAAAGCAGGGAATTATACTTTTACCGTAAGCGAAAAGAAGGAAAGCATTGCTAAAAGTGGGCGTTTTACCATTTTGGATTTTGATATGGAAAAGCAGTGGCTATCGGCTGATGCTAACAAGCTCGAACGCCTTGCCAATGCTAATGCCGGACAAGTATATTATCCTGATCAAACCGAACAACTCATCAATGATTTAATGGATGATACCGCATTTGTGCCTATCCAAAAAAGCACTAAAAATGTGGTATCTTTAATTGATTTTCAATGGTTGCTTGCCTTTATGATATTGGCCTTTGCAACGGAATGGATCATTAGAAAATATAACGGATTACTATAAACGAGAATTACTATGGATAAATTACCAAAAATTGCATTACCAACTATTGTTGCCATCATCGCGGTATTGATTTTAGTTTCAAAATCTGCTGTAAATATTAGCGCAGGAGAAGCGGGTGTACTTTGGAAACGTTTCGGTGGTGGGGTCGTAACAGATGCACCTCCATTAGGAGAAGGTTTTCACTTCGTAGCACCTTGGAACAAAGTCTATGTATACGAAGTAAGACGCCAAGAAATATTTGAAAAAATGAAGGTGCTTTCTTCTAATGGATTAGATATTCAATTAGACGCTTCGGCCTGGTACAAACCCCAATATGGCGAATTAGGTAAACTGCATAAAGAAATTGGAGAGAGCTATTTGGATCGAATTATACTACCCACCATCCGTTCGGCAGCACGCAGCGTGGTTGGTCGCTATACTCCAGAACAACTGTACTCGAGCAAACGAGATGCCATACAACAAGAAATATTTGTAGAAACACAAAAAATAGTAGGAGAGCAATACATTGTTCTCGATGAAGTTTTGGTACGGGACGTAACCCTGCCCCCAACAATCAAAGAAGCTATTGAACGTAAGTTGAGACAAGAACAAGAATCTTTAGAATACGAGTTTCGATTGGAAAAAGCGGAAAAAGAAGCCCAGCGACAGCGTATTGAAGCCCAGGGAAAGGCAGACGCGAACCGTATCCTAAGTGCATCGCTAACGGATAAAATACTTCAAGACAAGGGAATAGAGGCTACCCTCATGCTGTCACAGTCCCCAAATGCCAAAGTTGTGGTTGTTGGTTCAGGAGATGATGGGCTACCGCTGATTTTAGGAAATAACTAAGTATTTCTTTTCTGTATTAAAATTAAATTTTACTTTCGTTCTATAATGTTGAAATCTATCGTACATCATGTTATCCGAAGCTGCGCTCAGGCGAGGTAAAGGATATGATGTACAAATCAAAATAATCCGACCCGTTTGAGTGATCAAGCGGGTTTTTTTATGACTATAGTATTATGAACCTAAGAATAGCCGTTCAAAAGAGTGGTCGTTTAAATGAAGACTCCCTAAAGATTTTAAAGGAAAGTGGCGTCTCCATCGACAATGGAAAAGATCAATTAAAAGCCAACGCACGAAACTTTCCAATAGAAGTTTTTTACTTACGTAATGGCGATATCCCGCAGTATTTAAACGATGGCGTAGTGGACATAGCAATCATAGGCGAAAACGTACTTTTTGAAAAAGGAGAAGGTATTGAAACCGTCGAAAAACTTGGTTTTTCAAAATGTCGGGTTGCTATGGCGATTCCTAAAGACCATGCCTTTAGTTCCTTTAAAGACTTTGAAGGGAAGCGCATCGCTACGTCATACCCAAATACTGTTCAAAAGTTTCTGGATAAATGGGGAATTCAAGCCGATATTCACGTTATTAACGGATCAGTAGAAATAGCCCCAAATATTGGTCTTGCTGAGGTGATTTGCGATATTGTCTCAAGTGGGAGTACACTTTTTAAAAACAACCTTAAAGAAGTAGAAATACTCTTAAAAAGCGAGGCTGTTTTGGCCGTATCTCCAAAAATTAATGAAGAACGTAAGGCTATTCTAGAAAAACTTCGTTTTCGATTACAGTCCGTACTACAAGCACGACGCAATCGCTATGTATTGATGAATGTTCCGAACAACAGTTTGGACAAAGTGATTGAAATTCTGCCAGGCATGAGAAGCCCAACAGTGGTACCATTAGCTGAAGTAGGTTGGAGCTCTGTGCATACCGTGATAAATAAAGACACCTTTTGGGAAGTAATTGACGAGTTAAAAACAGCTGGTGCTGAAGGTATTTTAGTATGCCCGATTGAAAAAATGGTATTGTAATAAAACCGACGTAAAGTTAACTTTCCACAATCAATAACGCAGCTATGAAAAAAATAAAAAACCCGAATCGCAGTGAATGGCCCGAGCTATTAGCGAGGCCAACGCAATCTTTTTCAGAAATTGAACCGTTGGTCGCACAAGTGTTCAATGAGGTTGCCAAAGAAGGGGATACCGCCGTTAAGCGATATTCAGAGCGATTTGACAAGGTGCAATTAGCGGATTTAAGCGTTGATCAAAGCGATATAATAGCGGCGGCAAATGCAGTGCCCGAAAGTCTGAAAAAGGCCATAGCTATAGCCAAAGACAATATTGAAGCTTTTCATAAAGCGCAGCAAACACCCAAGATGGAGTTGGAGACTATGCCTGGGGTGCAATGCTGGCAAGAAAAACGGCCTATTCAAAAAGTAGGGCTTTATATCCCCGGAGGAACAGCGCCCCTTTTCTCCACGATTTTAATGTTGGCAATCCCTGCAAAAATCGCAGGATGCACCGAAATTGTGCTTTGTACCCCTCCGGACGCTGATGGCCAAATAAATCCTACTATTCTTTATACCGCTTGGAGTTGTGGGGTTACAAAGATTTTTAAAGTGGGGGGCATACAAGCAATCGCTGGCATGGCCTTAGGTACTGCTACCATCCCTAAAGTATACAAGCTATTTGGTCCTGGAAATCAATATGTTACAGTTGCAAAGCAATATGCCACAAGACTAGGGGTGGCCATAGATATGCCCGCCGGACCTAGTGAGTTGTTAGTGGTAGCAGACGATACGGCCAATGCAGCTTTTGTTGCTTCAGATTTATTGAGTCAAGCAGAACATGGGATCGACAGTCAAGTTATTTTGGTGTCCACTTCTGAAGTTATTGTAGATATTGTGGCGGAAGAAGTCGCCAAACAGTTACAAGACTTACCGCGAAAAGCAATAGCGGAAAAAGCTATCGCCAATAGTAAACTCATCTATGTTGCAGATGATGCAACAGCATTAGATCTTATCAATGCTTATGGCCCTGAGCATTATATCGTTTGTACGGCCAACGAAGACTTTTACATCGAAAATACGGCCAATGCTGGATCTGTTTTCATTGGCAACTATACGCCAGAAAGTGCAGGGGATTACGCTTCTGGCACCAATCACACCTTACCCACAAATGGTTATGCCAAGCAATACAGTGGCGTTAATTTGGACAGCTTTATGAAAAGTATGACCTTCCAAAAGATCTCAGATTTAGGCATTAAAAACTTAGGACCCAGTGTAGAATTAATGGCTGAAGCAGAAGGGTTATACGCACATAAAAATGCAGTGACGCTGCGCTTAAAGGCCTTAGAACAACAATAATCTCTTTTAAAAAAACGAAAGTAACCCCAGCGCATTTTTCAATGATTACGAACGATTTTGATCTTGATAAGCTTATTCGTGAGAATGTTAAGCAACTAACACCATATTCCTCAGCTCGTGATGAGTACAAAGAGATTGGTGCCACTATGGTTTTTTTGGATGCCAACGAAAACCCCTATGATAATGGTGTTAATCGTTATCCTGATCCACATCAACGTGATCTTAAAACCGTGATGGCTGCTAATCGTGGCGTTACTCCAAATCAATTGCTCTTAGGTAACGGTAGCGACGAAGTCTTAGACCTTTTGTTTCGGGCGTTTTGTGAACCCCATGTAGATCAAGTTATAACGCTACCACCTACCTATGGAATGTACAAAGTGTTAGCAGCAACGAATGCCATACAAAATATTGAGGTGTTACTGGATACCAAATTCCAACCTCAGGTTAATCAAATATTAGAAAAGGCTAGCCCTACTACGAAGCTATTGTTTTTGTGTAGCCCTAATAATCCCACGGGAAATAGTGTAGATATGGATAAAGTGGAGGCTTTACTACGGGGTTTTCAAGGTTTGGTGGTTATTGATGAAGCTTATATTGATTTTGCAGATTCCAATTCTTGGGTAGATCGATTAGCGGAGTTTCCCAACCTAGTGGTCACTCAAACGCTCTCTAAAGCCTATGGATTAGCAGGTATTCGATTGGGTAGTTGTTATGCTTCTGAAGCTATTATTACTACGCTAAAAAAGATAAAACCACCTTATAACGTTAACCAGTTAACTCAAGATCAGGCACTATCCCGCATTTTGCAGCCAGACCTCCTAGAAAAGGAAGTTTCTAATATTTTAAAACAACGAGATCGTCTGCTATTAAAACTTGAAGCTATTGATTTTGTCGAAACCATATATCCAACTTCAGCCAATTTTGTGTTGGTAAAGGTGGATAATGCGAACAAACGGTACCAAGAACTTATTGAACAGGGTGTGGTAGTTAGAAATCGTAGTACGCAACCACTGTGTGCTGAGACTTTACGATTTACAGTGGGCACTCCTGAAGAAAATTCAAAACTAATAACCGCCTTACAAACCATTGCATCATGAAAAAAAGGGTTTTGTTTATAGATCGTGATGGCACGCTAGCCCTAGAACCTGGGGATGAACAGTTGGATGCTTTTGAAAAACTGGTCTTTTATCCCAAAATGATTCCTTATTTAAGTAGAATTGCCCAAGAACTTGACTTTGAACTGGTGATGATTACCAACCAAGATGGGTTGGGGACCGCAGCATTTCCAGAGGATACTTTTTGGCCCGTTCACAATTTTATGTTGTCTACGCTAAAAAATGAAGGTATTGTATTTTCTGAAATACTTATCGATCGCACCTTTGCGAAAGATAACGCCCCTACTCGAAAACCCAACACAGGCTTATTACAACACTTTTTTAGTGAGACTTATGACCTGAGTAACTCTTTTGTTATCGGTGATCGCTTAACAGATATAGAGCTAGCTAAAAACTTAGGTGCGAAAGGCATTTTTATCAACGACCAAACCAATTTGGGGACAGACGAAATTTCGATATCAGAACAAGACCTGTCCAAACATATCGCTTTGGAAACCAATGATTGGGCTCAAATCTACACGTTTTTAAAACATGCCAACCGCCTGGCTACCATCCAACGGACCACCAAAGAAACTGATATTCAGATCACAGTAGACTTGGATGGTACCGGAAAAGCAAATATTAATACTGGGCTGCATTTTTTCGATCATATGCTCGACCAGTTGGCGCGTCATGGACAAATGGACCTTAATATTCAGGTTAATGGGGATTTAGAAGTTGATGAGCACCATACCATTGAGGACACCGCTATTGCACTAGGCGAGGTTTTCCAAGAGGCTTTAGCCGATAAACTTGGGATAGAACGTTATGGCTTTTGTCTGCCTATGGACGACTGTTTGGCACAAGTAGCCATTGATTTTGGAGGAAGAAACTGGTTGGTATGGGAAGCCAACTTTGAGCGAGAAAAAGTAGGCGATATGCCGACTGAAATGTTTTACCATTTTTTTAAGTCGTTTAGCGATGGCGCCAAAGCCAATCTTAATATCAAAGCAGAAGGCACCAATGAGCATCATAAGATAGAAGCAATTTTTAAGGCTTTTGCCAAAGCGATAAAAATGGCCGTTAAACGCGATATTGAAAAAATGGTGCTACCCAGTACCAAAGGAATGCTTTAAAAAACCATCAATGGCTACCAATACACAAACCAATAGTTACTATTTCTTCTTAAAAAAGTGGCGTGTTGCAGGCCCTTTGCTTAATACAACTGCCTTATGAAAGTTGTCATTATCGATTACGGAGCTGGTAATGTGCAGAGCATCGCCTTTGCCTTCCAAAGATTGGGTATAACCACAGTCTTGAGTAATGATCCCAATACCATAAAAAATGCCGATCGTGTTATTTTTCCTGGAGTAGGTGAGGCTAGTAGTGCGATGACAAAACTCCTAGGGAGCGAACTTCATGAGGTAGTGCCCCAATTACAACAACCCGTATTAGGAATATGCTTGGGCATGCAATTGATGTGTAACTTTTCGGAAGAAGGTTATACCCAGGGCTTAGGAATTTTTGACGTTGATGTAATCCGTTTTAAGGATACCCTAAAAGTTCCACAAATCGGATGGAATACCATCCGAAGCCTCCGTTCCCCTTTGTTTCAAGGACTAGCTGAGGACTTTATTTATCTGGTGCATAGTTTTTATGCTCCTCTGACCAAAGAGACCATAGCCACCAGCGATTACGGATTGCCATATAGCGCGGCACTTTGGAAAGACAATTTTTACGGAGTACAGTTTCATCCAGAAAAATCTGGTGTTTATGGGGCTCGAATACTAGAGAACTTCTTGAATTTATGAGCGTTAGGGAAATGTTTATATCGACTAATAAAGCATTATTGGATTTTAATAAAATACACAGCGCCATTAAGAATGCTTATTGGGGCAGTTACCGTACGGAAACGCAGACCCAAAAGACTATTGATAACAGTATTTGCTATGGACTTTATAAAGATTCTGAACAATTAGGGTTTGCCCGGGTATTGACGGATGAAGTAGCCTTTGCCTATATTATGGATGTTATTATTTTCGAAGATTACCAAGGGCAGGGTTTGGGTAAAAGATTGATCGAATACCTCCTTGACGATCCAAGAATAAAAGATGTGTTAACCATATGCTTAAAAACAAAGGATGCACATACTTTTTATGCGAAGTACGGATTTACGACTGTCGGCAATTCCGATTTATGGATGGCTATAGACAGGGCTAAATTGAATTAGTATGCGAATTATTCCAGCAATAGATATCATCGAAGGCAAATGTGTAAGGCTTACAAAAGGGGATTATGCTACCCAGAAAGTGTATAATGAAAACCCTTTAGAGGTCGCCAAACAATTCGAAGCCCATGGCATACAGTATTTGCATTTAGTTGATTTAGATGGGGCAAGATCACAGCATATCGTCAACTATAAAATACTGGAGCAAATAGCAACCCATACCCAGTTGAAAATTGATTTTGGAGGCGGATTAAAATCTGATGAAGATCTTCATATTGCCTTTGAGAGTGGCGCGAGCCAGATAACGGGTGGTAGTATAGCCGTAAAAGATAAAGATACTTTTTTAGGGTGGCTTAAGAAATATGGAGACACCAAAATCATCTTGGGCGCTGATGCCAAAGACGAAAAGATCGCCATTAGTGGCTGGCAAGAAGCTTCAGAAATGGCCTTGGTACCTTTTGTGAAGTCTTTTCAAAAAAAAGGGGTTGCCTATGTAATCTGTACCGATATCTCTAAGGATGGAATGTTACAAGGACCTGCTTTTGATCTTTATGCGCAATTGTTGAAAGCCACCCAAGTAACACGTACCGAAATTAGAAGTAACGGGGTAATGGACATTACCGAAAATGGCATCCACTTGATCGCAAGCGGGGGGATTTCCGCATTTGAGGAATTACCAAAACTGGCCGAAATCGGTTGTGAAGGGGTCATTATTGGCAAGGCTATTTATGAGCAGCGAATCACCTTAAAGCAGTTGGAACAATATATTGTAGCAAATGGATGAAGCCCAAGCATTTCAAGAAGAATTCGTGCAGAGCTGTCGGTATCGCATGGAAGAATCGCTGCGTATGGTGCGCATCGCTATGGAAAGCTTGACCGAGGAACAAGTTTGGCAAAGACCAAATACTTCCCTTAATAGTGTAGGCAATCTTATTTTACATCTCTGTGGTAACATGACCCAGTACGGTTTGGCCTCTTTAAACAACGATCCCGATGATAGAAACCGAGACTTAGAATTTTCTACGATCGGAGGTCTCTCCAAATCAGAACTTCTTGAAAAACTGACCATTACCGTTGCTAAAGTTATCAACACCTTTCAAAGTGTTACTAGGGAACGCTTGCTAGCCTATCGTCAGGTGCAAGGGTTTTCTTTTTCAGGGATTGGAAATATGATCCATGTGGTGGAACACTTTTCGTATCATACCGGTCAAATCGCTTTTTGGGTAAAGCAATTGCACAACAAACCATTAGGCTTTTATGATGGCGCTGACCTCAACGTAAAAAACGATGCGTGAAACATAACTCGTACTAAAAGCATATAGTATCGCGTATCAATCACAGTAAAAGAATTTTAGGTAAGTACAATACTTACCCTTAGAAAAGAGACCATGTTAACAAAAAGAATCATTCCCTGTTTAGATATTAAGGACGGAAGAACCGTTAAGGGTGTCAATTTTATTAACCTACGAGATGCTGGAGATCCTGTGGAGTTGGCACAACGATATGCCGATGAAGGTGCTGATGAATTGGTTTTCTTGGATATTTCGGCCACCGCTCAAAAACGCAAGACCCTATCAGACTTAGTGTATCGGGTGGCAGAACGTTTGAACATTCCCTTTACCGTAGGTGGGGGTATTTCGGCTATAGAAGATGTAGATATAATGCTTAAAAACGGTGCCGATAAGGTGTCTATTAACTCGGCAGCGGTTCGCAATCCAGAATTAATCAATGCGTTGGTCGCTAAATTTGGCTCACAATGTATTGTAGTAGCCATTGATGCCAAACAAATACAAAGACAGTGGAAAGTGCATCTTGTAGGGGGTAAGGTACCCACCGTATTAGATTTGTTTGATTGGGGTAAGGAAGTGGCGGCACGTGGAGCTGGTGAGATTTTGTTTACCAGTATGGACCACGATGGTACCAAAAACGGATTCGCTAATGAGGCTTTAGCCCAATTATCATCAATGGTAAATATTCCAGTTATAGCTTCCGGTGGAGCGGGTACCATCGGCCATTTTACAGATACTTTTACACAAGGAAAAGCTGATGCCGCTTTGGCAGCCAGTGTATTTCACTTTAAGGAGATTGCAATCAAAGATTTAAAGCAAACCTTAGCGCAAAATAAAATACCTGTTAGACTTTAAGTAATTCAATTATTTGTCACATAAAATTCATTTTAAAAACACCCTTATGCAAGTTGACTTTAAAAAATCGGGAAATGGGTTAGTTCCAGCGATTATACAAGACGCGCAAACCAAAAATGTACTTATGTTGGGATACATGAATGAAGCTGCGATACAAAAAACTCAGGATACCAAAAAAGTCACTTTTTATAGTCGTAGCAAGCAAAGACTTTGGACAAAAGGGGAGGAGAGTGGTCACTTTTTAGAATTGGTTGCCATATCTGTGGATTGTGACAACGACGCCCTATTGGTAAAGGCCAATCCTATAGGGCCCGTTTGCCATACGGGTACGGATACCTGCTGGGGAGAAGATAATATTCAAACCTATGGCTTTCTATCGCACTTAGAAGACATTATAGCCTCACGAAAAGCAAAATCGGAAGATAAAAAAAGCTATGTCGCATCACTCTTTCGAAAAGGAATCAACAAAATAGCTCAAAAAGTAGGAGAAGAAGCGGTAGAAACCGTAATTGAAGCTAAGGACGATAATGATAAACTGTTCCTAAATGAAGGAGCAGACTTATTATTCCATTTTTTAATTCTCTTACAGGCCAAAGGTTTTAGTTTAAAAGACATCGTTAATGTGCTGAAATCCAGACATTAAATAGTTTTTTAAATCAATCTTTCAAATAGGTTTTAAGTACATTATTCTTTTACTATTTATTGTTTAAAATCCATTCTAAAATAGGGTCTCGTAATGCGATATAATCTTCAAAACTCATTGAAATATTTTTATCGACTTTAAGATGCTTAGCAGGAACTCCGTAAAGTGCATTAAACCAAAATGTCCGTCCAAAATGAAAAGTATTATCCTTCCAATCGTGTTCATATTTTGAGTCTTGAATTTCAATTCTAGAATAAGGTAATGTATAATAATCTCCCTCAGCCCAAAATTTTAAATTATCACCAACTTGTTCTCCAACGATTACAAGTCTATTTCCAGGAAAGTACTTTATACGCGCCGCGGTGACTAATCCAGCTGAGAAGGTCATATTAGAGGTAATGAGATAAATTTTCGGGTCTGTAAATTAAACTCTGTCTTTTGACTCAATCCCTTTGGGGCTAGCCCCAAAGGGATTAGTGTTTAATATCAGTGGTATCCTGTCGCCAAATTTAATGT